>CAYNAW010000013.1:0-31393 GCA_964395545.1 uncultured Candidatus Bathyarchaeia archaeon | reverse complement strand
GTGAGAAAGGCCAAGTTTGGAGTGCAGGCGCTTCAAGGAATGCCCGACTACTCTGCCCTCAAGAAAGTTGCTGTGGAATGCGACAGAATCGGCTTCGACTCGATCTGGGTATATGACCATCTCCAATTCACCTATGGCCCAACGTTAGAATGCTGGACAGTCTTGTCTGCCTTGGCTGAGGCGACACACACAATACGTGTCGGCCCCTTAGTGACGTGCAACCTCTTCCGCTTTCCATCGCTGCTGGCGAAGATGGCGGCCACCGTCGACATGATTTCCAACGGACGACTTAACTTCGGAATAGGAGCATGTTGGCACGATGCTGAGGCAGCGGCCTACGGCATCCCGTTTCCCAAGGGCGGTGTTCGCGTTGAGATGCTGGATGAGGCGCTGTCAATCATCACTAAACTCTGGACCGGAGAAGAAGTCACTTTTAGAGGCAAGTACTACTGTGTCGAGAAGGCTATTTGCCTCCCGAAGCCCATCCAAAAGCCGCGTCCACCAATACTCGTCGGAGGAGGAGGCGACAAAATGCTTAGGCTCATCGCCCGATACGCTGACGCTTGGAACAGCGGCTTTGTCGCTCCTGACGGCTTCAAGGAGGAGGCCAGACGGTTGGAGAAAGCCTGCCACGAGATCGGCCGAGACGTCGCCACAATAGAGAACACGTTCCAAGCACGCGTCATAATAGCCGAAGACGATGAGACGGCCTCAAACCGAGCTGAGCGCTGGCGCGAAGAACGCGGCGGAAAACCAGAGGACTCAGACTGGAAGTTTGCAATAAAGGGCTCACCTGACACGTGCAGAAAGAGGATAGAGGCCTACGTGGACGCGGGTGTGACTCACTTCACGCTGCTGTTTGCTGACGCGCCGACGCTGGAACCACTAAGGCTGTTTGCGGAAGAAGTCATGCCGCAGGTCAGATGCTGACGGGCTTGGGTTTGGCGAGTTCTCTGCGAACAAAGGCATACATCACAGCGTTGTATGCAGCCGTCGCTGCGCTTCCGATGATCCCCAGCACCATCAGCACAGGGGCAACATAGCCTGAAATCCATTGCAGCAGAAACTCGAGGAACCTCGGCAACGGGTCGGCAAGGTGGGAGAAGTCGAACGGAAAGACAACCAAGAGCCGGACCAACGCTACGAGTGTAAAGGCTGACGAAAGCGCCTCAAGAGGACGCACCGCATTCTTGCGGCCAATTACCATTCTTGACATGCTTGTCGCTACTCCGAACAGCAGAGCAATGTAGAATAGCGCTGACTCTACCACACCAAAATCCTCCGTGAAGAAGCCAGTCGGACGCGTTTGGTGTATCACGAAAAACCAGATGCCCACGATTATGGCTGCAGCGCCAAACGCGTTTCCCCACCGCTCACCTGCTGGAATCTTGTCTTTCTTTGCCACCTTCTCCACGTGTGTGGCAAACCATTTCTTGACAGCCTCCTGTTCAGTCAATTTGCCATCGGTTAATCTTGAAAGCGGTTTGTTCTTAAGCTTTGTCGGAAATTTGTCCGGCTCTAACATCAGCCTCTAACGCGAAGAGGCAGCTCAACCTTCTGGGCCGAACAGACTCTTGAGATATATCCTTCCTTTCCCGAGTGTTCCACCATAATTCGCCGTGGCTATCTTAACCACGCCGCCCACGTTTGTGGCACTCTCGATTCCAACCTTCATAGCATGTTCAACGGGTTCTTGTCGGAGGCCGTTGACGATGACCTCGTAGACACATTCGACACCGCTGGGAAGACGGCTTCCGGGGTTCGTGGCCAAGGAAGGACAATAGGCGTCGTTCGTCGTCGCTATAGCATCCTTGTAGGTCTTTCCGCCGACCTTGGTTCCAGAAGCGGCAAACTTCCCAACTACGTAGGGTATGGTCTGTATGCCCTCAAGCGCCTTCTCAGCCGCCTTCAACGCTGCGTCATCCGACTCGGCAAGGATGAGGAACATGCCGCCAGCCACCCCCTTCGCGACTCCAAATCGCTTTTCAACGATGAAGTGCCCATCCATCCGGGGTATCCTATAGACGTGTCTCCCAAACGCCTCAGCTTCCTCTTCGAAACCGTCTCCAAAGGTCTGTATAATCGTGCCCTTGACCTCGACTGAGTCCTCAGCCATCTCCCGAGGCAAGACATCAAACACGCTGGTCTTAGGGTAGGGCAAGACCCCTTTTCGTATCCTGATTATCAACCACTCCCTCAACGAATCGAACTTCCTGTCGAGAAACTGCACAATGAACCCCGGTCTGAGGTCGAGGGTCTCCTCGGGCTGGACCTCCGCCTCTACGGAAGCCTCACAAGGCGGAATGGTGGCTGACCTGCCCAGTCCCTTAACCTCCATGGTTGCTTCCCAAGCCCATTTCCTACTCACTGAAGTCACAAGTACCCTTGCGACATGCACTTTGAACGTCTCGCAAAAACTAGCCTCGACCGGAACGCCATTAACACTGAACACTCTCATTCCCTCATGCTTGCGAGAAAATTCGATTCCTACTTAATATAAACCTGACGTATAGACAGCCGTAATCCGCTTTTGGCCGTAGATCAATGGATTACCATACAAAAGTAGAAGACGATTTGCCTCAGAAGCCACGATCAGTTTGTCCGAATGCGCTTGAGGCGGTAGATGCGCCCCAACGTGTCTGTGAGGTTACGGCAAGTGGCCTGGAGGAGATAATGTGAGGGAAGCCGCGAAAGCCATAGAAGCCGCGACGAAGATATCGGAGTTCTGAAAACGACCTCGGCAAACTAAAGGGTACCTTGGGAAGGGATATATCGTCCTTCACAGCCTTTTTAACCCAGAAGGCTAAACGAGAAGCATCTACGAGGCGGGAAAATGGTCACAAAAAAAGTAATAGAACTCCTTCAGAAGGAAAACGTGAAAGAAGTCGCACTGCAGTTCACAGATCTCGCTGGAACGCTCCGGTCCCTTTGGGTTCCTTCTAAGCTTCTGCCGAAAATCGCAGAAGGGGGAATACACATCGATGGTTCATCCATTAATATGGTGGACGTAAACAAGAGCGACTTGAAGCTGATGCCGGACCTGCAAACATTGGCCATACTACCACCAGATCTTTTTCCTCATAGAGTTGCGAGAGTAGTCTGCAGCCTGTATGAGCCTGACTCAAACAAGTCCTTCGAGCTGGACCCCCGATTTGTCCTCAAAAGAGCAATCGACAACGTTAAGAAGAAAGTGGGGAGTTTCGTAGAATGCTATGCCTCCAGCGAGATGGAGTACTTCTTGTTCAAGAAGGAGGAGAATGATGACATCGCATTGCTCGACAAAGGCGGATACTTGGCCACTCCACCTGCAGATCTCGGCTTAGATTTAAGGCTAGAAATCGTGGAAGGTCTCAGGAACATGAATGTCTCCGTCGAGAAGCATCACCACGAAGTGCCCCCTGGAAAGTATGAGCTGGAGCTGGGATTGGAGCAGGAGATGGACATCGGCGGCTCGGACGCGTTGAAGATGGCTGACACCCTTTACTTAGTGAAATTCCTCGTAAAACTTATGGCGGCCAAGAGAGGGCTCATCGCTTCCTTTATGCCCAAACCTTTCCACGACCAGTTTGGGGCTGGGCTTCACACTCATGTCGCACTATTCGAGCCCAGAAAGAATCACAACCTCTTTTACGATTCGGAAGGGAGACAGGGGCTCAGCGAGAGAGGTCTAAGCTTCATCGGTGGCATTCTCACTCACGCAAAAGCGTTGGCGGCGCTCACGAATCCATCGGTGAATTCCTACAAGAGGCTCGTCCCAGGCTGGGAGGCACCGGTTTACATCTCATGGGCAAGATACAATCGAACAGCTCTTATTAGAATCCCCCCTGGAAAGACGATGAAAACCAGGCTCGAGTATAGACCTACAGATGGGTCAAGCAACTTCTACATTGCATTTGCCGGCATTCTATCTGCAGGGCTAGATGGCATAGAGAGGAAAATTAAGCCTCCCGACCCGGTTGAGGAGAACGTTTACAAGATGACCGACAAAGAAAGACTACAAAAGGGCATAGGAACGCTTCCAGAAAATTTGGGAGAGGCATTAGAGGAACTCTCAGAGGACAGATACCTGCGGAAGACTCTGGGAGACACATTCTGTCAAAGGCATTTAGAACTCAAGAGAGAAGAGTGGCGAGATTTCAACGTCGCTGTGCACGACTGGGAAAGAAAGAAATACTTGGACGTATAGCTTCTCCAAAAAGGAAGGAACAGCATGGCAATAGAAGCCGACTTTGTGATCTCCAACGCCGATGAACTCGTCACACTAGTGGGAACAAGCGACAAGCCCCAAGCCAGAGACAGAATGGCGAATCTTGGCATAGTGAAGGATGGAGCCGTCGCCATTAAAGGCAAAAGAATAGTGGCAGTCGGACCGACAGGAGAGGTTTTGAACAAACTCCAGAAAGACGTCGAAATCATCGACGCACGTGGCCAACTTGTTACGCCGGGGCTTATCGACCCCCACGTGCACCTGGTTTTCGCTGGCTCGAGGGAGGAAGAACTCGAAATGATGGCTGTTAAAGGTGTCCCCTACTTGGAGATCAAAGCCAAGGGCGGGGGCATGCCGACGACGCTCAAGAAGACCGCCGAAACATCGACAGATGAACTGCTGAAGAAGACGGAGAAGATCCTCGACACGATGCTGGCTCACGGCACGACGACCGTGGAGGCAAAAAGCGGCTATGAAATGACGCTGAAGGGAGAAATCAGGCAGCTGGAGATCATCAAAACGTTGAACGAGACGCATCCGATTGACTTGATCCCTACGTTCATGGCTCAGGGAATTCCCTTCGAATACGAGAACAGGGTTGACGAGTTGACTGACGAAATCGTCGACGAGTGGGTTCCAGTAGTTGCTGAGAAACAGTTGGCTGAATACTGCGACGTGTTCTGCGAAAGAGGATACTTCAACGTAGAGCAGTCTAGACGAATACTCATGGCTGGCCGAACGCATGGCATGAAGCTGCGAATTCACGCAGACTGGCTAGCCCACAGCGGCGGAGCAAGACTCGGCGCAGAGCTGGGAGTGGTCTCAGCCGATCACCTCATCTTCACGCCAACAGAGGAAATCGAAGCCTTGGTAACGAAGGGCATAATCGGAACCTTCTTGCCGACTACACCGTTCTGCTATCTGGGCACCTATGCCAAAGCCAGAGACATCATTAACGCGGGGTTGCCAGTTGCCCTCGCAACAGACCTAAGCGCGGCGGACATGTGCGAATCGATGCACATGATGATGACCCTAGCGGTTCTTCAGATGAGGATGACGACTGAGGAAGCGTTCGTCGCATCAACGATAAACGCTGCTCATTCGATCGAGAGGGCTCATCAAATAGGGAGCCTCGAAGTGGGAAAGAAGGCAGACATAGTCGTCTTCAACGCCCCAAACCACAAGTACCTGCCCTACCACTACGGCGTCAACTTGGCCGAGAAAGTTTTCAAGGACGGACAACTTGTGGCAGAAAAGGGGAGAAGAGTCGCATAAGCTCAGTAGTACTTCATGAGAAAACTCAGAATCGGCGCGCGCATTCACATTTGCTTCAGAGGACGATAGATTGACCATGCGGATGCTCCTGAATACTCTTCGTTTAGCGAAAGCAGAATAGCCACAAACTTTAAAGACTTATCGGCACTGTGATGCTCATTTCAGGCCACTAGCAACGCTAAAGCCCTTTTCTGTTCCAAGCAAGCTACTCCTCGGCTTTCGCGGTCAAGTCACAACATGCTGCAACGATTTTGTACGCTTCCAAGAATTCCATCGCGAACTTGTCGGCGTGTTTCTCCAAGCCCTTCTGTGTACTCGTTGAGTTTCTGAGATGGTGATAGAACTCATGCAAAATCACATGTGGATCGTAGAGGATTTCCCTACAGGAAACATGGATCGTTCGCTTCTTTGCCACGTAGCACGCCAGACTCTTCGAATGACGCTTGGGCAACCCCACCACAAGTCCTGGCTCTGCAATCCCGTAATGCCGACTTGCCAGTTCCACAGCTTTCTCCGTGTCCTTGGAAAGCACAAGATGCACTACCTTCGCTTTGAAAAGCCATTCAGGAGCTAAGGTGTTGGACAAAAGCACGGTCCCTCATCACACAAGTGGTGACCGAAAAAGTTGCAGGATACTCTTTTCATTGCTAGACATGTTTCTACCAGCCGTGTTTGATCGTTGAAGGTTGAGTTACCTTTCTCTTTCGCTTTCCACGCTTCTTAGGGTGCTTGAACTTCTCGACCCTTACCACATCGCCTCGGAGTGCAACCCAATACTTATTCATCAGATTTCGACGATAGATGAATTTATTGACTAGTCTTTTCAATTCCTCAGGCGACAAATCCTCAGAATCAATCAGCAATTTCTTGCCGTTTGCAGTGATGTTAACCTTTAGTTTTGAACGCAAGAGGCTGGAGAGCGACTCTCTGTCGCCCTCTATCTCGCTCAGGTCCACCGTTAGCGTCTCTTTTCTCCTTAGTAACAGACTATCTGCCCCAGTGGGTACGCCCCACGTAGTATAACTGCCGCCTATGCATTAAGAAGTTATGCTTGAGTTGATGAATCGATTGGTCTGGTCCGAGAAGGTCGGAAACTCATTTCATAGCGGCTTGTCGGTTGCCTCTGAGCCGATTGCTGCGCGCAAAAGGAAATAGCGAAACGCCAAGGTTTGATCAGAAGTTACATTGGACGGAAGTAATACCTCGGCCACTGTGGCCATTCGCTTGGCACCGTTTCCTTGTCGAAGTCAACTACTACTTCCATTCCCACTTTTATAGCGTCCAAGCTGACGTTCCTCACCATTCCTGGGAGCTGCGCACCTTCTTCAAACTCGACAATCCCGACCACGTAGGGCGCCATCGAGTGGAACTGCTTGGGAGAAACGTGGATGATGGTGTAGGTGAGCAGTCTTCCGCATTTGGGAAGTTCCTTCCACCTCAAGTCTTCTGAGAGGCAGTTTGTGCACATCGGCTTCGGCGGCACCATGACTTGCCCGCACGTGTTGCATTTGGCGCCCATCAGCCTTCCTTCTTTCACGAACCTGTAGAAGCTTTCAATGGTGAATGGAGGCGCGGTCTCAGTCAAGCCTAGCCCCTCCTGTAAATGTTCACGACGCCAGTCGCGCCTAGTCCGCCCACGTTGTGGGTCAACCCTATCTCGGCGTCTGTCACCTGCCTCTTCCCCGCCTGACTCGTCAGTTGCAGATAAACTTCATAAGCCTGAGCCGTGCCAGTCGCGCCCACAGGGTGCCCTTTGGCCTTCAAGCCGCCGCTTGTGCAGACCGCGACTTTGCCGCCGATCTGACTCTGTCCATCCTGCACAAAACGTCCACCTCCACCTGGCTTGCAGAAGCCCAGGTCCTCGTATGCGACGATTTCTGCAATCGTGAAGCAATCGTGCACCTCTGCAACGTCGATGTTATCAGGACCGACGCCGGCCATCTTGTAAGCCTCTTCTGCTGCCAGTTTCCCGACTTTGAGGCTTGTGAGGTCCTTCCGTTCATAGAGTCCAATAGTGTCGCTTGCCTGTCCCGAGCCGATGATATGCACAGGCGAGTCTGTGAACTTTCTCGCGAGCTCGGGTTTCGTGAGGATTAGGCAGCTGGCCCCGTCAGTGATGAGCGAGCAGTCGAATAGCTTGAGCGGCCACGCAACCACCTTTGAACCCAGAGCCTGCTCCAACGTTATCTCTTTCTGCATATGGGCCTTAGGGTTCATCGAGCCGTGACGATGATTTTTGACCGCGACCAGCGCCATCTGCTCCTCAGTCGTACCATACTTATGCATATGCGCCGTGCCAACCATCGCGAAGAGCCCTGGAAACGTCAAGCCGTTCCACTGCTCGAAGAAGAAGTCACATGCCATGGCAAGATACTCGGTGACGTGTGCAGTAGCCCGGTGCGTCATCTTCTCGACGCCCCCGACCATGACAACATCTGCCAAGCCCGACAGAACTGCAAAAATGCCACACCGTATAGCGGTGGCTGACGAAGCGCATGCGCCCTCTGTCCTGTAAGCCTGAGTGGGCAACAGACCCGCCCAGTCTAACGCAGTTGGTCCTGCGTGACCCTGATGCTCAAAAGACTCGCCCATCATGCCGATGAAAGCCGCTTTGATGTCCCGTTTGGGGTCAAGGTTGGGGCATCGCTCGAAGGCTTCACTTACAGCCTCCACGAAAAGCTCTCTTCCATATAGTCCGTCTCGCTTTCCAAACTTCGACATACCCGCCGAAACTATCGAAACTATCGGTTTCCCAGCCAAATCATCCAACCTCAGAGCGTGAAGAGCAAATACTGTAGACGCAGAGATATATAAACCACGTTTTTCCTTGGAGCCACGCTCGTGACAGGCTCGAGTGCGGGCTTACGATCATATGGAGATGACCTGGCAAAAGACTTATGTTATATATCGTCACTAACCTATCTCTTTCGCAATAATGAGGTGAGAAGTTGAAAAAAGTCGGCATCGTCGCAGGCAGCATTTCAAGATTCGACAATCCGAGACACACGTTGCAGGAAGAGATGTGCGCAGAAGCCGTCAAAATGATACTCAATGACGTGCCATACCTAGAACTCGGAGACTTCATGAAGAAAGGCTACGCATGCTGCTACTCGTACTTCAGCGACATTCTAGAACAGCAGCAATGCATGCACTGGATAATCAACGACTACTTAGGCCTCAGCGGTGTGCCATGCTTTCGAGTCGAATCGGGCGGAGCAACCCCCATCGACGCAATAATCAACGCAGCACTGTGGATACGTTCAGGCATGTTCCCACTGGTCCTTGTCGTCGGGTGGGAAAAGATGGATGAGCTCCCTATTCAAAAGGTCAATGAAGCCATTGCCATCGCAGGCGACACAGACTGGGACTTTGTGTCAGGCTTCACGTACAACGCCTTCTACGCCACGATGGAAGCACGGAGGATGCACGTGTACAAAGAGACCGAGGAAGATTTGGCTGAAGTCTCTGTCCTGTGTCACAACAATTCGCTTGACAACCCGTACTCGCAGTGGGTTGCTCAGCATGGTTTCGGTAAGATTACGGTGGAAGACGTGTACAAGTCTCGCCTAATCTCTTGGCCCTACAGACTTTACGAATGTGCCATGACAAGCGAGGGCGCCTCTGCACTCCTTTTGGCGAACGAAGAGCTTACCAAGAAACTCACCGACAACCCTGTATGGATTAGCGGTGTGGGCTTCGGCTCGGACACGATGAGGGCTGGAGACAGACCCGACAATCCGGCGTGGAAGGGCCTGTACCCCGAGGATGAAAAGATCTGGCCTAATCACGTTCCTCCTCCGATGTCGCCCTACCCAGACTTCTGTAACTTCGGATCCCTGAGAGTCTCTGCGAGAATGGCGTACAAGGACGCTGGAATAAAGAACCCCCGGAAAGAGATCAGCCTCGTCGAGATCTTCGACCCCTACGCAGGCGTAGTCTTAGCGGGTCTAGAAGACTTCGATTTCTGCAAGCGAGGAGAAGGAAGAACACTGCTCCGAGAAGGTATCATTAGCCCGCATGGAGAGCTTCCCTGTCAGCTAAGCGGCGCCCTTACTGCCCAAGGACATGCGGTGGGCTCTACCTCAATCGCTCAAGTAGTCGACGTCTATTGGCAACTGAGCAACCAAATAGGCAAGAAATGGGGGGCGCCCGGAAGACAATTGAGCAAACCGAAGAAGGGCTTTATACACGGGCACGGTGGCACTGGCTGCCAAGCTGGTGCAGTGGTTTTGGAGGTGTGAGATGATGAAGCAACCTGGACCTGAAAAGGTATTGAAAGAGAAGAAGATTGACGAGAAGCAATGGGAAGAGTGGGAACGCAGAGGCGGATGGAGGCCTGAGGGATGGAAGATAGTCGAAATGAACGATGGACCGACCCTCAACAGCTTGAAGCCTGACAAGTTCATGATTGTGCATAGACCGCACGGCAGCCTATTCCATCACAGCTATGGCAAAGTGTCAAAGTTCTTCGTGGGACTGTTGGAGGGCAAGCTGTACGGAACAAAGTGTCCCAAGTGCGGACTCGTCTACTGTCCTCCACGGGCGCATTGCTTCACCCCGAAATGCAGGCTTGAGGAGACAGAGTGGGTTGAGCTCCCCAAGAAGGGACAAGTCTTCTCGTACACTGTTATGGCTATAGCGTGGCCTTCGATGGCGCATCTGCAGCCCCTGGTCGGTGCGATGGTGAGAATTGATGGTACGAACACTTGTTTGCCCATGACGATGAGGGATGTTGACCCTGAGAAAGTCAACGTAGGGTTGAGGGTAAACATTCACGTAGAGAAGCAGCCGCAAGGTGACCTTCTGGACGTTTACGCGACACCTGCAGAAGAGCCTAAACCGCCGAAGAGGACAGCGGAGGAGTTGAAGCGGTTCAGAGAAGACATGGAAAAGACGACAGCGTGGGTTAAGAAAACATTCGGCACGAAGCCTTAGGGACTTCCAGACAAGCGGCTCATTTTTCTACTTCTCTTTTGCAGCAAATGCCCACGTCTCAGAATCAGTCATAAGTGAGCGTAAATGCTGGAGAATTGGAAGGCTTAAGGTTTAGTCCGTGTGTGTTGGGTGAATTTCGATGCTAACGAGAAGCATTTCTTGAGGTAATAGCTATGTCTTCGCTGATGCAGATGGTTTGGGATATCTCTGCCAGTTCTTTGATGCGGTTCTCGACCGCAGTGCACAGTTTTCTCTTGAGGTTGTCGTCGTGTGAGAGGGGTATTCTCCCAATTCTTTTTGCCAGTTTAGAGTCGCCCAGGGTCGTTCGAGCCCAGTTTTGGAAATCCTTTCTATTAAGGTGGAAAGACAAGCTCTCCAGCCTTGCAGATTTTATCTTCTCTAGGAAGTCTGGGAGACTTGCCGCTGCTTCTCCCGTCGGTTCTCCTATTGCCGTGTAGAAGTTGAACGCTTCTTCTGCGCTCAACGGTCGCAAGGTCCTCACGGCGTCTTCGTCAATATCTAGAGCTTGCCTTTTCTGCTTGGGTTTCTTTGCCATTTGTTTATGCCTCTGGCTATGAAACGTATCACATATCACAATACTTAATAAACCTTCTTGTATGACTGTCCAACACCAAAACACTTATTCAAGAGGCATTTGTTGCCTGTTTGTAACGCGATCTCGAAAAATCTGGACGTAAACTCGAAAAGGATAACTCGCTAGGTTCGCCATTTCGACAAAACACAGACCCGTTCAACATCCATATTTGAAGCCTATTTGAGGAACATACAAAAAGGCCCATAGTCTGAGAACATAACACGCAGAAATGACAGCGAAACGCCCTAAAACGCTTCTACACGAGACGCGATCTCGTCCAGATGCTTTGTAAACGGATGGTCAGGCTCATCCCGAGCAAAAACCTTCGTACCACCTGAACGCAGGACATCACAGAAACACGGAATAACCTTGAGCACAGGCAGAGCATGCATACTCTCAAAACGCTTGTGCAAACCATCCACGTCAACAGGACTGGACAGAAACTCGATTGGCACTTTGTTCATCAAAATGGCTGCCTTCTTCTCAAACAAATCATACATATCGTGCGTCATCCGCCTCGTACCTTCAATATCCGACGCGTCAATCGTACTGATCACTAAGACGACATCGGCACTCACGATAGCGTTGACAGAAGAATACTGCAACCCCGGACTCGTATCGAAGAGAAGATAGTCCAACTCCATATCGTTCAACAACGTATTCCTCAGAGACAGCAACCTCCCAAGCGCCCGCATCTCCCACTTCCGATCCTTAGAAGACATGTCCCGCAGAGCCTCAGTAGCCGGATTCGCTAGACCCACATACATCTGCCCGTTGCATTGACATTGAGGAGTGTAGTCGATCAAAACCTTACCGATCTCACAAGCACCGTTCAAGTAATCGTTAAGCCAATACTCGGCACCGTTCAGTTTGAAGAGGGACTGAAGGCTGGGCGCTCTAAAATCCATGTCAAGAACACAAACCCTCTTCCCCCGACGGGCAAACGTAGCTGCAAGGTTCACCGCCAGAAGCGTCTTACCTGTACCACCCTTGTAACTGTGAACAGCAATGATCTTACCCACACCTGTCCCTCCACTATCTTTCAACGTAGAAGTAAGCCTTCCGTCCCTTGCGCTCCTTCTTCAGATACCCCATCAACACCAGCTGATTTAGGTAGCCACTCTCAACTGCCCGTGCGCGCTTGGTCTGCTCCGCAACCTCCTCCGCTGTAGCGTGGCCAATCTTGCAGATAGCCACAGCCGTCTTGCGAAGATGGTCAGGCAACGAAAGGAGAGTCATCACGTCCAATGCCTCGGGCAAATCCTGAATCACAAGATCCTGCTTACCTCCACCACCTTGCTTCTGGATCTCGATAAAAACCTCCATCTTCTCATTTAGCCTATCCAAGCTCTCTTTAATCTTGGCCAACAACACAGCAGAATCTCTCACACCAGTTCTACCCATCGTTCAGCACCTTCAGCGCACTTGACAAACACATATACACATGAGAATCAAAGAGTCTATTAAATCTTACGACACAATTCTATAGATTATCGAGTCTCTTCTCTGTTGCTATTGGTCGGCGAGAATGAAGAAAGGAGATGGTTGGTTTAGAGTATTGCGGGGATTCTGCGGGCTTCTTCAATTATTGGAAGAACGGTCTTGAGTTCTCTGAAGTATTTGAGAACTGTTATGCCCTTCTGGGTTATGGCGTAGACGACGCGTTTTTTGCCAATCGTTCGTTCTTCGACGAGGTTCTGTTGGATTAGGAAGTCGAGGTATTGTTTCAAGACGCTGCAGTTCACGTTGGCTTTGTACATGATGTGTGTCAGTTTCAGCGGCCCGCGTTGTGATAAGACTTTGAGTATGTCTATGTACATTTCCAATTTGGAGCGTCGCATTTGTATACCTCTTTGGCGTTTGTGTTGGCGGTTAATGTATAAATCATTTATGTATTCTGAATCAGTGTCTGCTTCCATCACTCAGCGGTGTTTACCGGCGGCTTCGGTGAGCACTTTTAGCCTGTTCTGTAGTGCTGTAACTAGATCATCACATAGAATTTGCTGCATTTCTGTCGAAAGTGTCCAGATCTCTGTCTTGAGAGTTTGACGCAGTCTAGCTTGAAGTTGCTTGCGTTTCTTGGGTGTGTATTCTTTCATTTTGCCTTCTGCTCTCCCATGGTTTGTTGAGGCTGAATGTGGAGCTTGGGGCTTAACTTCTTTATGAAGGTGAAATCTGGATTGAAGGTAATTGTTCAGGTTCGGGTCTCAGGTGTGTTCCGTTATGTTCGTAGATGCATGTGTGAATCATATGTGGGAACAGTGGTGAGGGGTTGTATGGGCTGGCTTGTCTTTTTGGAGGCGAACATCGGAGGATGATTCTTCGAAAACAAAAAGGGAGGGAGATTAGGGACCCGTTGAGAGTATGTCCTTCTCGGGCGGTGGGGCTTTTATCAGTCCTTGTTCCATAAGGGCGCGGGTGGATTCTCGAGCGTTCTTTATTATTGCCACGGCTCTCTCCCAGAGCTCCTGCTTTGTAGGTTTGACTCGGGCTGTGCCTTCTTTTATGCTCTGCAAGGCGCAGGCGACGGCTTCTCGCGGGAACACTTCCCACTCTTCCATGCGCGGCGCAATGTCGTCCTCGCTTATGCCTCTCTCCTCGGCGAAGCGGGCTAACTCGTCTGCAGCGGCAACGCACATGTCGTCCGTGACTGTCTTGGCTTTTACATCGAGAACTCCTCGGAAGATGGCCGGAAACCCTAAGCTGTTGTTGATCTGATTTGGAAAATCGCTTCTGCCGGTGCCCACTATGCGTGCACCTGCCTCCTTTGCCTCCCACGGCCAGATTTCAGGTATAGGGTTGGCGCAGGCGAAGACAATGCTATTTGTCGCCATCTTGCTTATCCACTCCTTCTTAATCGTGCCCGGTCCAGGCTTGCTGGCGGCAACGACAGCGTCCACGCCTTCGAGACTTGCCGCAGTATCGCCTCTCCTGCCTTCAGCGTTAGTCTTATTAGCCAAATCGTACTTCCATGGGTTCTTCTCCTTATCCTTCTCCAAGTCGGGTCGTCCAGCATAGAGTATTCCTTCAGTGTCGACGAGAAGGATGTTGCCTGGCTTGAAGCCGGCGCGGAAAAGAACGTACGCAGTCCGAGTGTTAGCTGCACCGACACCGATGAGCGTAACGACCGCTTCTTGGGGCTTCTTGCCGACGAGCTTCAAAGCATTGATTAAGCCTGCCAGAATGATAGTTGCAGTGCCCTGCTGGTCGTCGTGCCACACTGGTATGCCGAGCTTCTTGCGAGCCTCGTCGAGGACGTAGAAGCATTTGGGCTTCTCGATGTCTTCAAGGTTAATGCCGCCGAAAGTGGGTTCGATGAGCTGACAAGCACGGACAATCTCGTCAGGGTCTCGGGTGTTGAGGCATACGGGGAAGGCGTCGACACCGCCTAAGTACTTGAATAAGAGCGCCTTGCCCTCCATGACGGGCATAGCTGCCTGTGGACCGATGTTGCCCAACCCGAGGACTCGAGTGCCGTCGCTCACGACTGCTACATAGTTCCCCTTGTTCGTGTGGCTCCAAACTTCGTCGGGGTTCTCGGCGATCTTCTTACAGCTGGCTGCGACACCCGGCGTGTACCATATAGCGAAGTCAGCGGAGCTGCGGATAGCGCATTTGGGTAAGACTTGGGCTTTGCCCTCATAGAACGGATGGTAGGCGAGCGCCAGCTTTGAAGGGCGCTTGGCTTTCTCCAACAACTCTTCAACAGTGACTTGTTTCTCTGACATAACCGTTCACTTCTGCTTCGGGAGATAGTGGCTACGCACCCAAAAGCATTTAAACATTATGGCCAGTGCCTTCACGCGCGTTGGGTCTGGTCACGGCATTGGTCTGAACAATCGTCAAGGTTTAATCCTTCGGGGACACGTGTAGACAATCATCCGTTTGCCTCGCACGAAACCCACGAGGGTCAGGTTAGCTTTTTCAGCTACTTCGACGCCAGAGTCGATGGCGGCGGCAAGAGATGCCACGAGGGGCACACCGACACGGGCTGCTTTCAACACGATGTCGCCAGTCAGCCGTCCGCTCGAGGCTAAGAAACATTCGTTCAGGTCCTGTCCATCGAGAGAGGCGAGGCCTACGGCTTTGTCGACAGCGTTGTGTCTTCCCACGTCCTCTGCAAAAGCTACGAGCGTCCCGTCACGCCTGAATAGGGCCGCACCGTGAACTCCACCTGTCCTTCTGAAGGTCTCTGCCAAGGTGTTCAGTCTTCTCACACATTCGAGCACTGTCTTTGCCTCAACTACCCAGCGCGGCAGAGGCTGAAGTTCGGTTGAGTCGAGCAACTCTGAGATTGAGCGATGGCTGATACTGCCGCAGGCTGAGACGATTAACCTTGAGAAGGGCTTTGAGATTGCAACTCGCTCCGCGCCTTCAGTCTTACTTAACGTGACAAAACAGCGGTTCTCTCCATCGAAGTCAGCCTTCAAGATTTCCTCAACTGAGTCTATCAAGCCTTCACACACTAGGTGTCCGACGGCAAGCTCCTTCAGCAGCGTTGGCGAGCAGAGAAATGAGACAAAGTGGACACCGTTCACGAACGTGTGTAACGGCACGTCTCTCGCCACCACATCCTCCGCCCTCACCCGGTGTGCCTCGGCAATATCAACTCGTGTAACCTTCATGTTTCTGGTCATGATGCTCATTTTCCAACTTCACCCAAGACGTAGTCTACGATGCAGTCAGCTATGTTGACGTTAGAAACAGACTGCAGGCCGCTCCATCCAGGCTGACTGTTCAGTTCAATGACGAGCGACCCGTTCTGGCCTTCCAAAATGTCCACTCCCGCGATTCTACAGTCAACTGTCTCCGCAGCCTTTACAGCCAATGCTTCATTCTCCTCGTTGAGCTGAAAAGCCTCAGGCTTGGCGCCTTGGCTGACATTAGTCTTCCAAGACTGCCCTATTCTCCGCATGGCGGCTACGACTTTCCTGCCTACGACGAAAGCGCGAATGTCAGAGTTGCCATGAGGAACGTATTCCTGAATATAGAGGACCCCGTGGTGGAAGAGGATAGTACTGAAAACTCGTTCTGCCACGTTGGCGTCGGAAATTCTCGTGGAGCCGATGCCTCTGGACCCGAAAATGGGTTTCAGGATGATGTCCCTGTCAAGTTCGTGGAATCCCTTCATGGCTGCTGTCAAATTCTCGGTCACCATGGTTCGAGGCACCGGTATGCCTTTCTCTTCTAGCAGTGCTAGGGCATAGAACTTGTCGGCACAGCGTTCTATAGTGCGTGCTGGGTTGACTACAAGGATGCCTAGACGTTCAAGGCGGTGGAGCAGGTCCATTCGGAATATTATCTCCTCTAGCGAGCCTCGTCCGACGGGGCGGACCAGCAGTGCCGATAAATCCTCAACCAAGTCGATGGTTCCCGCATTCACGGCCGGGCGATAGCCGACCTTCGCTACAAGACTCTCAAAGTTGAAGAAAGCGGAGGCTGCGCCTCGTTTTTCGAGTGAAGCCTTGAGCTGCTGTGTTCCCCATCCTTCGATGTCTTTTCCGAGAATACCAACTCTCAAACCACTTGCCGCCTTCTGCAGAAATGTAGGAAACGTGAGTGGGATATATGTTGTGGGGTTTTTGGGCGAAACGTTTATATTCTCTTTCGGGCATAGTAATACTTGCTATATGTCTGTCCCGAGACCTATAGTATCCTTGGAAAACAGAAAAACCGTTCAACACAACAACAGGTGCCCAAAAATGAGGTGTCCCTACCTATCATGCGCCTCAAAGAGAGAGTGCGTAAAAATGCTGGCCGAAAGTATGGAGGGAGACCTCTCGGAATTCGACTTGAAACACTTCTGTGACGGCAACCCGATCTACTGCTACTACTTCAGGCTCTCCCAAACCCAACCAGACGATCGTTTCCAAAAAGCCATAACGATTGGTGACGCCGACGCCATGAGTTCTTTTACATCACGGACGGTAGGGCTTGACACACCGTTGAAAACAGACCAGCAGATCATGCACAGAACAGAGCCCTAGACAACCAGTGGATAGACCTCTTTCGCTACGAAGTCTAGATATTTTTCCTTGTCAGCTAAATTGAATATTGTCACAGAAGCATCCCGCGTGATACCCACCACGTAGCCGTATTCTCTCGTCCTGGCCACGATGTACCAAAGGTCACCGTGCTTCGAATATTCCTCGAACAGCGTTGTGCCTACCAAGTCAGGTCCGTAAAGTGACAGCTTATCCACGTTAGGGATGTCTACGTTGTCGAAGAAAGTGATCTTCGTGTCTTCCGGGTTCTTCAAGTGGAATCCCTGTAGGGTCTCGGGTGGAATCTGCGCCTCAACGATGTTGCCGACCTTCTCGAACAGGATGTCGCTTATCTTGTTTGCGACAAAGTTCGCCACACGTTTCTTTTCCACGATAGTCAACAGCGTCTTGTCGTCATATCGTCGAAAACTGAAGACTGCTTCAATGGTTTTGGGCGTGGGAATTACTCTGCCCCGGTGAAAAACGTGAATAACGTAGTCGTGAGAATAGACTCCTAGTACTGTGCCCGCTTTTGGAAGGAGGTTTGTAACTTCTGTTATGAGTGCTAGTTTGAATTCTCCTTCCTCATAATCCTCTTGTACACTGTAGCTTTCTAGTCTCTGAGCAATCTCCTCAACGGGCTGAGGCGTAGTCAGTTTGAAGATTTTTCCCGCGATCACCATAGAAGCTCCGCTCTTCCATCAAGTTCGCTGCTGAAGGATTTAAGTTTACGCTCTGAAGACGTGCCTGGTCAGCAGTTCGGCTCTCGTTTTGGTGTGACGATAGTAGCTGAAATAAGGTCAGAAACATGCCTTGCCTTATCATGCTAATATCGTTTACATATTTATCACTTGATTGGTTTGCGTTAAGGTAGTTTCCTTAATGATGTTTAGCGATTGTTTTGTTTGACAACAAGAGTTATAGGCAAAACGTTTCTTAATGCTCTATTGCGAGTCGGAGGCAACGATGTAGATAGTTATTTCTACATCAAAAACTCTCTTCAACAATTTCCAATCTCCCCCCTCCACTCGCACCCCCTCCAAAGGAGCGAGTCTTTGCCTTTTTTCCTTCGGCCACTTGGCTTCTGAGGTTGCAGTAAGGCTTTTATGGATGGATAATCCAACCATGTCTCGTGCAAGCACTTACAACCCGCCGCCTAGCACTACTTACAATGGTATCAGCCCTCTGTCTAGTAGTCCAACTCATTCCTCGCCCTCCGAACGTTGAGTTCACATCTCTGATTGTTTTTATTGTGGGTGCCTCATGGGGCATCACCTTCGGCGGCTTGGTCGCGACAGTCGTCATGTTCGTCAATGGTTTCCTATCACCATACGGGTTTGCTGGACTGTTGATACCCTTCCAAATAGCTGGCATGGTCATAGTAGGCGTCACAGGCGGTCTGTACAGCAGAGCAAAAAAGAGCACATACAGCCTAAGCCATTCAATGGAAACAGCTGTTTTGGGAGCCTTTCTCACGCTCGTCTACGACTTGATCACTAACCTGGGCTGGGTTGCCGTCGAACAAATGTTATTCGGCGTACCCATGCTGCCAGCCTTCATCAGCGCAATAGTCTTCGGGGCCCCCTTCTCAGCGGCCCACGTTGTCTGGAATTTCTGGGTCTTCCTGGCCGTCTTCTTCCCGCTTATGCGAGCTTTGCAGAAACTCTCTGGAGGTGAAAAGATTTGGAGAGAAAACGCTTCACTTACATAACATTGGGCGTGTTAGTCTGGGCGATATTGGGGACAACGGTTGCTGCCTACTACTTCGTTCAATACAATACGTATCGAGTCGAATACAGCACCCTTATCGACCAACTTGCAACCAGTGTAGGCGGCATTTCTGCCACACTGGAAGGAATCTCGCTAAGAGTCAGCATTTTGCTAAGCTACGGTAACGAGACGCGTGTCTGGCACAACAATACGGCGCTTCCGTTAGGAGCAACTGCGTTCACATCTGCATTTTCAGTAGCTGATGCAGTAAACTACACAGATTACGGGGGAGAGTTGGGAATACTGGTGACATCGATAGACGGAGTCACAAACAACTCCACACATGGTTGGTTCTACTGGTACTGGAACTCTGAGAATGCAGAGTGGATACTCCCTAGCTACTCGAGTGACAAGTACATTCTCCACAGAGGAGAGATTGTGGCTTTTACGTACACCAGTTTCATGGAGTGGCCGCCGCCGTCCCCTACTTAGAATGCTGCGCTAACGCATTAATTGCTTGGCAACCCAGCTCAAAAGCCCTCATGTTCGTGTCAAGGTACTTCGCTGGCATTAGCTCACACAACGCTTCCTTCAAAACCTGCGCCTTTATCGGTAGTTTTCCAGTAGCTGCTAGGGCTCCGACCATTACCACGTTCAATGTCACTTCACTGCCCGCTTTCTCCGCTAGAGCCTTGGCGTCAACGGGAACGATGCTCTGCGTGAAGTTGCTGGCTGATTTAAGGATGTCTCCCACGTCTGGATATTCTGTTCCGCTGACTTTGAAGGGATGAATGTTCACGAGAATCGTCGTTTCTTGCGAGGCGAATTTGATGTTACGGAGGGCTTCCATCGGCTCGAATCCAACTATGATATCTGCAGAGCCTTCTAAGACGGTGGGTGCAAGTATCTTTTTGCCGATTCGAACATGTGAGACCACCGCCCCACCTCGTTGAGCCATGCCGTGAATCTCGCTCACGCGCACGTTGTAGCCCACGTTCGCAGCTGCTGTTCCCACGATCTCGGCCGCCAGCAGTATTCCCTGCCCGCCGACGCCTGCAAAGACCATGTTGCAGGTTGTCACCGTGGCTCGCCTCCTTCAAGAGCCTTGTAGGGACAAACTGACACGCACAACGTGCAAGTCGTGCACAACTTCTCATCGACCGTGAGCTTTCCGTCGATGGGAACGAGGGCTGGGCATCCGGCCAATTTGACGCAGGCCATGCAGTGGGTGCATTTGTCCGTGACTCTCACTGGTTTTGCTCTGATTCCCTTTTTTCGCCGTTCATGTAGGATGAGCAGGGTGCACGGTGAACGGAAAACGACTACTGATGGACCCTGTGTTTTCAGGGCCTCCTTAAGGATGTTGTTGGCTTCCTTAATCTTGAACGGATCGACTACCCTGACATATTTGACGCCTAGCCCCATGGCAACGTCCTCGATTAGGATTCTGTTCGTCTCAGCACCCATGGCTGTCTTTCCGATTCCCGGGTGGGGTTGATGCCCTGTCATCGCAGTCGTCAGATTGTCGAGCACGACTAGAGTGACTTTGTGGTTGTTGTAAACCGCGTTCGCGAGTCCAGGCATCGTAGCGTGAAAGAACGTAGAGTCGCCAACGATTGCCACAGTATCCGAGCCCGTGGTCTTGTTGATACCGCCAGCCATTCCGATGCTTGCGCCCATACAGATAAGCACGTCGCCAACCGTGAATGGAGGCTGAGCGCCTAAGGCATAGCAGCCTATATCCGTGGGCATTACTGCTTTTCCGCCAGTTGCGGTCTTTATCACGTGAAAAGAGGCTCTGTGAGGACAGCCAGGGCAGAGAGTCGGCGGTCGAGGCACCAACATCCTGCTGATTTGGGTGAACCGCTCGTCGATTGCGTTGAAGTCTACCGGCATCTGCTTTCCGCTGATACGCGCGAGAGCCTCTGCGGCAATTCGTGTGGAAAGTTCGCCGAATTGTGGAAAATAAGGCGCTTTTGTCTTCCCATAGATTTCCACGGTTGGTAAGTGGTCTTTAGCTATGGCTTTCACCTGAATCTCCAAGTAGGGTGCCAGCTCCTCAACAACGATGACTCTATTGTGGGTTCTAAGGAACTCAACAATCTGGCGCTCGGGAAGAGGAAACGTCATACCAAGCTTAAGGATGCTCGCGTCTAAGCCGAGAAACTCCGCTGCCTCAGCGGCGTAGTTGTAAGCCGCGCTCGAGGCAATTATCCCGATTTCTTTGCCGCGTCTCACCACAGTGTTGTACGGCGAATTCTCCGAGATTTCTCTGGCTTTCTCAACCTTCTCGAGCAAGACTTTGTGCTGCACGCGTGCGTAGGCTGGAACCATGACAAAACGTTTAACATCAGCCACGAACTTGCCCCTCAGGTTCATTTTCTCCAACGCGCCGAAGGTGACGGGTGCACGCGTGTGGCTTACTCGAGTCGTGGTCCGCATAAGGACAGGCAATTGTAGCTGTTCGGACAGGTTCACGGCGTATGGAACCATCTCTTTTGCTTCTTGAGCATCGGAGGGCTCAAGGCAAGGAAGCTTAGAAAGCAGGGCGTAGTAGCGGTTGTCTTGTTCGTTCTGAGAGCTGTAGCAGTCAGGGTCGTCTGCTGTGACGATAACCATACCTGCTTTGACTCCCACGTAAGCAAGAGTCATCACAGCGTCTGCGGCCACGTTCAAACCCACGTGCTTCATGGCAGTGAGAGATCGGATGCCGCAGATGGCAGCACCTGCAGCCACTTCAGTAGCCACTATCTCATTGGTTGAATACTCCATGTATAAGCCCGCGTCCTCAGCTATCTCAGCGATGGAGTCACCGATTTCAGACGCGGGGGTACCAGGGTAGGTGGTCACCACACCTATTCCGGCTTCTAGAATGCCTCGGGCTATCGCCTCGTTGCCCAAGAGAAGAACTCGTTTTCCCGTCTCATCCTTGAGCAGTACATGCAAGTCAGGCAAGAGAATGACTCCTTGTCGTGAGAAGAGGGTTCATTAGTAATGCTGCTCATAACAGTTTCGTAGAATGGGGCGCGTAGTTCTGGACACTTGTCCAAGATAAGCTAGAAGGGAAGGCGGGCAGTCTGCGCTTTAGCTCTTCTTCAATGCTGATTCTTGATGTCTTATTTCCTCTAGGCAATCGGCTAGTCTGTCTGTCTCCCTTTTCCCCCGCACCTCAATTCCGAACTTTGCGCGAATATCCTTGACAAGTAACGTTTCAATCACTTCGGCACCTGCTTCTCCGAAGATTTTTTCCAGAGCCTTGGCGAAACTCTGCGGCTTCTCAGGGATATCCTCAAACCGTAGCAGGTGTCCCTCCCGCAGATGGTAGTAGACCGCCTTAGCCGTGTTTTCTCCAAAGATGCTTTGAAAGCTCTCATCTAAAACGTCGAGCAGCTTCTCTCGACTGCCCTTTCTGGTTTTCAAACATTTCACCGGAGACGCGCAGACTCGTAGTCTAAGTTAGCCGCCAGAAGTAATATTTAACTTTTCGTCTGCATTTATTATAGTTGTATACGAAAAATTGCATATAGGAAGGAGGTGAACTGCATGAAATGGAAAGTCCTGCTCGTAGCTCTCTTGTTTGCCTCTGCCACAACCCTTGTAAGCATCATTGCCGCGCCTGTCCAGTCAAGCATGAACCGTGTAGTCACCTTCAACCTGAGCAGTCTGGCCCTTGAATACGGCGGAAACGTGACAGCCAACGGTGGCGGAGATCCGGTTCCAGGTGGGGGAATACCAAAATAAACTTAAGCATCTGCTACAACTGATATACGCTGGCATGAATGAAATGCAAAGGAACCTGGACTTTCTCGACTTGGAGATATTGGAGGGCATAGGAATCTACGGACCTCGTAACATTTCGGTAGTCGCGCGAAACCTTGGGATGCCTGAGGCAACCGTACGCAGGAGGCTGAAACAGATGCGTTCCAGAGTTTTCCTGTTAACGAACGTCTACCACACCAACATAGGACTGAGAAAAGTCATCGTCCTTGCAGCAGCCCCTCAAGGGCATGAAAGGCTTCTGTACGACTGTCTGGACGCACACGACTATCTTATCTACATCTCGCGGTGCTTTGGGGCATACGAAGGATGTGCCGCTATTTATGCTGTCCCAATAGAATGTTGTCGCGAGTTTGAGCAATTCTTGAGACGGTTAGAAGAAGAGGGAGTCGCAGAGAAGATACGGCATTTGTGGTCAACGTGCTTCCACACGGTCAACCTGAAATGCGACTGGTACGACCAAGACTTGGAAAAGTGGACTTTTCCATGGGAAGAGTGGATTCACGAAGTTCAGACTGAAGGCACCGAGTTGCCCTTCTCTCTAAAGGACCCAGCGGAGTATCCGATGAAAGCCGACTGGACGGACATTTTCATCCTGAAAGAACTCGAAGTAGATGCGACAGTAAGCCTGAAAGCCTTAGCGGGTAAGCTCAAGATAGCTGTCCCCTTGGTCAAATACCATTTTGACAAGCATATTGTCAACAGACAAATGCTGGAAGGCTTCCAGGTGATATACTATCCTTTCGACAAGGCTAACTCCAACGGCTTCTTCTTCTTGTTCACCTTTGAGAACTTGGAGAAGATGGCGAAGTTCGCGCGTTCGCTGCTAGACAAGCCCTTTGCCCTCTCTTTAGGCAAGATTTTCGGAGCACCTATGTTCTTCGCCTACATTTATCTGCCACTCGCAGAGTTCCGGAGATTCATAGACAGCTTGAGCGAGCTTATCAACATAGGCTTCTTGGCCAGTTACGAGTATGTATTCCAAGACATTCAGACGAGTCAGCGTTACACCATTCCCTATAAATCCTTCAGAAACGAATCGTGGCTGTATGATCAGGAAAGATACCTGAGGAAAGTTTCTGAATTGGCGGCGGCTGAGAAAGCTGGGGTTGAGGAGAAAAGGAGTACGGTTGCTCTTAGAGTGATTTCATGAGGTAGTTCAGTATAGTCAGCTTCTGCATCTCTGTGGTTCCTTCATAGATTTCCGTTATCTTTGCACATCGATGGAACCGCTCCAAATGGTAATCTGCTAGGTAGCCGTAGCCTCCGTAGACTTGAATGGCATCGTCTGTGACTTCCATGGCGACTCTGCCCGCGTAAGCCTTGGCGACAGAAGTAGCCATAGGGCTGACTTTGCCTTGATCGTAGAGCCAAGCCGCTTTGTATGTCAAGAGCCTCGCTGCTTCGATTTTCATAGCCATCTCTGCCAACCTGAAAGATACAGCTTGAAAGCTCATTATTGGAGCGCCAAATTGTTTGCGGCTCTTGGCGTATTGGAAGGCCCTCTCAAATGCTCCCTGTGCCATTCCTACGGCTTGGGCGGCCACGGTTATCCGCGTGCCGTCAAAGAGCTCTAACGCGTAGTAGAAGCCCTTGTTCAACTCGCCGACAAGGTTGCCCTGGGGCACTTTGAGGTCGCTCATGGCTAAAGAGCCTGTAATGCAAGGCTTGATTCCCATCTTACCATGCAACTTCGTCGCCTCCAGCCCTGGCATGCTCTTCTCTGCCAAGAAGAGGCTCTGCCCCCTGTGGGATGGTGTGGCGTTGGGGTCTGTCTGGCATAGGAGGACCAAAAAGTCGGCGATGGGAGCATTAGTGATGAACTCTTTGGCCCCGTTGATGATCCATTCGTCTCCGTTCTTCGCGGCAGTCGTGTCCATGCGGGTTATGTCGCTTCCATGCTCGGGCTCGGTAAAGGCTGCGGCAGAAGTGGCACTACCATCAGCTAGTGGCGGAATGTATTTTCCCTTCTGTTCCACTGTGCCATGCTTAAGCAGAATGTCGGGGATCATAAGGTTTCCAAGCGAGACAGCAGCGCCCAGCCCGGGGTCTGCTCGGCACATTTCCTCGACGACTATGCAGTCCTCAGTCAACCCATAGCCCTGGCCGCCGTATTCCTGCGGGATTCTCATGCTCGTGAACCCAAGTTTGGCTGCCTTCTTGTAGAGTTCCATTGGAAATTCTTCTTTCTGGTCGTACTCCAAAGCCACTTCGGGCGTGAATTCCTTCGTGCAGAACTCTCTGATTGCTTTCTTGATTTCGTTCTGTTCTTCGGAAAATTCAAACTGCACTTGCTTCACCATCTAGTCGAGACTTATCCTCTTTCGACCTTTAGGCACATATACTTTACGTGCATGGTTTTGACGGGGTGCTTCTATTTGAGAAGTTGGCGTACGACTTTTATATTGCGTTTTTCGAGTTCATCCATGACCTTCTTGAAAATTGCCTCATCTTTGCCCAACTCCTCCAAAGGCACGACACCCTTCTTTCCAATCTTTCCTTTGGCTATCAGCTGGGCCAAGATTGAGGCGGGGTAAGCTGTGGTTCGAGCCATCGCGGTTATGCCCTGTTTCTCGTCATAGCGGTCCAAGACAAGAGAGATGAAACGTGTTTTTTCTCTTTCCCGGGTTCCGTTGACTTCTACCTTCAGCGCTAAGATGTCCCTCATGCCAGGTCTTCGGAGTTTCTCATCGAACAGCTTTGCTGCAAGCTTCCTCGGCGCAACGTTTACGCCTCCGACGTTTCGAGGGTGCTCGTCGAAGAAACCTAGAGCTTTCAGCACTTTTACCTTCTCTGCATGCCCTGGATACCTCAGCGTCTTCTCCCACATGTTTCTGACCCCTTTCACTGTATGGAGCAGCGTCCTAAGTCCGTCTGTGTAGAAACCCTCAAGCACTCCCACACCTGGGAACTCGACCGTCTCCAACCCCGTGAGTGCCTCAACCTCGCAGACTCTGCCGTCTTCGACTATGGTCGCTGTTCGGGTGTACTCGTCTATCAAGCCTTCGGTTGACCATGTGAGTGTATAGCCAAGGGGTGGAACCGGGTCCTCGGGCAGTCCGCCGACCATCACAAATACGCTCTCGACCCTATCCAACTTGCTGAGGAAGTTGCCTACGAGTATATTACTTATTCCAGGCGCCACTCCGCAATCGGGCACCACCGTAACGCCAGCCATCTCAGCCACTTTTTTCAGCTTGAGGGGGTTCTCAGGCATGTAAGAAATGTCAACCATGCTCACCCCTGCTTCAATCGCGGCTTCTACAGAATGGTAGCCGACGTCTCCTGGCAATGCCCCAACAATAAGGTCGCACTTCGCCAGTGCACTGACAAGCTCGCGTCTGTCCCTTGCGTCAACCTTCATTCCGGTAACATTCTCCCGTCGAATGGCGGCTGCCGCCTTCTGGGCTTCCCGGAGGCTTATGCCTACCATAGTTACCTCGGCAGAGGGCATACTTTCGGCTAGGTCTGCCGCTACAGCGGAGCCAATATTCCCATGTCCCAAGATGACTATTCTCATCGTATATCAACGTGGCACAATTTCGTCTTTCAGCGTATTTTAGGCTTTTCGACCAATCCTATTGCTCACCTGGTAAGTCGGCGAGACGTGGCAGTCCTTTTCTCGCTCCCATCGCGGTTATGCACCGTGAGGCCGCGAAGTTGCCGAGTCGTCCACATTCACGGAGACTTTTGCTATGTAACAAGCCGTAGAGGAAGCCAGCGTTCCACGCGTCCCCTGCACCCGTGGTGTCCACGACTCGGATCTTGAAAGGCTCTATGACATGGCTTTCTTCACCGTTAGTCACGAAGCATCCTCTCTCGCCCAACTTGACTGCCACTATCCTGACGCCCTCGGCCCGAAGCCTCTCGGACCCCTCCACATGTCCTTTGCCGGTAAGCAGCTTTAGCTCAGCCGCGTTGGGAAGCATGACAAAGGCTCGCCTTATAATGGGTCTCAGCGGCGTCAATCCACGTTTTGCATACAGACTTCCGGGGTCAAAGCTCACCCTCACGTGCTGCGGGAGTTTCCCAACGAGCTTCTTCTGGCTTTCGAAGGATTCTTCGCCTACAAAAGAGGTCATGTGGAGAATGCTGGCTCTGCTCGCGTAGTCCACAGTGCTTTGCTTCACTTTGATTGTGTCGTTTACGCCTGGAGCCACGTATAGAGCTCTTTCGCCCTTCTTGTCCACGAAGCCCATCACTATACCGCTTCTGCCGGTCTTCTCGATGACAATACCGTCCGTGTTGACGCCTTCTCTCCTAAAATCGTCCAGCAGGAGTTGGCCCTCTCGGTCGTCTGCAACCTTCCCCACAAAGCCGGTCTTCAGCCCTAGTCGTGTTAAGCCTACGATGGTGTTTGCAGCTGACCCGCCGCAGGCTTGTTGATGCTTCGTGACGAAGCTTTCGTCGTCTCTTCCCGCTATCTTGTCCACGTTGAAGAGTGTGTCAACGTTCAAGGCGCCGAAGCCGACGACGTCGAACCCAGGCATGCAAATCGCCATCGTTACGTGATTTCCTTCAGCCAGACCTTGTACTTTCCCAGTTTTCCGCCGTAGTTGCCCGCCGAGACCAGTGTCACGCCCTCTACACAGCGAACGGCCTCCACTCCAAATCTCATCGCTGCCTTGGCGGCTTCGAGCGAGACAGCGTTTATCACGATTTCAGGGATGAAGCCGACATCGTTAGGCACTTTCGAAGCCTGGCCCAGTTTTTGCCTCAGCGAAGGGCAGTAGGGGTGATTGGTGGTCGGGCCTATGGAGGGGAACTTGGTCTCGGGTTTAGAACCCGCGGAGCAGATGCCGAAGGGCGCGATGGCGCCCTCGACTTGGCCTATGGCTTCCAGAGCCTTCCTTCCAGCTTGCATGACAGCGTCTCTAGTCCTGCACATGTACCAGAAGTTGGCTCCCATGACGCCGCGAGAGTAGCCTAGATATCTCTCGATGACGAAATCGGGCACCATCAGTGGCACAACGATGACGTTTCTGCCGTAGCGTTTCTCTTCCCACTCGAAACCGTCGCCGCAGTGTCCAATCTTCTCCATCGTGTCGAGCCTTTCGAAAGGGGTCTGCGAGGCGTCGAAGAGGGCGGTGAAAGGTTTCACTAAGATGTCTTGTCTTATGCGGTAGGATAACTCGGCTTCAAGCTTGTCCAAAGACTTCTGTAGGGGCTTCTTGTTGTCCAGGCCTCCCCAGAACTGCAGGACTGCACCTCTCCTGCCGTCGGGCGTCTCATCGGGACGCAGCCATCTTTCGATTCCGCCTTCGACTCGTCCGATTACTATCGAGGGAGTAGCCGTCGAATCTTCTGCAGCGCCGCGTAAGGTCTCTTCGTCGTCAGCGGTGACGATTACCCTGCAGTAAACTCCTTCAAAAGCCTCTGCATACGTGTCCTCGACTTCAGCTTTCTTCACATCGCGTTCCTCCCGTAAAATGAGGGGGTATGGCTTGATAAAGTCATCCGAGTCTTCCCACCTTTTCTCCCCTCACAAGTTTCCTAAAAGCGCTGCTCTCAGTTGTAAGCTCATCCACGTTGGCAGGAGTTATTTTGTCGAGTTTCGGCAAGCTTTGTGGAAACAGTTCTTGCAACCTCTTCTGCAACTTCATGTCTAAGCCGATTTTCCTTAACCCCTCGTGACTCCACTCTTTCAGGAGGCTGTGCACTGCCTGCTTGCCGTGTGTGTTGAAAACATCTGCGAGGACTGCGATTATGAAGGCGTCTGACGAGAGGATTGCGAATTCGGCTTCGCGGACTGCGTAGGCGTTGCCGTTGAAAGAAACTGCTAGCCCGCCCTTCTCTTTGATCAGCCTGAAGCACTCGACGTCTGTGATGCTGTCGCCCACGTAAATTATATCGCCCAGACTGCTTCTAGTCTGGCTAGTGATTTTCGCGACTGCTTTCGCCTTTTCGACTCCGCCCACAGGGTTGACTTCTCTAAGCATCTGGCCCGAGTCCATCTGCAGTATTTCTTCCCAGAAAACCTCATCAAGCCGTCGAATCGTCAGTTGACTATCGTCGGAGAACTCGTGCAGTGACGTCGCCATTTCAGGAATCTCAATTGGTGGCAGTGTGCATATTTCCTGGCTGAACCGCCTGAGCGTCTCCTCTTCTTCTCTACTTATACGAAAATGGTCGATGGTTAGCTGGGTGCAAAAAGTGTTCTTGTACGGAAAGTCTAGAGTATTGCATAGAGCCTTCATGTAGTGTTCGTAGCTTGTGCTCACGATGAATGTGGGCATGACATTCTTTGCATGTTGAAGCATGCCTTTGGCTCCAGGCATCAGCAGGATGTTATGGGTCGAAAAGTCAGTCATCATCCGATCCGTGACTTTGTAGGCTTTGAGAAACGGCAGGATCAGCCTCAGCGTGTCTCCTGCTTTGTAGCTTTTGCGCTTGACAACATCTGCGAGAACGTCGTCATACCTGCTTACTTGGTTGAAAAGCGTCTCGCCGTTCGGAACAAAGTGGGAGGTCATTTCGAAGGCGTTGTCGTTCTTTGAAACAGGACCTTCACAGTCGGTTATGACAATTTTCTGTGTTGATTTCACCGGGCCACACGCCTCAATCGCTCCATATGCTCAACACTTTTCAGCACATGCTCGTTGGATGCGATGTCTCGTCGACTCCACAGTGCACCCCCCGTTATGGTGTCTATGCCTTTCAGAGACAGTTCACGGGCTTCTCTGATGCTGTTTCCGATACCGACGACTGCTACAGCTCTCGAGGCAAGTGCATATGCGCTGCCCTCTCGGAGTTCTAATGATGCTGGGTAGACTCTGACGACCTCTCCGAGTCTCTGGGCTCTCTCAAGTTCTACAGGACTGTTGACCTCTTCCTTCTTCACCTTGTCTGGGAAGGCATCGGCGTACCCACCGTAAGACGGCGGAGCCTTATAGGTCACGACAGAGGCTTTCTTCTCAAGGGTCACCTTGGTCAGGTTACCTTCAATTATCTTGTAGCAAATGTCGATGAAGTCGTCCTGAATGATGGGCAGGAGGTTCATTACCTCGGGGTCGCCGGGTCGGCTGTTGTTCTCCAGTATCTTCGGTCCTTCTGCAGTGTGAATGAAGGCGACGTAAAAGGGGACGCCTCGGAGCTCGTCTCCGCCTCCTCGCTTTCGAAGAGCGTTGAAGATTCTGTCGACTATCTCCACTTCTCGCTCCCAATCCTCACGTGTCGCAAAGGGCAGGAGGCTGCCTCTTCCTTTGTAGGAGCCCATCCCTCCCGTGTTCGGACCCTTGTCGCCGTCGAAGGCTCGTTTGTAGTCGCGAGTCTCGGGGAGGGGGACCAAGTGTTTTCCGTCGCAGAAGGCCTGGAAGCTGGATTCTTCGCCTTCCAGCTTCTCCTCGACTATAACCTGGCCGTGGCTGTAGTTATCCAAAAAATGCTCGAACAGCTGCTCCCGCGTGTTGAAGTGGTCACCCCATACGCCTACGCCTTTGCCCGCGGCTGGAACATCGGGCTTAACGACGGCTTGGTTGCCCAGCTCGTCGAGCCATGTGTAGAGGGCTTTCTTCACGTCCACCACGCTCCTGTAGTCTTTCGGGCTAAAAACCTTGAACTTGGGGTTGACGGCGGGAACAGACTCTTCGAAAAGGCGTCTTTGCGCCACTTTGCTGGATTCTATGGCAAAGCGCCTAGTCGGGCAGATTATTGGAATGCGTGTTTCCTTTTCAACGATGTCCCGTATGCCGTTGATTATGGGTCCTTCAGGACCGACAATCCCAAAGTCAATCTTGTCCTTTCTTCTAGCGGCGTAGTGACTGATGTCGGTCACGTTTAGGCTGGGCACGACTACATGTTCTGTGGCGTGCTCCACGTTGAAAGGATTTTTCTGCCTGTCAACAACGTATATTTCTGTCTTGTAGTTTGAGCTGCGTGCGAATGCATCGATGATGGCTGCTTCTCGAGCGCCGTAAGAAACGACTAATATGCCTACCCTCTCCAACAGGCCTCCCTCTACTCAGTTTTCAGGTTTTCCACGTCTACCTCGTAGATTCTCCCGATCTCTTTGTGCCCGCTCTCGAAGCGTCTACGCATCCAGCTGGCCAGTCTCTGGGCTAGGGGGGTCGGATACTTGCCCGTGACGCAGCCGAAGCACAATTCGTCTTTATGCATACCCGTCGCCTTGACAAACCCAGAGAGCGACTGGTAGTTTACAGAGTCGGCGCCGATTATCTTCGCTATCTCCTCTTCATTCCTCGTGGAGCCTATGAGTTCACCGTACGTTGCCATGTCGACGCCGTAGAAGCATGGTCCGATGATTCGGGGAAACGTTATGAACAAGTGAATCTTTTTCGCCCCCAGCTTTCGCATTTTCTCTACTATGACTCGCGTGGTGTCGCCTCTCACTATACTATCGTCGACGACGATGAGGTTCTTCCCAGCCAGTTTGTGGTCTGCTATGTTGATTTTTCGGTTGATGGTTGAGTAACGTTCCTGAGAGAGGAGGATAAACGCTCTGTCAGTCACGTAGCGATGCCTACGAGTGCACCTTTCCCACCTTAGCCCAGTTTCCTCGTGGAGCCCGAAGGCAGCGTCATCACTCGTCTCGGGCAGGGATATGATGAAATCAGCGCCCTTCGCGATGTCCCGGTACTCTCGTCCCAGGTTTCGTCCAAACTCCTCTCGGACCTCATACACGTATTTGCCGTCCAGCTTAGAGTCTGGACGTGCGAAATAGGCGAACTCGAAGGCGCAGAGAGCCTTCCTTTGTTTGGGCACGAGCTGCTTACGGTCAAACCCGTTTTCGCTGGTTGCCACGAACTCGCCCGGTTCAACCTCGAATTCGTGGCCAAACCCGTTGATGTCCAGCCCCACAGTCTCGGAAGAGAAAGCGCATATATTCCCTTCTAAGCTTCGACCACTGCTGAGAGGTCTAAGCCCGTTAGGGTCTTTGAAGGCAAACAACTC
>CAYNAW010000012.1:0-33522 GCA_964395545.1 uncultured Candidatus Bathyarchaeia archaeon | reverse complement strand
GTAGCCTATAGGCCTGTGGAGCCTAGCGCCCGGGTTCAAATCCCGGCCCCGGCCCTCACTATTCCTAGGTGCATACTGCTGAAGCAGACACGCTGGAAGCCCTCATGCGCCATCCCCTCGCATGGCATCACAGGCGTCTCAGCGCGACTCCCATCTACCCACTGCATCTCATATGGACGAATCGCAGGCATATTCGTGGCGTGCTGTGGGTCGTCAAGCTCCGTAAGGAATGCGTCTTCAGGACACGGTTGGGATTGTTTGCGGTTTGATGCGCAAACCTCTTAACCCTTCGGTTCTGAATAAGAGCCGTTAAGGATGGATGTTATGGAGCAGACTCCTAGAAGATCCTCAAAGACTGGGAAGATTGTTGCTCTGATTCTCATCGTCACGATGGCAGTTGTGGGCATCTTTGCAGCTCTCACGTATCCCAGGAGCATCGTCAATTTCAGTGTATCCTTCACCATAGGTGCGCAGACTGAACGAGAAGACTGTGAGGTCCCCTTCTTCCACTCTCTGGTGCAGGTTGAGGTGAGCGTGACAAGCGGCTCAGCGTTATGGACTGCTCGAATCTCCAGAGATGATGAGACCGTGTGGAACCACACTACAGTCCAAGGCGGTCAAACGACCTATACGAGCGATTGGACGCCTCTCCTGGCTGGGCACTACAATTTCACCTTCGCAACAATCGGAATCGGATCCTTGGACGCTGACGTGTCGGTCGCCTCCAAAGGCGGATTCTGGTGAGTATCAAAGCTGTTCCTCGCCGTGTGGGTGCAGACAACAGATCGTCCTCATCGGCATCAACCCGGACCGCGGAGCACTGCGCTGAAAAGTGTGCCGGCGTTAGGGCTGCCTGTGTCATGGACAGCGCTGACAAATCGGAGGCATCACGTGTATGGCTAGCCCTAAGTTCGGAAGGGCAAGATTAGCGTCAAATGCCTTGTGCGCACGCAAACGTTCGAGACAGGCAGTGTTTGTTGTCAGCTTCTTGCGCGCGCGCCTCCGACGAGTACGAGAATGCGTCCAGTAGACGCGAGCGACGCACTAGACACGACAGTGACCTCTCAGGGTAATGAGGCGTCCTATGCACACGTCTGACCAATCAATACAAGTGTGTCCCAACCGTCACACGACGCTGCCCTTTGTCGTCTTGATGGCCTCGGCGCGGCGGTAGCGGTCTGGCGCTCTGGCGCTACCAGTTCTCCCCGTAGTGTCCGGCCGCGATCACGAGGTCGAAGATGTCGATGACGCCGTCGCCGTCGACGTCACAGCACGGGTCATACCGTGGCTCCCCGGCCGCCACATTGTACCGAGTTGAGATTAGAACAGTATCAAACATGTTGACGGCGCGGTCTCCGTTAACGTCGCCGGGAATTGTCACAAGGATTAGACTGCTTGAAAGCGCGTTGTCATCTGTGTGGACCTCGTTCGGAACGGGCCAGGCCACGGCGGTCATCGTGTAGTCGCCTTTGGCGATGTCCGATGTTATCCAAGAACAATGGACGATCAAGCTGGCTCCGGCTGTCATAGTAACAGCTTCGGTCTGGATCAGTTGTGAGTTGACGTAAACGCTTACGTTGCAGGTCTCAGTCCGGTCGCCTTGATTCATGACGGTTATGCGTGCGTGCACAGGGTACCCTTGCCCAACCACAGTCCTGAAGAGTGCCACCTCGGCCACTTTGATGTCGGGACGAGCTATGACACTCACGATCCTTTGTGCGGAGATATTGTCGGCGACATCAGTCTCACCCTGAACCGGGCAAGCCAAGCTTCGCACGACATGGGTTCCTTTCGTGGCGCCTGTCGTGTTCCAGGTATAGTGTAGGGCTGTGCTGTCGCCCGCGGCCAAGTTGGCAACTGTGAGGGTGTCAATGACGACGGTGTTAACGAGTATGAACACGTCGACAGTCTCGGGGACCGTGCCTTCGTTTTGAACAGTAATCGACATGTTGACTGGTTGTCCAGCGAAGACCTCCAAGGGATTGCAGGCGAAGGCTACTATGGCTACGTCGTGGATCACCTGCACGGTGAAGTGGACTTGGGCAGAACCGATGTTACCTGAGACGTCGCTTACGTAGACAGCCAAGCAGTAAGGATCATTCGCCAGATCGGTCAGAGTGGAGTTGCCGCCAAGCGTGACGTTTCCTTGATTGTTCAGGCTGTAGCTCATCCAAAACGGTTTTTCGTCGACTGCGAAAACGAGGGGAACAGAACTAAATCCATACGTCACGTTTTCGGGGGACAGAAGGGTGACGCTAGGCGGAACCACGTCAGGAGGGTCGATTCTGAATTGTGTAGTCGCCGTATCGATCAGTTTTCCCTCCAAGGACACTGATGCGTAGGCTGTCGCGATGCCCAGACGCGCCCACCGGGGAATGAAGACGCTCATGACGTAATGGCTAGTTGCGGTGGGGGGAAGTGTTGCGTTGAGCTGGTCTTGGCCGATGGGAACGTTTGTGCAGTCGAGAACCGAGACGTTGATGGTGACGTTTTTCGGGTCCAAGGTGAGGTTGGTCAGACTGACGTTGAAGTAGACGGTCGTTGCCATCGGAAAGCGGGTTTGAGGACTTCCGGACCAGTCGCAGGAGAACAGATTAGTGATTGAGACGTCGACGCTTCCAACAGGAGCGGCAAGCATGCCAAGTTGTAAGGGTAAGAGCAGAAGTAGAAGAGCTACGACTGCCCATCGATGCATGCGCGTGATTGTCCTCTCCCTCCCATCGAACTGGACGCCTTGGCGAAGCCGACGTCCAATAGTACCAGTAGCATCTTGGGCTTTTATAATTTGCCATGGCGCTTCGGGTATTCTGCTTGCAGGTTTTCGGGCCCTGATTCTCAACACCCGCATATGCGTATATGGAGATTGTGCATGGATAGCAAGCCAAGAATTATATCTTGCTCCCGAGAGAGGTTCATAGGTGACGACGACATGGCACCAGCAGACTCCAAATGCAAGGCCTGTCTTACCAGGGAGGCTACCGTCAGCGGCTTATGCGATCAATGCAGGAACACTCACTTGTCCCAGAAGGTCCGTGCGAGTTCACTCCCCTGGTTCTACCGGCTGCTTCTGAGACTTCCCGGGGCAAACCGAATTGAAACCACGTCAGGTCTCTTCTGGGTTCTGGCGGTGCCGATTCTGCTCTTTCTGAGCAGTCTGCTGAGCCTTGCGTTGTTGTTCACCTTTCCATTTCCCGTCAACATCCTTCTGGTAGCCATTATTCCGGCTTCGGTGCTCGTAGTCTTCGTCAAGCTGGGCCTAGAAAGGTTCATCAATCTGTGGAATCTTCTGGTTGCGTCGTCAGCTATGGAATGGAATGTCGAGAAATCAGTGAAGGAGTACGTCGAAATGTTGGAGAACCCAACACGAAGAGAGAGGCCGAAACCACACCCAATTGGAGACAAGGGATTACGCGAAGAAGGCGCGTGAAAGGACAACAACGTCAGCAAGCATGTATAGGCTTTCTTGTGCGCGCGCAGCCATTTGGCCAAAGCAATTCTGAGCGATACCAAAATAAGGTGGAACCAGGCATGCAGTAAATGTGAACTGAGATGGAAAGACCAGCAGTCATAATCGTCGACATGTTGAACGACTTCGTCACGGGCGCACTGCGGGCAGAACGATCGGGCAGAGTTATTCAGCCTCTTCGAAAGCTTTTAGAAGCAGCGCGAGAGCACAAAATCCCAGTCATCTATTCAAACGATGCCCACTACCCCACCGATGCTGAAGTGGTTCACAAGTGGGGAGGACACGCTATCAAGGGCACTCCGGGGGCAGCGGTCATTCCCGAGCTGGAGCCGAAAAGCCAGGAATTTGCTGTGGAAAAGAGGACGTACAGTGGGTTCTATGAGACCGGGCTGGAGCCGCTGCTGAGAAGCCTCTACGAGGGTGAAGGCGTGAAGACCGTGATTCTAGGTGGACTGCACACGCACATCTGCGTCAGGCACACGAGTGCTGATGCCTTCTTCCGAGGCTACAAAATAGTCATTGCTGAAGACGGTGTTGAGGCCTTCACACAAGAGGCCCACGAAGAAGGGCTGAAGTACTTGAAAGACGTTTACAACGCTGAGATAAAGACCGTTGACGAAATAGTGAAAGAGTTCCAAAAATAGCGGCTACCTTCGTAAAAGCACTCGGCGAAAAACAGAAATACTCTCAGCCTTCCATGCAGTTAGCAGCACCTGAAACGGAGGACAAGCTGTGGAAAAGGTTGATGTCGTAGTGGCCGGTGCGGGAACAGCAGGTTGCTTGGCGGCCAAGACTGCTGCGAAAGCAGGACTCTCGGTCTGCCTCGTTGACGCAAAGGAGAAGGGGGAAATCGGGCAGAAAATCTGTGGAGACGCCATCGGCAAGCACCACTTCGACAACTTAGGCTTAAGGAAACCCTCGGGCGACGAGCTTGAACGGGTAATGGAGGGAGTCAAGATCTTCTCGCCTGATAAGCAGGCCAGCTACGTCGTGAAGGGCGAGAAACTGTATGGTTTCATCCTCAACAGGCACCGTTTCGGACAGCGACTGGTTAAGGAGGCAGTGGATGCGGGTGCAGTCTTGTACGATAAAACCCAAGTGGTTGAGCCCGTCGTTGAGCGTGGGTTTGTCTGCGGCGTCTCGGTCAAGGACTTGAGAAGTAGCAGGTCCATCGTATTCAGGAGTTCACTCGTCATGGAGGCAACTGGCTTTGTCGCCGCAGTTCGGAAAAAGCTGAAACCAGAGTTGGGCATAGATACCAGAGTAGAGAACAGAGATGTGGAGGCGTGCTACAGAGAAATCCGGGAGCTGAAGCAGCCGCTGGACGATCTCAGCCTCTGCCAAATCTACCTCACCCAAGCAGTGACGCCTGGAGGCTACTACTGGGTTTTTCCCGAAGGCGGCAGGAAAGTGAACGTAGGCTTAGGCGTGGCTATGACGGACAATTTTCCTAACCCGAAGGAGCAATTATACCAGCACATCATCTCCCAGCCGCTGTTCAAGGACTCGTCGCGAATCGACGGCGGCGCTTGGTACGTACCGACTCGCAGACCCTTGGACAGCATGGTAGGCAACGGGGTGATAATCGTCGGAGACGCCGCGTGTCAGGTGAACCCCATTCACGGAGGCGGCATGGGACCATCGATGATAGGCGGCTCGTTAGCTGGCAAGACGACCGCAGAAGCTCTAGAAAAGGGCAACGTGAGCCGCGAGGGCCTGTGGAATTACAACGTAGGCTTCGTCAGGGACTACGGGGCTAAGCAGGCGGGGCTGGAGGTTTTCCGCATACTCCTGCAGCACTTGGACGATGAAGACCTCAACTACGGCATGGGCTACAAGCTCTTGACAGAAGAGGACGTTTTCAGAGCAAGCATAGGAGAAGACGCGCATTTCACCGTCACCGAGAAAGCGAGGAGAGCCTTTCGAGGAATAAGAAAACTAAGCGTACTGAAGAAACTTGGAAATGCCACCAGACTCATGAATGAGATAAAGACGTGGTATGGAAATTACCCCGCGTCTCCACAAGACTTCGACAAATGGAAAGCGGGTACGAACGAGATATTCGCGAAAGTCGCTGACAAACTTGAGAAGTGACGACCATTCCGGCGTGGCCGTGCAGGTTTGACTAAGCGATGCGTGTCGCAGCCCTCATCAGCGGAGGAAAAGATTCAGCTTTAGCACTCAACCGCGCACTCCACGCGGGTCACGAGGCAAAGTTTCTGGTCACCATGCTGCCTAAGAGAGAAGACAGCTGGATGTTCCACTTCCCGAACACGCACCTCACAGCGTTGTTCGCCGAGGCCGCTGCCATCCCACTGATAACCGGACAGACAGAAGGCGTGAAGGAGAAGGAATTAGCGGACCTGCGGCGAATCTTAGCGCCCCTCGAGGTCGACGGCGTCGTCTCGGGTGCCATCGCCTCCCAGTACCAAAAGCAGAGAATCGATAAGATCTGCGGCGAACTGGGCTTCGCCTCGATTACGCCGCTCTGGGGAGACGACCCGCTCAGTCTGCTACGCGAGCTGGTAGACCAGAAATTCAGAGCAGTAATAACAGGCGTCTACGCCTACGGGTTCGATGACAAGTGGCTGGGAAGAGAACTGAACGTCGACACGATCAACAGCCTGTTGGACCTCCACCGTAAGCACCACATCTCCATAATAGGCGAAGGCGGCGAGTACGAAACACTCGTCTTAGACGCCCCCTTCTTCCAAAAACGAATAGAACTAACCGAAACAGAAAAGACATGGAAAGACCAAAGCGGCAACTTACGTGTGAAAAGGGCACATCTCACTGGCAAATAGCCTCTCAGCAACCCAACCTCGGGTCCGGCAGCCCATTTGAACAGGCTAGGTCACACACTGAGAACACACAAACACTATAAACCAAGAGAACAAAACAGAAACCAGTGAAAAGACCCGTTGACAAACCTTTTCGGAACAAGCGGCATCAGAGGAAAAACCAACACAGACATAACCCCCGAGCTCGCCCTCCGAACAGCCCAAGCCATCGCCACACACACAAGAGCGAAGAAAATCCTCACAGCTCATGACACACGCACCACCTCCCCCATGCTGCAACAGGCACTAACAGCAGGCATAACAGCCTGCGGCGCCACCGCCCTCAACCAAGGCATAACTCCAACACCAGTACTAGCATACCTCACACGACAGACAGCGGCAGACGCAGGAATCATGATCACCGCCAGCCACAACCCCCCAGAATACAATGGCATCAAACCATACAACCCAGACACAACCGCCTACAACCAGCAACAGCAAGATAATATAGAAGAACTCATCGCCAAACAGAAATTCAAACTCGTAACGTGGCAAGAAATCGGCGGAGTCACTACAGTAGACGAAACCGACCGATACGTCGAAATGATAACAACCAACGTAGAACTCAGAAGACCATGGAGAATAATCCTCGACCCGGGAAACGGAGCAACCAGCCATCTCGCACCGAGAATCTTCCGAGAACTAGGCTGCAAAATCACAACCATAAATTCACAACCCGACGGACACTTTCCAGGAAGAGGCGCCGAGCCCAACGAAGAAACCCTCAAACCGCTAGGTAGCCTCGTTCGACGACTGAAAGCCGACGTAGGAATAGCATACGATGGAGACGGAGACCGAATGATAACAACCGACGAAAAAGGACGCGTTACACCTCTGGACCAAACCTTAGCTACATACGCCGCACACAGAATCAAGCAACAGAAGAACAGAACCGTAGTCACCCACGTGGAAGCCTCCATGTGCATCGACAAGATGGTCGAAGCAGAAGGCGGAAAAATCATCAGGACCAAAGTGGGCGACGTAAACATCACCGACGCCATAAAACAGCACCACTCAGCCTTCGGAGGCGAACCCTGCGGCGCATGGATACACCCGCACTTCCACTACTGCCCAGACGGCATACTCTCATCGGCCCTCCTCCTCCAAGCTTTGGAAGAAACAAGGCAAAACCTATCCCAATTCACTGCAAAAGCACCCAGATACACACTGCTCAGGCAAGATGCCTCATGTCCAACCTCCATGAGACGTGGGATAATGGAGCGACTCTACGAAGTGCTTCCCGACGCGTTTCCTGAAGCCACGGAACCATCGGCTGTAGACGGACTCCGCTTAACCCTCAGAAAGTCTTGGCTACTGATAAGACCCTCGGGAACAGAGCCCCTCATGCGCCTCACAGCAGAGGCAGAAACAAAGAAAACGGCAGAAGCCACAATAAAAAAAGCCACAAAGCTCGTAAACAGACTTGTCAAGGAGGCGAAATCATGAAAGCCATAATTCTAGCAGCAGGAAAAGGGACACGCCTCCACCCCCTCACACTCACCCGCCCAAAACACCTAGTTCCAGTGGGCGGAAAACCCATAATTGACCACGTGCTCGCGGCGCTCAGACAAGCTGGAATAACCGAGACGGTGATCATCACCAACTACCTGGCAGAAAGCCTCCAACGTTACCTCGGAGACGGGAAGAACCTGGGAATGTCCCTCGAGTACGCGACTCAGAAGCAACTGAGAGGCACAGCTGACGCTGCAAGCTATGCCGAAGCCTTTGTGCAAGACGATTTCCTCCTAACATACGGCGACTGGCTGGCGACTCCTGACGCAATCAGGACAGTCCTCAGAAGGCATGAAAAGGAAAAGCCCACAGCCACGATGGGAGTTGTAGCCGTAGAGAACCCAGAACACTATGGCATAATAGAACACAGCGACTCATACATAACGAGGATAGTGGAGAAACCCCCCAAGGAAAAGGCTTCAACGAACCTAGCGAATGCGGGCATATACGTCCTCTCAACGCATATCTTCGAAGCAATCAAGCAAACCACACCGTCCCCACGGGGCGAGTTAGAGATCACCGACTCCTTCTCGCGACTCCTAGAACAAGGCCACAAAATTGCAGCCGCCACGATTCCACCCAAAGAAATGTTCGACGTAGGCTTGCTCTGGGACTTGTTCGACGCCAACCGGTGGACATTAGAGAAAATGGAGCCAAAGATCGAGGGAAACATCGAAGACGGAGCCCGCGTGGTAGGACACGTGATGGTTGAGGAAGACGCAAGAATACGCTCCGGAGCCTACGTGGAAGGCCCCGCCTTCATCGGCAGAGCAAGCGACGTGGGACCGAACTGCTTCATACGCCCATACACCAGCATAGGTCGAAGGGTCCGAGTCGGGAACGCATGCGAGATAAAGAACAGCATCGTGATGGATAAGACTCACATCGGCCACTTGTCTTACGTGGGAGACAGTGTAATAGGCGAAGGGTGCAACTTCGGCGCAGGGACCCTGATAGCCAATTATCGTTTTGACGGCGAATCGGTAAAGATGCACGTCAAAGACAGCGTCGTGGATACGGGAAAGCGAAAGCTCGGAGTAGTCGTAGGCGACGACGTCAAAACGGGCATAAACGCGTCTCTCATGCCAGGCGTGAAAGTCGGCAACGATTGCTGGATAGGCCCCAACGTCGTCGTGTATCGAGACGTGCCGCCGCACACCATGATAATTCTGAAGCAAGAACAGGACCAACGCCAAAAGCTGTAGAATCCGGGCTTATAGCATCAAAATACTAAAAAGGTGTGATGCTATTATATCGCTGAACTAGAGGGAGTAAACAAGTGTCAGCAGCACAAAGAAGATTTTTCAACGAGGTAGGCACGCTTCTGGACAAGAAGGTTACCGTCGCAACTGTCGACGGAAAATCCTACAGCGGCACGCTCATCGGGATAAACCCGGACAACATGGGGCTCTGCCTCTCCGAAGCCAAAGATGAAAGTGGTCAACCGTTGCATAGAGTCGTGCTGAACGGTAACGTTGTAGCAAGGATATTTGCAGTAGAGAAACCCTTCGATTTGAGGGCTCTTGCGGAACGTTTAGAGAAAGTGTTTCCAACCATGGTTAAACTTTATGAAGACAAAGGCTTCATCTGGGTGATGGAGAAAATCAAAGTGACAGAAAAAGGCATAGCTGAGGGAACAGGCCCTGCGGCTGAGCGTGTCCAAAAAGTCTACGAGCAGTTTCGAAGCGAAGTCAAAGCTTAGACAACCCAGCGAAAACGAGATTCCTCTTTCCCTCTTTCTCCCACAGGCTTCTCAAGCAGCCCGAAATTCTCCAGATGACTTCTCGTGACATCGATCGTGGCATCAAGATTTTCCAGGTCGACTTTCAAGTTCAACATGCTGCAGACGACCTTCAAGACCTCGTGGGTGGCAGCCCCGTCTGGATAAAGCCCCAACGTCTCGGCGAGCAAGCAAAACCCCCTCCAGCCTCGCAGTCTTCCGATTCCCACCAAGAGCCCTGCGACGCCGAAGATCTGACCTCGAATGACCTCAGCGCCCACTCCTAATAGTTGACCGGCCATTTCCTTGTCCGTGGCAGCAAAGTAGAGCTTTGGCTTATCGATTTTCTGCTCCTTCTTCAAGCCGCCTAGCGTAATCACGAAACGGCACCCAAGCTTTTCACACGCATCCAAGACCTGTCCACACAGTTCATATTGCCCCATCGTCGTTAATGCCTGAGTGTTCCCGTAGAGAATCACGAGGTCACGTTCTCCTTCCTTTCCCTTGTAATAGTACAATTCGTTAATGGGATAGCGTGGTTGTCCATTCTCTGCGATTACGGCAAAGTCTTGAAAGGAGGAACAATGGATCTCTGCGAACAGATTGGCCTTCAACTCGCGGACAAGATGCAGGGCTGCGATGTTAGCAACAAACCCGATGCCCGGTAGCCCTTCTATCAAGACAGGCGCGTTCAAGTTGGGCTTCTCACGCAGAGAAACGACACAAACCATGAGTCCTATTTCTCCTAGACCACCATAAACAGATATAATGCAGTTATTAAGCATGTCTTGGCAGATGCACGCGATGAGCTTCGAGATACGCCACAGAGACCTGCTTGCAAGGATTGGAAGAATACGAACAAAAAGCGGAACCGTAGAGACACCGGTGCTTCTCCCCGTGGTAAACCCGGCAATGCAGTCGATCTCACCGAGATCGATGCTGGAGGACTTTGGATGCAAGGCAGTCATAACGAACGCGTACATCGTGAAGAAAAGACATGACGAAGAAGCAACCGAGAAGGGTCTACACCGGTTCATTGACTTCGACGGTGTAATCATGACTGATTCCGGTGCCTATCAGATTCTCGTCTATGGCCAAGTTGACGTCAAACCCGAGGAAATCGTGGATTACCAAGAAAGAATTTCAACAGACATTGCCACGATATTGGACATACCTACAAGTTGGCAAACAACGAGAGACCAAGCCGAGCAAACCGTCAACGAGACGCTGAAACGCGCCAAACAGCTGAAAAGAATCAAGACGCGAGATGACATCTTGTGGGTTGCCCCCGTCCAGGGAGGACAGTATCTTGACCTCGTCGCCTATTCAGCAAGACAAGTGGGAAAACTGCCCTTTCAGATTCACGCCTTGGGAAGCCCTACAACGATCATGGAGCAATACCTTTTCGACATCCTAGTGGACATGGTCATAACTGCAAAGCTTAACCTTCCGCCGCAGAGACCATTACATCTTTTCGGCGCTGGACACCCTTTCATGTTCGCCTTAGCGGTGGCTCTTGGATGTGACATGTTTGACTCGGCTGCCTATGTGCTGTTTGCGAGACAGAATCGATACATGACAGAGTTCGGCACGAGTCGTGTCAACGAGTTGGAGTACTTTCCCTGTTCATGTCCGATATGCTCTAAGAATACGCCACAAGACATGCTGCAGATGCCTGCCCACCAGAGACAAGAGGCTCTAGCGAGACATAATCTATACGCCAGCTTTGCCGAGCTGAACCGTGTGAAGCAAGCCATAGTCGAAGGCCGGCTCTGGGAACATCTAGAAGAGAGAGCGCATGTGCATCCGGCGTTGCTTCAAGCAGTGAAGCGTCTGAAGAAGTATGAAGATTATATAGAAGGCCACAGTCCGGTGACAAAGAGAAAGGGGCTCTTCTTCTTTAGCAGTCTAGGGCTAGCGCGTCCTGAAATCGTGCATTATAGAGAATCGGTGAAGAAGAGGCTGTTGCCCGCGGGAAAACATAGGATTCTTGTTTTGGTGCCCGCGCCTTCAAGAAAACCCTTCCACAAGGCTGAGGAGATGAAGGAGTTGGGGAAGAGAATCAGAGATGGTGTTCCTTCGAAATTCGAGTTATTTCACGTGTGTGTTTACGGCGCACCTTTCGGCGTAATTCCTTTTGAACTTGACGAAGTCTACCCTCTTTCGCAACATGAAGTTGCGACTCCTCTAGACACTGAGACAAAGGATTACGTGGTAACGCAGACCGTGGACTACATTGTGGCATCCTCGTGCCAGAGGGTCGTTGTTGTGGAGGATGAAGTCTGGAAGGGCAGGTTTTCTGAGGCTTGTAGACCGCTCAAGCGAAAAGGTTTATCAATAACTATTTTAAGTGTAAGAGGGAAGCTAAACGATAACGTTCTCAACAGAGTTGTGAACACCCTTAGAAATCTGGTGACTTGAGAGATATCTGGCATGTTTCGAGTGGATCTGCATCTGCATACGGTATATTCGAATGACTCTACGATTAAACCCAGACTCCTAGTTGACCAACTGCATGCGCATCCCCAGATCAAGGGCGTGGCAATCACGGATCATAACACGTTAGATGGATATTTCCAGGTTTTCAAGCTGGCTAAAGATTACAAGGATCTAGTTATTCTGCCCGGAATTGAGATAAGCACAGAACGAGGAGACTTGATAGTCTTGGGGGTTGAAGAAAAACCGAAATCGCCTGCAACCTTAGACTCGGCCGTAGACTTTGCGAAAACCGCGGATGGAACGATCATAATCCCGCATCCGTATCGTTCGTTAGGTCTAGGCGACCTAGCCATCACGGTTAAGGCACATGCGATAGAAGTCTTGAATCCCACAGCAACATCAGAGGAAAACATGATGGCTCAGAAATTGGCGAAAATCTGCGGTCTGCCCGGGGTGGCGGGAACAGATGCTCATGACGCGAAAGATATGTGGACGGTGTTTACTGAGGTGGAGGCCTCGCCCAACCGCGAAAGCATTCTCAACGCTATCAGAAAAGGCGCCGTCAGAGCCGGTGCAGCTCACTCGTCACGTTTAGCAATTTTGGAAGGTGGAGAAGTTTACTCTTGAGATAAGTTTCCTAGGCGGTACTCGTGAGGTTGGAAGAATAGGGATAGCTGTCAAAGCCGACAAGACTCAGGTTCTGTTAGACTATGGGGTCATGATGGGTGATGCGCCCGGGTTTCCGATGCATATTGCCCCGAAGGAAGTGGACGCGCTCATACTTAGTCACGCGCACCTTGATCATTCAGGAGCCCTGCCTATCTTCTACATACAGGACAAACGCCCGCTGTATGCAACAAGACTCACCGTCGAACTGGCCCAGCTGCTGCTGGAAGATTTCGTCCATCTCTCGAGTTATTACCTCCCATTCGAATATCTAGAACTGAAGTATTTGATGCAAAGCGCGGTCTACACCAAGTACAGAGAGAAGAAGACAATCGGCAACATGACGTTGCAGTTCCTTGACGCCGGACATATCCCAGGAAGTGCTCAGGTTCTGCTTGAGGCCGAAGGAAAACGGGTTCTCTTCACGGGCGACTTCAACTCTGCCAAGACCCGCCTCTTATCGGCTGCAGACAGCGACTACGGGGAACTCGACGCCGTGATCATTGAAACCACTTATGCAAACGAAGACCACCCAGAGAGGATGGAACTCGAGAAAAACTTCGTCACCGAAGTCACGGAAATCGTGGAGAAAGGCGGCATTGCGCTGGTTCCCGCCTTCAGCATTGGACGCTCGCAAGAAATCGCCTGCATCCTTGCAGCCCATCATTTTGAGTACCCCGTGACCATGGATGGCATGACACGAGCTGCTAACCGGGTGATGATGGATAACACTGAATTCATGCGAGACCCGCGGTTGTTCATGGACGCAGTTCACGGGGCGATGTGGGTTGATGGGTGGCGCGACCGGAGAATCGCCGCCAAAAAACCTGGAGTAGTCATCTCTCCTGCCGGTATGCTCAAGGGCGGACCTGCCGCGTTCTACATTTCAAAACTGGGTAATAAAGCACACAACGCAGTTTTTCTCGTGAGCTACCAGATACCAGGTACGCCTGGAAGTGAGTTGCTGAAGAAAGGAGCATGTGTGATAGACGGCAAAATGTGCAAAATAAAGGCCAGGGTCCGGCATTTTGACTTCTCCTCACACTCGGGGATAAGCCAGCTCCAAGAGGTCGTGAAGAATCTGAGGGGAAACCCCACCGTATTTACAGTTCACGGAGCAGAAGGCAATTGTGAACGATTCGCCAAATGGGCGAAAACAGAAGCCGGGCTCGACGCAATAGCTCCGAATGCAGGTGACAAACTCACCGTATAACCTGATGCTTTCGCAAGGCGTCGGGCAGAGATTGTCGTCCTCTTCAACAACAGGTGAAGCCGCAAAGCTTATATTTGTCTATTTTAAATAGATGTTTATCGAACTGAATTAGATGAGCATAAATTTAAAATAGGTGAAGAGCGAGTTGTCTGAAGACCTGAAAGAAGAAATAAAAAAGCTCAGAGAAGAGATGGACGCTTTGAAGGAGCAGCTTGGAGATGAGGCCGAGAGAAAGCGGCGGGACCGCGGCATATACATCGATGTAGGCAGACACCTACATGACCACATAGGAGACGCAATGGAAGGCGTAGCTGAAGGTATACGCGGCGAGATTGAAAGGTCCATATTCATAGGCCCCAGAGGGGTCAGAATAACAAGAGGCGGCGAATCCCGTTCCGAAGAGCCTATTGACATAGATCATTCAAAAGTCGCCGAGGTCATGAGTGCACTGGGCCAAGAGCACAGACTTGGCATTCTATGCGAGCTAATGAGCGGCGGAAAGTACATCAACGAGCTACAGGAAAAACTCCCTGAAATCGCCACAAGCACTCTCTCAAGCCATCTCAACGTACTGGAAGAAGCAGGACTGGTGGTACAAGAGAAAGTCAGAGGACGCTATCTCATCACGATACCTGGGAGGACCGCTTACAAGATGGCCAGACGGATAACAAGATTTCTCGAAAGACGGGAGACCCAATGAACCTGCATAGATATCAACTGAAAGACACGGTATACAAAGCTGTTGAAGACGTGACTCTTTGGCAGACAGAGAAAGGCCTAGTCAAGATTAAGAAGGACACGTTAGGGCTCCCGGTAGAACTTGACGGCCATCACAACGGTTACGTGTTTCAGGGACACGGCACGCTGACCCTCGACGCCATAGTCGAAACCGAAAGAGGCGCCATAGGCAAGCCGGTCGAGAAGGAGATCCGCAGGCCCTTCTTGATGCTTGGCCCATTGGACGCCTTACAGCACAGCTTCGACAAGGCAGAGGAAGACGACGTGAAGAAGGCGGGGTGCGAAAACGCGCAGGCGTTTGTGCACGCAGCCGAAGCCTTTTTCGACGAGTTCCTCGGCACGAAGAGATTCTGCGGCTACGGGTCGCTCGAAATCGGTGAAGGTTTCCTCTTCGTCATTCCAGCCGAAACAGGCAGGTCGGACATCTTGCTCGCCAAAGGCTCCAAACTCGTGTATAAGGCCACGGGGATGGCGTTCATCTCGAGCAGGCACAAGACGATCCTAAAAGACCGCGGTTCAGTCGCCCTGTCACGAAACGGGAAAAGCTTCATCTTCAAGACCGCCGCTTCCCCCTAGCGCTCCTCTGCATTCCTGCCGATAGAAAAGGTTATTCGCGTCTCCATGGTCATGCAAGGTTAAGGCTATGCCCGATGCCAGAGGAGCAGCCCACAGCGACATCTCTTTACGTTGTTCCCATACTGGCAAGCCTACTGGTCAGTGTTTTGTGCGCATTCCTCTTCCTACAGTCAGGTGTCGAAGTCCCGCCTCTGCCGTTACAGCCTGAAACCGGTTACGGTCCTCTCCTGAACGCCGCCTTTTTTGTGATGGCGACCGGTCTTGCCGCCACCATGATCTACCTGCTCTTGAAGCATGGTATTCACCGTCTCATTCGCGTTCTGATGGGAACGGCGTTTGCCGTGTTGTCAGCGTCGCTGGTGATCTTGTATTCGGAACTTGCGCTGGCAATCGTAGGCATTGAAGCTCCTGCCGCTTTGATTGTGCTCTTCGCAGTGGGTATCTCGGCATTCGTGGTGGTTGAAGTCTTTCGAATACGCGGGCGAGTCTGCGGACTCATTGTCTTGACCTTGGGCGGGGCGACCGGAGCCTTGTTAGGCGCGTTTATTCCGCTGTTTACCGCGGTGTTGATGCTGCTGCTTCTGGCGCTTTATGATGTTATTGCGGTTTACCGTGGCCCGGTCGGCAAAATTGCCGCTGTGGGCTTGGAGTACTTGCCCGGCGCGAGTTTTTCGTTCATGAACGTAAACGTAGGGCTCGGTGATTTGACGTTCTATTCGATGTTGGTGAGCCGTATGCTGTTGAGCTTTGGGTGGGTAGCCTGCTTCGCTGGGATGCTGGGAGTGTTGGTCGGCTCGTTTCTCTCTTTTAAGATGGTGGAGAAGAAAGGAATCTTTCCGGGGTTACCCTTTTCGGTGGCATTAGGGTTGTCCGCCGCGGTGATCACGACCATTGTCTAAGGCTCTACCGCGCTGGACGCTCGGTTGTGGCTACATCAGCCTGAAACTGGAGGTTCTCACGTTCCCCTTCGGGTCGATCTGGATTTCAAAGCTTTCTCGCCACGGGTGACCGCACAGGTCTACTGGGCACGTACCCCTCACGACCCACACGTTTTCCTTCTGTTCCGCCACTAGCACGTTGACTTCGCCCACGTTCTTCTTCTTCTTGACAAAGTTGACTGCGATGCTTTCCGCGATTTGGCCATCTATCACGACGATCACCTGAGACTAGGGTAGCGTAAGTGGTTCGAGCCAGATAAGAATTGTGAACGAATAATTAAGAACTAGGCTATTGTTCTCAGAGAATCAAATCTCTCGGATTTCGCAGTTCAGTTTCTTGATGATCTCCTCAGCCTTCGTGGGGTCGACTCTCAACGTGTAAAGCAACGTCGGAGTGCGGAGTTTCAGCTTCACGGTTCGAGGCAACCGTTTCACCGCGCAGTAGGTCGCGTGTTCACTCAGGTGGATGAACTTCTCCGGGTCAGCGATTTCCGCCGGCATGGGTTTCAGCTCCTAGTGTCAATGGGAGGTCTAGTATTTGTGCCTTTTTATGTACGCATTGAAGACGCTGCCGTGCGCACGAGTGGCTACTGAATACTGACTTGGGCTTCATAATTGTTAAGAAATCAAGCATAGAAGTGGTTTCGTGAGGTATGAATCATTGGCGGATTACGTAGATGAAGGACTGCGCAAGATGGGACTATCAATCTCAAAGCCTGCGCTGGCGTTCGTGTGCATCGTCATGGGAATCGTTGTCATCCTGCTCCCAACACTCATCGCGTGGGTCGTCGGCTTGCTTCTCATGGTCCAAGGCGCGTTACTGCTGGCCGACTACCTGGGGCAAGAAGGGAGAGCGACTGTCACGGCTGCGTCTAACGGTGTCCAATGCCACAATTGTAAGACTGAAAACGTAGAGGACGCAGTGTACTGCAGCAACTGTGGCAACAGACTTGCGAAGACTGAACCCGTCGTCATGGCCCAACCGCAGCAAGCATCACCACGACCAGAGATCAGCACAGCCAATTGAGCAAGACTGCGGCTAAATTAGGAAGAAACCGCCCGCGCGTCTGGCTTTCCAGGAAACGAGACAAACGAATAGGGGAACCCTACGTCTCCTTGCCAACCTGCGCGCAGCGTCTGAATTAGATGCCCTTCCACAAACGATAAAAACGCAGAATATGATATTCCCATTTGACAGGCTGAGCCGGGAGAAGTCTTCTTGGTGTCTCTCAAGCGTAGTCACGTTCCCAGTGCCCGTCCTATCGCTGCGAAAGAGGTTCCGCTGGTCGACCGAACCGAGGAAATGAACGTTCTGAAGGAAGCCGTTTACGCAGCTGTCCATGGAGAAGGGGGTCTTGTCTTCATCCATGGAGAGGCGGGCATTGGAAAGACGCGACTAATCACAGAGCTCGGCGCCTATGCCCAGTTACGTGGCGTTCGGGTTCTGTACGGCCGATGCCCAGCCCTGTTCAGAATGGACGGTGTTCCGCCCTACATCCTGTGGAAGGAAGTCATCAAGGACTATCTGGAAACGTGCACTTCTGAGCAGCTGTATAGAGTCATTGGTTCCTACCCTGCAGAGGTTGCGAAGCTGGTTCCGGAGCTCAGCCAGAAGCTTAGAACAATACCGCAGTCTTTTCCGATAAGTCCGGAGCAGGAGCAGAACAGGCTTTTTGAAGCGGTCTCTCAGTTCATCATTAACATCTCCCAAGAGACCCCCTTGCTGGTGGTTCTTGACGATTTGCAGTGGACTGATCCGTCTTCACTTCTACTATTACACTATCTGGCTCGCGGCGCCCAGAAAACGTCCCTGCTGCTCTTAGGAGCTTACCGCAGCACGGATATTGACGATAGACATCCTCTGACGCCGGTCTTAGCTGAATTGAACAGGGAGCGCTTGCCGCGGGAAGTCCACTTGAAGCGAATGTCTTTGAGCGATGTTTCAGAAATGATCAGGAACATCTTGGAGCAGGAGGACGTTCCAGAAGAGTTCTGCAAACTGGTCTACGACAAAACGAGGGGCAACCCGTTCTTTGCCGAGGAAGTGGTGAAGTCTCTGAAGGAGGAGGGAGTCATCTATCGGGAAGGGAACAGGTGGAAGTTCCAAGAGGTGTCAGCGATTGAGTTCCCGAAGAGTGTCAAGAATATTGTGAAAGCGAGGTTCAGCAGACTGGATGATGAATGCCAGAACATTCTGACCTTTGCTTCCTTTGTTGGAAACGATTTCACTCTGGAGGTTATGTCTGCACTCACCGGCACCGAAGAGAACAGACTCCTTGAAACAATGGACAAACTGATCAAGGCAGGATTTGTCAAGCACACCATCATCCGAGGAGAAGACATTTGCTCCTTTGTCGACATTATTATGAGAGATGTTGTGCATGAAGAGGTCGGCCCCTTCAAGCGCAAGAAACTTCACCGCGTCGTTGGAGAGACTATGGAGACAGCGTACGCGGAGAAGATTGATGAGCATCTAGGGGAGCTAGCATTACACTTTCTTGAGAGCGGAGACAGAGAAAGAGCGCTTAGCTATTTCTTGAAGGCTGGAGAGAACGCTGCAAAGGTCTACGCCAACGCTGAGGCTGCTTCCCACTTCCAGTCGGCACTCAAGCTTCTGGAGGAAAAGGAGGCTGAACCTGAACAGAAGCTTGAGGTAATCGAGAAACTTGGCGACTTCAAAGCATGGATGGGAGAAACTGATGCTTGCTTGGAACGTTGGAATGAATCCTTAGCATTGTGGAATCAGCTGGGAAACAAGAGAAAAACTGCCGAGCTTCACGTCAAAATAGCCAACGTACTCTGGGACACCGTTGGTGACAAGAAGACAGCTTCAGAACACCACAATCTGGCTCTGCAGATTCTGGAGAAAGAGCCTGAAAGTGTGGAATTAGCCCGCTTGTATGAGAATATGTCCCACATGCTTTGGAGAACTGGCGAGAAGGCCAAGGCTTCCCATTTTGTGCACATGGCGCTGGAATTGGCAAAGAGGTTTGGCGACGCCAAAACACTTGCAGAGTGCTACAACGATTTGGCCCTAGTAACCGAATCGTTCGAAGAGTCCGCAGAGTATTATGAAAAGGGACTGAAAATAGCGGTTGAAAACAACTGCATTGAAACTGCCCTTCGTCTCTACAACAACATTAGCATATACTATGAGGGGACGGGAGACCCTCAAAGAGCAATTGAAACGCGCCAAAAGGGATTCGAACTGGGGAAGAAAGTCGGCGAGACTTCTTCCACCTCTTGGATCGGTAGGACTTTGGCCTACAGCTATCTGAACATGGGGGACGTGCAGAAGGCTCTTGCCTTGCTGGAAGAACTGCTAGCGCTCAGCAAGAGAACCAAAAGCGCTGTAGGCATCGCTCAAGCCACGTGTTCTATTGGACGCATTTATCAGTACTTGGGCGACTGGAGCCAGAGTGCTCAGAAGTTGAGAGAAGGCTATGAGATCGCAATAGGCACCGGCGAGTATCAGACCATTGCGGAGGCCGCCACTGCGCTTGGACAATTACTTACAGAAATGGCGGACTACTCTGAAGCTGAGAAATACCTGAACGAAGGCAATCGTATCTATGAAAAAGCGGGGGATACAACGTTTCAGGCTTACTTCACACTTCCACCACTTGCGTTATTGTATCTAAGAAAGAGAGAGACTGACAAGGCCAAAGACCTGATTGAGAAGATGCACGAGCATACTTCCAAGACGAGACTCACAGTAGCCATCATCATGGCGGAAATGCTCAACGGGATACTCTTCAAGGAACAGATGAACTGGACGCAATCTGCACATCACTTCGAGAAAAGCCTGGCAGAATGCAAAGCACTCAACGCGGAAAAATGGTACGTATACCAGTACGCGGGCCTTCTATACGAATACGGGCTAATGCACCTGGAAAGAAACGAAGGAGACGACAAAGAAAAGGCCCGAACCCTCCTCAGTCAAGCGTTGGCAATATTCCAGAAAATGGGAGCCCAGAAAGACATTGAAAAGGTTGAAGGAAAAATAGCCTTCATAGAAACAGGCAAAACAGTTGCGAAGCCCAAGCCAGTAGAACGCGTTTCCACAGGCTACATGGATCTTGACAAGCTGCTGGGCGGCGGCTTACCTCCAAACTACGCAGTGGTACTAACGGCACCTTCTTGCGACGAGAGAGATCTGCTGATCAGTAACTTCCTTGAGACTGGGGCAAAGAAAAGCGAAGCCACATTTCACGTTACCATTAATGCCAGTTTGGCAAAAGCTCTCGCAGAGGAATCCCTGTCCAACCTGCAGCTTTTCGTCTGCAACCCCGAAGCGAACGCAATCATCAAAAGCTCACCCACCGTGCATACGTTGAAGGGCGTGGAGAACCTCACCGACATCAGCATCGCCTTGATCTCAGCCATTCGGCACTTGGACCCTTCGCAGAGAGACCATAGGAGAATCTGCTTAGACTTGGTCTCGGATGTTCTGTTGCAGCATCGCGCTGTTGAAGCCAGAAGATGGCTAACTGCGCTCATAACAAAACTGAAGTCAGAAGACTTCACAACTCTCGCCGTAGTCGACCCAAAAATGCACCCTTCAGAAGAACTTCACGCCGTTCTCGGACTGTTCGAGGGAGAAATCAGCATCTATGAGAAAGGCGCGGAGCAGTTTCTACGGATCAAGCGGATGAGCGATCAGGAGTACCTCGGCGACGAGCTACCTCTAACAAGGAAACGCGCGCAATAAAACAGCGTAGCATTGCGCCTTGTTTCAGCGTTCATGTTAGCGTGTCGGACCTCCATGTCTAGAATTCGCGCGCGCATCATCCGCTCTGCATGTGGACCTGAAGAAAGCTCAATTACCGCCTCTACCGATACTGTCGGCAAGATGAGCCTTCCAGTAAGAATCGTTGACTATGACTCGAGTTGGCCCAAGCTCTTTGAGAAAGAGAAGAGGCTGATCCTAAGTGTGATAGGACACGTCGTCGTGAGCGTTGAGCACATTGGCAGCACTTCTGTTCTCGGCTTGGGCGCTAAGCCCATCATCGACATGCTTGTTGCTGTGCATCACCTGGGCGATGCCGAGATGTGCATCGAACCTTTGAGAACGATCGGGTACAAATACGAGCCTGAACATGAAGCGCAAATTCCTGAGAGGCGGTTTTTCAACAAAGGCCAGCCTCCCGCCGAGCAGCACTACCACTTGCACATGGTTGAGCTGACAAGCGACTTCTGGAAGAGACACCTGTTGTTCCGTGACTACCTTCGAACTCATCCAGAAGCCGCTCAGCAGTATCAGAGACTGAAGAGACAGCTGGCTGCAGAATATACGACAAATCGTGAAGGCTACACTGAAGCGAAAGCTTCGTTTATCGAATCGATTGTGGCCAAGGCAAGAGTCAAGAAAGAAGGCCTAGAAACATAATCCTGCTTGCCCCCGCCCCCCACCATCGAGGATCAACTAGGAATGGGCGGGCTTTGGTTTCTCTTTCGCTAAAACTATGTGCTTATGGACTTTTCGTTCGAAAAGTTCGGGTGCTGGGAATCCTAAGGATGCGACATAGGTGTTGAAGTCGATTTGGCTTATGCCCTTCTCTACGGCTCGTTGCTGCAATCTTCTGATTCTGTCGCCCTCAACAGAGTAGCATGGAGCGTAGCCTACGGATTCGAGGAAAATCCACGTTTGGTCATAAATCATCTTTTCAGAAAGTCCAGTTTCCGTGTGTGCCCATTCGACAAAGTCGGCGACTGACTGCTTCTCCATGTTGATCTGTACGTCGAATATTGCTCTTAAGAACCGCATGATACGCCACTTTTGCATTACGAACTCGTTTTCGAGCAGCATGGTTGCAGTGTCGTTTTCGCCTTTCAGTATACTGAAAAATGCTTCTTCGTCTTTGCCAAGAGTTCTTTTCTTGGCGAGTTTCTTGAGGAGTTCCACGAATTCATATTCTCTGTGGAATGATATGCCATCTGAAATGTGTATCGCAAACATTGACGGTATGAGTTCCGAGAATGTGGGCTTGGCGGCAAATCTGGTGACCGAATTCGAGAAATTCACTGCATGCCCATATTCCTCATGCAATAGACTCGATATGAGTTCGGGCACGCTGGATGAAGGTGAGAAACGTGGATCAGTGGTTACCAGGAACATGTTGAATGGCTTGTCTGTGAAGCTATCGAACGTCAGCAGCGCTGCTGATGGGAACATGCTGACAAGATACCGTGGAGTTTCGATGACTCGAGTATCATATTTGGGCGTGATTTTGACCATGTTGTTTTCGAAGACCCTCTGAGCTAGACCACGGGTTTCCTTCACGAACTTCAGCGCCTGTTCCTTGGGAATGCCTCGGCGCTTGTCTAATGCTTCGTCAACTGTTTCAACATCTGATTTGACGCGGTAGATTTTGGCCAGTTTACGAGTGGTTTCCTGTAGGTTGGGCAGTTCTTGTTTTAGCCACAGTTTGGCTTTTCTCTCTATTTGTTCAGGTTTCTCAGAGTAGCCCCACAAGTCGGCGAGGAGTTTGGGGTAGATGGTTTTGTGTTTTATTCTGCCTCGTGTTTTCTGGAGGATCGGGAAGACTTCAGTGAAGTCGCCTTGCTTGACGTCTTCAACATTGTAGAGCTTCCTGTACTCAGCTGTTTTCTCTTTCAGTGCGGTCAACGATTTCTTGAGGGCGTCGTCTGTGGATTCAGAGATTATTGTCTCGAGTATTCCAATGAGTTGGTCTGAATGTTGGCATGTTAGTATTCTAGTCTCTATTGTCCATTTCCTTTCGGAAAGTAGTTGCGCGAAGGCATCCAACGCTTCTCCAACCTGCCTTGCCAAGAGTGTGAGATGGTCAATGACTATTCCTTCTTTCACTAGATGGGTGAAGAAGGCGTTGGTCGCTCCACCGAGAACCATGTAGGGCTCGTTGAATCGCAAGCCTGCGAGGTGGCTTTTGAAAAGACGTTTCTGCTCTTTGTTTTGCGCTTGCCTAACTATACCTTTTAACTTCTCTTCAGCTGCATCAAGGTTTTGTTTTGAAGGTATGAAGAATCTTCCTGCGCATTCACTGGCGCCCTCATTATAGGCCGAGGAGGGAGCTACTTCCTTGTACCACTCATAGAACTTCTTCTCAACGAGAGTCATTTCAGCGAGGATAGGATTGGGCTTCACACTAGACATTCTCCGAGTGCTATCGACTGTAGCTACTTCAATCAGGTAGACAAGTTCAAATAAGTCTTGGCGCGATCGATCAACAAGACTCGTAAAGTGAGCGCGCTTACCTAATACACAAATCACCAGACTTGTGACAAAGAACCTCCCCTCGCATGCCCTCGGGTGCAACCGCATATGGCAACAAACACAACCTTGTTCTTTACATAGACAGGGAATTGGTCGAAAAGTCGCGCAGTCTTGGCTTCAATCTTTCAAAGACCTTCGAAAACCACCTGAAACACTTGGTCAACACCTACTCGAACGTGAATCCACTGAACAACGTCGAGAAGAACGAGAATTCAGGTGATTGGTGGGCCGGGCCGGACTCGAACCAGCGACCTTTGGCTCGTAAAGCCAACGTCCTAACCAAGCTAGACGACCGGCCCGCTGGATAAGCAAGGCAAAGTCTGCATGAGGATTATTTAAGTCTGTAGGGGGAGTGGAACTAAGGGTTCAGTTTCTTGACAAGGCCGGCGATCCGCTCGCCCAGTTCTCGGCACCGTTCCTCGTCTCGTTCCTTGGGCTTCCCCACGGACGTGGCACCGTAGTGCTCGGAACGAGCCCGTCCTTGAGTGATCATTCCGTGAACCAGCATGGCCTCCAAGATCGAGAGAAGGGTAGTCTCAGCGCCGCTGGCAATGCCGCCGGAACTCGTAAAGGCTCCTCCGATCTTGCCCTCGAGTTTTCCGTGAATCGCAACGGAGTTGTCGAACATTGTCTTGATTTTGCCGGACATCTGACCGTAGTAGGTCGGCGAGCCCACAATGATCCCGTCAGCGTTCACTAGGTCCTCGTTAGTCGTTTCAGCTCCTTTCTTCACGACTACATCAACACCACCAGCCTTCTTGACGCCTTCAGCAACCGAGAAGGCCATCGTCTCAGTATTCCCCGTCTTCGAATCATAGACGATTAGAACCTGCAACTATCTCACCAGGTTATCCGATATTAGGAGTGATTGCAGAGTAATATAATTAGCGACGATGCCATGTATATACCTTATTAGTCTGTATATAAGACAATACGACTAGGCATATACATGATGTAGTATTTACTTCTCATGTAACAAGAGGCGACTGAGTTGAAATCTCTTGAAATCACGCCTTTAGAGAACAAGCAGCTGACGGTCTACCTTATTGAAAAGGAATACAACGAACCCTTCTGGCTCGTTGAACCTCCTCAAAACGGAACACCCACACGGGCAATTCGCAACCTCTTCAGACCATCATTAGCCTTCTGCAAATTTCTGGAGAAGCTAATCGATAAGGTAAACCCCGACTTTGCGACAGAAGAGCTAGGTATGCGCTCCCAGAAGGAATTCCATGAAAACAATGTTCTAGCTAAGCTTTGCAAGGACAACCAGGTGCCCCTTTTCTCGGTTGACATCGATGACGATGCCCAAGGATATCTAGCGCAAAGCATAACGCAAAAACTCCAAGCCCGAGACCGAGTGCTCAAGGCAATCGCGAAACACCCAAAGAAGGCAAGTGTGGAAAAAGAGTACGCCATCGCGTATGGACAGTGCCTTCACTTAGAGCTTGAAGAGCAGAAGCGGGAAGCGGAGTTTCCGATTCGAGAGAACTGGATGCTCATGGGCATTCTGGATCAAGCGAGAGAAATAAAAGATAAGGAAGAGATTGTTTGCGTTCACGTAAGCAGTCCAGAACATGTCAGCGCGATGAGAGAGCTTCTGGAGTCCTTAGACATCGACGTAGAAGTCATCAAACTCTCCAAAAAAGCAGTTACAATGAACGCCAAAACATCGAGTTCTGAAGAGATGACAGACTTACTACAATCGATGCGAATCATAGCGAAACCAGTCATCAAGAAAACCTCAGAAGAAGCGCCTCACATCTTGTTTTACCTAGACACCGACAAGAGAGCCAGCTCCTTTGACATCTGCATGGCCTATGATGCCGGGTTCCAAGCCGTCGTTCCCTACGAAGATGTGACTGTGGAAGACGCCAAGAAGATTGTTCAAGACGCCATGTTTTCACGGGGCCCAAAGGGGATTAAGCACACGACCTTCTTCATCGGTGGAAGAGACGCTGAGAAAGCAGAAGAAGTGTTGGAAACCGTGAAAAACACGATGTTCCCGCCCTTCGAGACAGGCCTAATAATCGACCCTTGCGGAGCATATACCACAGCCGCGGCAGCAGTGGCTAAAGTCGAAGCAGCTGTATCTTCCCACGAGCTCGGAAAGCTGTCCGACAAAACTTGCGCGGTTTTTGGAACCGGCCCCGTTGGAAAAGTCATCGCAGTTCTCCTATCACGGCTCGGCTGCAACGTGATGATAGTGAGTCCCAACCCGAGCCGCAAAGACGGTGACGCATATGTCGAAAGCATCTCAAGACTGCTAAGCAGCAAATATGGAGCCAACGTGGAAGGGGTCTTCGCGCCTGCCGACGCTGAGAAATCCAAGCTATTGCGAAAGGCAGACCTGATATTTTGTGCTTCCACGGAGGGTGTCAGGGTTATCGACAAAGGACTGCTTGAAGATCTGAGACTTATGAAGGTAATGGCTGACATAAACGCCGTTCCTCCGCTGGGAATAGAAGGAATAAAACTTGAAGATGAAATGAGAGAGATCGTGCCTGGAATTTTCGGAATAGGTGCGCTCACGATCGGCAAGTTGAAATATCAGATGGAAAAGGAAATTCTGAAAGAAGTACGCAAGAACGGGAAAAGCGTTTACAACTACAACTTCGCTCTGCAACTCGCACGAAAACTACTGCAGGAAGAACTCGCAGTCTCAAAGCTTGAAGTTACTCTGGAGTATCCTGAAAGACGACAGAAAAAGTGATTGCAAAGGGCTCCTAGAATGCTGTCTTATAAGAGCGGTTGATCGTTATTTCAGCGATATCTGCCGCGTATTCAGCGATTCGCTTGATGCTGTCGCGCATAGAGCATGTGGCGCAGATGATCAAGGGATTCTGCTCGGTCAAGAACGATTTGGACGCAATCTCCAAGTCCAGTCGCTCGATGCTTTTCTGTTCCTCGATTATCTTATCTGACACGTCTATGTTCTTTGAGAAGAACGCTTCAACGGCTTTGTCGTAGGCGTCGATCGCGGCTTCTCCAGACGTCACCATGAGGTTAAGGAGCGCGTCCGATATTTTCTGGCCTCTGCCCTCCAACATTATCACATTTCTTGCTATGCTGGTTGCATGGTCTGCGACGTGTTCGATTCTGTGGACAAGAGTCTGATAGTCGAGGCAATCTATCGGTTCAAGGTCAAGTTGGTCTGCCAAGACAGAGTCAGTGACGGCGCTACGGAGCAGGCGGATAATGAAGAAGGAAAAATGGTCGACATCGTCATCCAAACTGTAGACCGCTCTCGCCAACTTTGCATCGCGATTTACCAACGAGTTCAACGCGTCTCGGCACATTGAATTGGAGATTAAATGCATCCTGCGGACTCCTGAGACGACGGACGCTTTGGATTCATCTATTAGTGTCTGTATATACATGCTCCTAGTATCAGACTCCATAATTCGCATGTACAGAACCCTGACGATGTGGCGAATCGCCTTCTGCTGAGCTATGGAGAATATGCCGTTAGAAACAAGTCTAATGGCAGAGTACCCATTCAAATAACAAGCGATAATGTTCCTCATTATCAATGCTTCACTATCCTTCTGGTCAATGGTTAGCGTCGTCTTCTTGGGTTCCTTTTTCTTCTCTGCTCCAGGAAACAATACAAGCGAACGGTCCCGCTGGACTGCCAGAGAAACTGTATCGCCTCGGTTCAACTCGTTCAGATTCGTCCAATGTTTTGGTAGGGAAACTACCAGCGACGACCTTCCTAAGGACATAATTTTGCGTTGTTCCATTTCAATTACCTTTGCGGTGTCTTTACTCACATAACCGGATATATACCCAGTTGGCAAATATATACGTACCTCGTGTTTGCGCCGCACCGATTAAGCTGCAGGGCTGCGGGCCGAATTTCAGTCTATTTTGGCGGCACATTTCTTGCTTTAGCGAAGTCAGTGATCCTCTTCTGCATGCCGCCCTCTTTGAGGGCCAGCACATGCTCGACCACGTCTGAGGGCTTCTGGAAACTCAGCTGTTGTATGGCTTTGAAGCCCCATCGTGAGCATTTGATGCTGGAGATCACGGAAGCGACGGTCACGGACTTCGTTGTGTCACAGGTCGTCTGGTACGTAGCCAAGAAGGCGCCGTTCCACACGTCCCCGGCTCCAGTGGTGTCGACTACTTTGCCCGTGGGAATCATCAGGGCAGGAACCATCTGTGGTTCCATTTCGATGCCGCCGATGATTGCGCCCAGTTTTCCCATGGTTACTATCAGTTTCTTCGCCGCTATTCGTTGTAAGGCGATGGAGAGGGAGTCAGTCTGGGCGAGGACTTTGGCCTCGAATTCGTTCAGCATGAAAAAGTCAACTTGCGAGGCAAGTTTCATCAGCAGTCTCCTCTCTCTCGGCTCTTTCGTATATCCCATCCACGTGTTCATGGAGATAGTCACGTCTGAAGACCGATGCCTGATATGGCTGACGATTTTGGCAGCTTTTGCGGGTTTCATCGGCGACACGTGGATAATGCTCCCAGGCTGCAACGACCGTAAGGGAATTTGTGAGGGGCTTGTCCTCGCTCCCGCACCCGGTTCAACCTCTAAATAGTCAGCTTCCCAATCGTCGTTGTAACGAATATGATACTTCGTCGTGGGTATGTTTAGTTTCTTCACGTAGGTTGAATCCAAGCCTTCGAAGCAGTCGGCAAAGGAGAAATCCTTTCCGATAGCTGACACGATCGCCGTCTTCGCGTTCAGGGCCTTTGCCGCGATCGCAGCGTACAAGGCTCCCCCACCTGGCTGGGTCTTCGTTCCGTTCATGTTCTCGACTTTGTCGATGGAGATGTGACCGATGAACGTGAGGTCTGAGCGGAGTGTGTGGGTAGTCTGCGCCATTCAAACGCCCTGTTTCGCTTTGTTAATGGATGCGTTCATTTAACAATTCCCTCTCTTGAAACGGCGGTCCGAGAGAGGTGGAGCCTGCTTCCGTTTGCAGCCTTTTGGAGAGCCTGCGGTCGTGAGGGCGTTCAGGGTCCGTCAACTCTGCAGCAATCGGAGATACGGCTGGGCAAATTCTCTCTTGCGCTGCCTGATGGTTTTTGAGAGACGGTTCAGTCCAGCTTTTCGAACTGATCCTTCGTGGCTCCACAGAGCGGGCAGACCCAAGTGTCAGGTAACTGCTCAAAGGGAGTTCCGGGCTGTACGCCTGAATCGGGGTCTCCTTTCTCAGGGTCGTATATGTAGCCACAAACCTTGCATACGTATTTTGTAGTGATTTTTCTTTCCTCCTGCTTCTCAGAAGCTGAGTATGTAGGGGCTGATTTGGGCGTGGCTCCACGCTTGACTTCGTGATAGAACGCATAGGTCATAGGGTCGTCATTGCTGAGAACCTGGGTATCAACGACTTTGCCGATGAAAAGCGTGTGAGTACCTGCGTCAACTTCGTTGATTACTTCTGCCTCAAGGTACGCGACAGTGTGGTCAACCACGATTCTGGCGCCGGTTTTGCCGACCTTGACGTTGACTCCTTCAAACTTGTCGGCATCTCTTCCGCATCGGAAGCCGAAACTGCCGATGAAGTTCAGCGGCGTGTCTCTTGACAGAATGGAGACTGCGAAGACCTTTGTTGCCTTAATCAAGCTGTGAGTGAAGTTGTCTTTGTTGATCGAGACTGCGATGGTTTCAGGGTGAGACGTTACTTGGAACACGGTGTTGGCGATTTGTCCGTTGCACTTGCTTTGAGTCCCAGACGTTACAACGTACATGCCATAGCTGATTGTGTGCAGAGCCTTGCTGGCCAAGCTAGGCACCTAAGTCGTCCGAAAGAACTTGGTTTTCGGAGCTCCACATATGGGACAGGTTTCAGGTGCCTCACCTTCCACCGTGTTTCCACACACGCTGCAGACGAAGTAGTCGACTGAGACCATTTTCTTCCCGGTTTCTAGAGCTTCAACAGCCGTTGAGAACAGATTAGCGTGTATCTGCTCAACTTGGTTGGCCATGTCGAAACTCCAGACAGCATGCTTGTTTCCTGCACTTTTGGCTTCAACTAGGTATTCAGGATACATAGTTTTGAACTCGAAAGTCTCGCCGGAAACCGCCGTATCCAAGTTCTCTTTTGTGGACTTTATCTCACCCATTATTCGCAAGTGGTTGAGTGCGTGAATAGTCTCCGCTTCAGCTGCGGCTCTGAACAGCTTTGCGACTTGCGGCAGGCCCTCCTCGTCTGCTTTTCGCGCATAGGCAAGATAGCGTCGATTGGCTTGGGACTCGCCGGAAAAGGCAGCTTTCAGGTTCTCGTTGGTTTGGCTCATGATTCCACCTGATTGGAAAAAATAGACTGCCCTCCGCAGTATTTAAACCCTCAGATTAGTATTACCTGCGATGGTCCAAAGAAGTCAGGTTGCGGCCTTGGGCAAATCTGCATCACGTAGGACGCCGACCACAGGAAATCTCTTCAGGAAAGCTGCACCGTGGGGGGCCTGTTCCAAAGCCGCAGTCAAATCCGCCCCCGCTTTGTGAAGGACCTGATGTTCTCCGTCTTTCCAGAGAGAACTGCCCGATACGTCGTACACTTTCCCCTGGTATGCGACATAGGCGGGTTTTCCGTTTTCGCCGTTGTATAGGGCAAGCTTCGCTCTTGTGAATTTCTTCATTCTCTCAGTTCTTCCTTTTTGTCAAGTGAATAAGCAGTCGAGTAACATCATTATTATGAACCCTGCGATGAGACCGAAGGTTGCTGGCCGCTCGAAGCCCTTCTTGTGGCTTTCAGGGATAATCTCATCGCTGACGACGAAGAGCATGGCCCCTGCCGCGAAGGCCAGTGCCCAGGGCAGAATGGGATGGAAAATGGACACGAGCGCAACACCCAACAAACCTCCAACAGGCTCGACCAACCCAGTCAACGTTGCATACCAGAGCGACCGTCGTCGGCTATATCCCTCGCGCAGTAAGGGAAGCGCGACCGCGAGGCCTTCAGGCATGTTCTGAAGCCCGATGGCGACGGCGACTACAAGTCCTGCCGTTATGTCTCCGATTCCGAAACTTACTCCGACCGCTAATCCCTCGGGGAAATTGTGAATCGTGATGGCCAGCGCGAAAAGCCACACTCGAGAGAGGCTAGAAGAAGGCCCCTCAGCCCCTAACGCCGGGTGAAAATGAGGAATGAAGCGGTCCAGCAGATGAAGCACAACTGCACCGAGTACGACCCCGAGAGCGGCAATCCATACGCCGCCCAAGTCGACCGCGGGAGCTAAAAGACTGAAGAAGGTGGCAGCTAACATGATTCCGGCAGAAAAGCCGAGCATGACGTCTAGCAGCTTGTCTGAAACGTTGCGCGTGAACAAAACGGGCAAGGCGCCCGCCCCCGTGCCTAAGCCGGCCAGCAGGCTGGCTACTGAGGCGAGCCAGATGATTTCCAAGCTCATAGTCACCACTTGCGCACCTAGTCCATATATGTCTAATCAGAGAAAAGAGGGGAAAAAGAGCCCACGTGTGCATAGGCTCTATCGTAGGAATTTCGAAACAAACGGGGAGTTTTCGCCTCTGCGCATGAAGTGCCCAGATGGGCCCTCGCCCAGGAATTCCGAGAACCACGACTCGTGCTCGATCTCCTCGTTGAGAATCGCTTGCGCCAGATCATAGGTCCGGTGGTCCTTGCCTGCAGTCATGTTGCAGATGTGGGTATATCCTCGCACCGCGCATCGTTCTGCTTCCACCAAGACCTTCAGCAGTGCTTTCGTATTGGTCGGGTTCTTGGGCAGCTTGGCTGGCGGACACGCTGACTTATCGTGGAAGACTTTCATGTCTTCAGGGAGCTTGCCGCCCAGCTCGTATATACGAGGAACAAGGGCTTCGAAGTGGTTGCGGTCTTCGATGCGGGCAGCTTCAGCGATCTCTTTGATCCCTTCACCTTCCAGTCCGATGAGATTAGCCCGCAGAATGGTATAGTAGTAGTACGTTGTAAGCTCGGCCGCGGCGTTCTTGACCAGGAGTTCAAGCAGTTGGTCGACTTTGATTCCCGCTTTCTCCACCATTTCTCGTGCAACTTTTGCCATTTTCTCACCTCCGTCCGGAGTGGCTCACGTTTGCTAGCAATTAAGAATGATTTCTATTTAAGTATTACTATTTCTAAGAAAACAATATAAGTTACGGGACCAATCAATGAGGCATATGGAAACCAGGCAGCTCATAGCCAAGCTTCGAGACAGCGGCTTCAAAGTCACGCCACAACGTCTGGCGATTTGCGAGATCATCCTGTCGAGCAGAGAACATCCGACGGCTGACCAGATATACGAAAAAGTGAAGAAGAAGCACCCTGCCATCAGCTTGGCCACGGTTTATCAGACGCTGCATCTCCTTTCGCAGATAGGGCTACTGCAGGAAATTGGACGTAGCAACTGCATCGCCAGATACGACCCTAACACTTCACCCCATATCAACATTATCTGCAATAGATGTGGGCTGATCGAAGACTGCGCGACAGAAAGCATGAAGAAACTCTGGCCCCGGATAATCAAGGAACTCGGATTTAGGCCAATTGGACAACGTGTGGACGTCTATACGTACTGCGCCAAGTGCAAAGAAACCTTGGGCAACCATGACAGCTTACAGCGAACTTGACTGCAAGCGTCTCGTTCTTCTAGAACTTGTAACTGATAGTGAAGCTCTAACCGACGGCATCCGACTTGGGCGGAGTGCGCGAGCGAGCGAGGCTGATTTGGTGAAACAAGTATAGAAGACCCTTCGGGTGCCTGTGGAGGATCTTCAATGCACAAGAGCCAAAAGTGAAATGAACATGCTCCCGATGCGCCTGTCCAGATTATGAAAACCCCTTCGTGTTGACTCCGGGTCTCTTTGCGGCTTGGTGTGTGGATTGGCAGAGGGTCCGCTGAACATTTCACTTGTACCGGGGCTTCAAGACAACAGTCACGAGACGCCCACTTTCCAGGTATTCTGCGGCAACTGCTTGTATCCTGTCTGCACCGATCGCTTGGATTCTTGCTAAATATCGATCCACGGCTTTATAATCGTTGTAGAGGATTTCTGCCTCGGCCAACAGTCTTGGACCTCCCGTGGGATCGTCAAGCGACCTGAGAATCTCGCCTTTTGCCATCTCTTTGCCTTTGCGGAGCTCTCGTTCAGACAGCGGCTCGCTGCCTATTCTTTCAAAATGCGTGCGGAGAAGTCTTCGCGTCTTTTCCACGTTTCTGTTGTTGACAGCGGTCCATACTGCAAAGAGTCCGTAATCTTGTCCCTGAGAATGGGTTGATTCGACAGTATAGGCCAGTCCTCGTTTCTCTCTGAGCTCTTTGAAGAGCCGTGAAGACTCCCCGCGGCCGAGCACTTGTTGAATTACGTCGAGCGCGCACGAATCCGGATGTGTTGCTGGGACCGTCCTGGCACCCACTGCGATATACGCTTGGGTTATATCAGGCACCTCTTCGACTATCTCGCGTTTCAATGACTTTGGCCCCTCGAGATTTTTCCGATTCAAACCAGTTTTCTGTTTTGCGTTGGCAGGTTGCCTGAAAGCCTTCAGAGCTATTTCCGCTTCTGCTTTGTCATACCTGCCTACCACCATCGCAATCACATTCTGGGGCTGGTAATAGCTTTGGTGGGCCCGCATTATCGAATCAACTGAGAGGTTCTCTACCGTCTCACGAAAACCTACCAACGGCCGACCTACGGGGTGTTCTCCAAACAGCGCTTTCCTGAGCTTGTTCCCGACTCGTCTCCAAGGACTATCCGCTTCTTCAGCAATTTCTTCCAACACGACTTTTTTTTCCTTCTGAAATCTGGGATTCTCGAATTTTCCATCAAATATTATCTCTGAAAGAATGCGGGAAGAATCGATCAACTTGTCGCAAGGTATGTGTGCATATGCGAAGGTGTAGTATGGTGAGATGAAAAAATTGAGAGACCCTCCAAAATGCTCGATACGTTCAGCGTTTTCGGCGCGTTTTCTCGATCCAGCAGACAGTAAGTGCTCTAAGAGATGAGCCAAACCTGCTTCATCTGCTGAGTCATCGTTGGCCCCATAGTCAACTGCAACGCATAATCTGAGGGTTACATCGGAGGGCCTAGAAACGTACAGAACCTTCAAGCCATTGGGAAGAAGAACCCGTTCCCAAGATGTTGCTTGCTTCATGAGTAAAAGAGAATGCATCATCTTAATCTAGTTTTTGTCCCCAATCGGTGGGTATCTGTGCGCGCGCA
>CAYNAW010000011.1:0-34329 GCA_964395545.1 uncultured Candidatus Bathyarchaeia archaeon | reverse complement strand
CGAAAACTACGAATTCATGGATAAGATGTCCGCCATTCTGCGTGAAGAATCCTGAGCCTTGTGGGACGCCGCGCGCGTGCGCTAGAATCGTCGCGGCTTCTTCGGGTAGGGTTGGAACGGCGTTCGGGGTTTTACGCTGAACCAGTCTGTGTCTTCATCGAGTCGCGACAACGAGCGCAGCAGGTCAAAGGTAACCCAGTGTGAGGCCTCCGGATAACGTGGATATCCCCATAAGCCATAGGGCCCCCGCAGGTCCATCACAAATCGAACGTGGTCCACAATCCGTCCGTCCTCGAGACTCGCGCCGACCCGCCAGGCAAGATCCAAAATCTGTGCGACATCGTACTGCTTGAAGTATGTGAAGCCGCCCCGTGGAGGCTCCGCGCCGATGATTCGAGCAACTTCGAATCCCAGGGCATGCGCTTGTCGCTGCTCGTGGCCCAGCAGCAGGTCCAACCCGCGTCTGGCTGCTGGACTCGTTCGCCAGTTAGGGTGCAGGGCTAGCGCACTTACCGCAGCCGTCGTGTTAGTTCGGCACCCGTATCGGGAGTGCGCAAGACGACGATAGCCCGCGGCAAAAATGCACTTCTTGTAGTGTCTTCCCGAGGGCCACCCGCCTTCCGTCAATCCTTCGTGGAGAAGCCAGTCATAGGCCCGCTCTGCGCGTGGATCAGTGGCGTAGCCTGCCCATGCTAATCCCAGCAACGGCAGAGCAGTTTGAAGAGGAATCGTGTGATACTTGACGTTTGACAGACCTGCGCCGTCAAGCAACGCGCCCTTGGTGACCAAGGGCCAAGATCCATCATTCTGCTGCTGGGAAAAGAGATACTCAGCACCACGCTTGACTGCTAGGTGATCGGGCCCTAAGCCGAAGTAGCCTAGCCCCATGAGGGCTTGTGCCGTCAGACGTAGCTTTCCTAGAATCTGGCCCCCTGCTTCTCCTTCCCTCCATGAGCCATCTGAGTTCTGTAGCGCCAGAACTCGCTGCACTAGTGGATCTTCCTCTTGAAGCCTCCTAAGCTCCTGAACTTCCTCGTCATCTTCCGGATGGTCGAGGAGGTCCCGAAGCACAAGCAGGCGCAAGCTGAATGAGGGGGTCGCCAGTAGCAATGGTGTCCACGTCATGTTTTCGCCTCCAGCACCTCCCGGAGATAGGGAGCAGTCGGCGTGTTCATAGTTGCCACTTTCTCGGGGGGTCCTGTTGCGATGATTCGTCCGCCGGCGGGTCCCCCGTCCGGTCCGAGCTCGATGAGCCAATCGCAGCACGCCAGGAGGTGGGGATGGTGTTCCACGACAATGACCGTGTGTCCTGCGTCGGCGAGGTGGTGCAGCACGTTCGCTAGCTGGGTCACATCTTCCATGTGCAGCCCGACCGTGGGTTCGTCCAAGATGTACAGGGTCTTGACTTTCGTCCTTTTGCAGAGCTCTTCGGCGATTTTGAGCCGTTGCACTTCTCCCCCCGACAATGTGTAGGCAGGTTGGTCCCACACCAAGTATCCCAAGCCCACTTGCCTAGCAGTCTTCAGAATGTTCGCAATCTGTGGTTCGTCTTGGAACAGCGCATAGACCTCGTCTAGAGTCATCGTGCTGATCTCGGGCAAAGCGACATTTCTGAGACGGACGTCCCACGCCTCTGGGCGATAGCCTGTACCCGTGCAGGTTTCACATTCCACGTCCTCATCTGGTAGAAACCCCATGTCGATGCGGAGTCGGCCGCGTCCCCGGCATGCGGAGCAACGTTTGCTCAATGCCCGTTCGTCTAGTCCCAAGGCTTGGGCGTCATCGCTGTCGGCATAGATCTTTTGCAAGGGGTTGTTCAGTCCGAGAAAAGTCGCGGGACTATGGATTCCCTTCGTGGATTGGTCAACCATGAAAGCTCGTTTGGGAGCGTTTTCCACCGCATCGTGCGCTCCAGGTTCGAGCGGTTCACGAGCAAACGATGATGTGTACAGCTTCCGCACCAACGCCCGACCGAGCGTGTCGACTATCAGCGTGCTCTTCCCTGAACCCGAGACACCGCAGACCCCGATGAGCGTCCCCAACGGCAACCTGACATTTTCACCCCGAAGATTGTGCGCCCGGGCGCCTATGATTTCCATCCATCCTTGTGCGTTGCGCCGGTGATGAGGCAACATTCGTGCTTGAAAAGCTTCACCTAGGGGAGCCGACCTGGAGGTGACACCTTGAAGCCACCTGCCCGTGACCGTGCCTGCCTTGACAATCGCGTCGGGCTTCCCTTGGGCGACAATCGATCCGCCTAAGGCTCCTGCCCCCGGTCCCAGATCGATTACGTGGTTTGCGGACCGAATTAGCAGCAAATCGTGCTCGACAACGATTACAGTGTTTCCTTCGTCCCGAAGCTCCTGCAGCGCCTCACGGAGCGCTTCCAGCTCGACCGGATGCATCCCCCGTGACGGCTCGTCGACCAAAACGGTCAGAGAGGTCAGTCCGCTCCCGAGCAGGCTGGCGAGTTGAATCCGCTGGGCTTCGCCGGCCGACAACGTTCCCGTAGGGCGATTGAGATGGAGATACCCGAGTCCAACTTGCCGCAGAAACCGCAGCCGCCTAAGGGCGATGTTGAGACTGGTGGCAACTAGCGGAATGCTCGGCGGCGGCGTGGGGAGTGCTTGCAGCAGTTCCTCCAGCTCAGTCAGAGGCATTTCGCCGATCTCAAACATGTCACGTTCGCGGAGCGTAACGGCCAGAAACTCGGGGAGCAGGCCCTTTCCGTTGCATTCTGGACAGACCACTGTCTTAGTGTATGTTCCGTGGATATCCCACGTCCAAAGCCAGCTATCCTTGCTGAAGAACCCCCGCCACTTCCACTTGTTGGTTCGCAGCTTTCCTTTAAGTCGACCTGTGGACTTGCTCCGATACGTCACTAGGTAGGTTTCATCATCGCCGTACAGAAAGGCGTTCTGTGCCTGCTTTGAAATGTCGTTCCAAGGAGTCTTGCCGAGGTCAAACCCATACCGTTCGCCGAGGGCTGGGATGATAGGCTGATCTTTACACAGGTAGGTCTCAGGCCAATAGCCTGGCGACCACATGGCGCCTGCGCACAGGGGCTTCTCAGGGTGAACGATGAGCTTCTCAGGCTGCGGAGCTTGAAGAGAGCCGATCCCGCTGCATTTCCCGCACGAGCTGGCGTAGTGGGATCCCGAAAAATGCCGAGCTTCAGCGATAGGTGCGGTGGCATGGCACTTCGGACACGCCCACGTTTTCTCTCGGTTCATCTGCACTCCGCACTTGAGACAGCGGCGTTCTCCAAGCGCGGCAAGCAGGTTCGCGATGTGGAAGCTCAGTTCCGACATGGCGCCCACACTGTTTCGCCGAGTGAACTGGGGAATTTGACTCCACAGGTGCGCCCGATGGGGAGCCACGGTCAGAGAAACCCCAAGACCCGTGATCGTGTCAACGGGAGCCTCTGCGCCTTCCCGGACCCCTTGGCGTTCATACATGGATAGGGACTCGAGGTACCGCCGTCGGGCTTCGACTTGCAGAACATCCCGAATCAAGCTTGACTTCCCAGACCCAGAGACTCCTGTGACGACGGTGAGCGTGCCCTTCGGGATGTCGACGCTCACGCCTTTGAGGTTGTTTGCCCTTGCGTTCCGAATCGCAATGAAAGACGCCTTTCGAGATTCTCTCTTCTCAGTTGGTCTTCGCGGCTGAACAGCACCCTCGAGTCTGAGCGCGGTTCCTGTGATGGATTCCTTGACACTATAGAGTCCTTTCAGAGGACCCGCGTAAAGCAGCTGCCCTCCGCTAGATCCGGCGCCTGGACCGAGATCGACAATCCAATCGGCTGCTCTCATGATGTCCGTATTATGTTCGACGACAACGATTGTGGCGCTGCTTCCAACCAAGCGGTTCAGCACCTTCAGCAGGCCGTCCAGATCCCGCGGGGAACACGCTCCGGAGACATTGTGGAGCTGGAAGGCAAAGGCATGCCCAAGCTGAACGGCCGCGGCCGCGGAGCCCTGCTCCTTCGAGTCGACGTCTCGGTTCCCAAGAAGCTGACGAAGAAGCAGAAGCTGCTGATCGAGGAGTTGGCCAGAGAATTCAAGCAAGACGTAGACACCGGCAGCCGATTCAAGTTCTAAGCGTGCACCCGAGTCCTGCGAGCCCGCCAATCTGTGAATCCAGAGACGCCGGCGTCAGGGCTTCTACACGATCGACGTATGCATCGCGACAATTGCCTCCGTTGTCTGCTTGGACCGGTGTTGAGTATTGCAGACGCACATCATGATGCCGACCGAATTCCCAGCGGTGGGCTCTCTCCTTTGTTTGGTTGGTTCTGCAAGCCAGCTGGTTTGAGCCTAGAACCTACTTACATAAGGCTTTTATGCGCTGGCGCTCACCTTTTTATGGGAATAACCATGGTAAGTATTGGTATTCATCATGGACCTTTAGGATACAGGTATGCCGCACAGTGCCTGACGACCTGCAAGGAGATGAGCTCACGGTGAAGCACCCGTCCGACGAATTCTGTTTGATTTCGAGGAGCGGCAAGTTGGCTGCCCTGACCATCTTGGCCACGCTTCTGCTGGCCGCTTGCTTACCTCAACTGAGTCTTGCACCTGGCCCAGACAATCCGTTGAACGAGGGTACCTACAACGTGACAGGGTGCTACGATGTCCTCGAGTACTCAAACGATCTAACGCATTTTCCTGAAACGATAGCTGCCACTTCATGGATCGACGTCACTGGAATAATCTCCCACCCAGACACAGTTGTTGTGAATGCCTTCCTCTATGCCGGAGTCGACATTGATTGGAGTTTTGCCTACGACCCAGCTAATGCGACTATCGAAGTTGACCCATTCCTTTATGACTTTGGCCACAGCGAAGCAGCATTCTTGGATAGCTGTTGGCCAGCGGCTTACCAGAGAGTAGTTTACCGTTGGAATGTTACCGAAGCGCTGCAACTTCAAAACCAAAATTACTACATAAGAACGCGGTATCCAACTGAAGTCTGGCCACGCTTCCACCAGCTTGTCATAGTGTACAAAAACGGAGCTCTTTTGCAGTCCAAACAAATCACAATCAACGACGGAAGCGAGCGTCTCGACCAACTCAGTGCAAGGCAAGACACTCATTTCAACTTGGGCTCGTCGGGACCATTCCCTGGCTTCTGCCAGGGACTGCTGATTGTGTCAACCATGGGCGGGATTTACGAACCTATTCCATCTCCGTGGGACTATTACGAAAACGTGACCTTCAACGGTGAACTTGTGTCAGACCCTGCGGGAGACATCTGGAATGGCAGTGGTATTAACACCATAACAATGGATGTCAATCCAATTCCCGGGACCGTGAACACTGTATCACTCGGTGCTGGCGACGACGACATCAACTGGCACTTGGCCATACTTGTAGTGGAACGCATAGCATGGCCGGCCATAACGAGAGACCACCGTCGCTTCAGTAACACAATCCAGCTGCCCTGCTTAGTCGAAAGGTTTGGACTGCAAACAAGCCACAACGTCAAGGATGATGTGAAACTCAAGTACTCCGAGAAGTCACTCGAAATTGAGGGCGGGCTGGACAACCCGGTGGAAGCAGGCTTCGTCATCATGGAGGTTGACACCGCAGACGGCACGTTCTTCTATAACATGACCATACAGCCACACGCACGTGCAGACTTCTGGCCCATGGCTGGGAAGAGCCCAAGCCACACGGGTCTTTCTGTTTCCACGGTGCCGCAGACCAACCGGACAAGATGGAGCAACATCGCAGGCTCTGCCATAGAGTATTCTCCAGCCGTGGCCCACGACGTAGTCTTCCTGGCGAGAAACGACAGCATTACGGCTTTGAATGAGACGACAGGCGCCCAGCTGTGGCAATACTCACACCGCGTCACCTCTTCACCTGCATTCGATGATGGAAGAGTCTTCTTCGGAACGGACCAAGGACTCTATGCGCTGAACGCATCAACGGGCGCCTTCTTGTGGCAATACGGACACGGGATGGTCGATTCGTCTCCAGTGATTAACGATGGCAAAGTCTACTTCGGGTACTACAACCAATTCTGTGTTGTTAATGGTACCACTGGGCAGCTGATCTGGAGCTACACTGCGTCTGGTCCCATACACACTTCACCCGCGATATTGAAGCCTCTCACGTTGCCGAACCCTATCGTTTTCTTCGCTACAGAGAATTACATGTATGCATTGAACGAGCCCTCTGGAACGCCTAAATGGAGCCAGCCCCGGAGCGTCAGATCTTCTCCCACAGTCGCCGACGACGCGGTCTTCTTCGGGTGCAGCGACGGGCTATATGCCTTGAGGGCGGATTTTGGCACACCTCTTTGGGTCTTCTCCACAACTGCGCCTGTCTACTCTTCGCCCGCGGTTGCAGATGGAATGGTGTTCTTCGGCTGCAACGACCACCACATCTACGCCCTGAACGCCACCAACGGCGCGACCGTCTGGAGTGTCGACGTAGGTGAGGAGATTAAGGCTTCTCCGGTCGTCGCGGGAGAGAGAGTAATCTGGGGCAAACTTTGGTGTACCGGGGAATGTCGAGATAAGTCTACCGGGAATCTCCTATGGGAGTTTGGCACCAGTGGAGCCATCGCCGCTTCACCAGTGCTAGCTTATGGCCACGTCTTCTTCGGAGACGTGAACGGCAACTTCTACTGCATTGGACCGGAACACGACGTGGCCGTGAACCTCGTGACGACCACGAAGACCGTGGTTGGACAGGGATACCGGGTTTGGGTTGTAGTTGAAGCTGAGAACCTCGGCGGAGACACCGAGAGCTTCTACCTTTCCGCGCAGCACGGAGGCATGATTGACGAATATCCCGTTGTTCTTGCCCCCGGCGCCACGACGACAGTCCCGTTTGACTGGCACACCGGCGGCTTCGACAAGGGCAACTACACCATCAGCGGCGCCCACCTCTGGGCGGTCCCAGGCGAAATCGAAACCGCGAACAACATTCTGGTTGGCGGCTGGGTGTTCGTGACCATTCCAGGCGACGTCGACGGCGACCGCTACGTCAACATCTTCGACATGGTCCGCATGGCCGGCGTCTACGGCGTCATGGCGCCGAACCCACAGTACGTCGCCAACTATGACATCGAAGGGGACGGGGACACCGACATCTTCGACATCGTCATCGCGGCGGGCAACTACGGCAAAAGCTGGTAATCCCCCACTCTTTTTTCTCTCTTCGAAAGCAGGCCTCTCACCCACCTACTCTCGGTTGCCTCTGAAGGAATACTACAAATACGAGTGCCGAATACTGTTGACCCCGGAGAGGTTGCCGTGAGGAACCTCAAGGCCGAGATGTTTAACCGAAAAGCGTCAGACCCCGCGAACAAGCCCGACCAGATATTGGACGCACTGAACGTGCAGTCAGGCCAGACAGTCGCTGATATCGGAGCTGGAGGCGGGTATTTCACTCTACGATTGGCTGACATCGTCGGAAGCAACGGCCACGTCTTCGCCGTTGACACGAATCCCGGCTTTCTGGAGTTCATCAAAGCCACCGCCCAAGAACGAGGTGTCGATAACGTTGAAGTCATCCTGGTCACAGAAGAGACCCCTCCTCTCCCACGAGAAAGTCTTGACTTGATCTTCATGCGCAACCTGACCCATCACCTGTCGAATCGCGTAGCCTACTTTGCACATTTGCGACGCACCCTGAAACCCGAGGGACGGATCGCCGTCATCGAGTATACCCGCAGCAGTGGGTCCCGCTTTCACCAGATGTTCGGGCATTTCGTCCCGAAAGAAGTCATTGTGGCCGAGATGCGCGAGGCGGGATACCGGCTGAACCAAGACTTCGGCTTCTTACCAAAGCAGTCTTTTACAATCTTCTCCTTGCACTGAGGGCATGGGCTCGAATGCGGTACGGCTAGGGCTCGGTTCAGGCTCCAAGTCCTTGCGGCACTGATTTCCATCTCCAGGTCGGTCTTTATGCGTGCACCTCGCGCGCACAACGTGGTTCTAGACACCAAGATCACCGAGGGTTCAGTAGTTCCAGCATTGCCTCCGCATCGGTTGTCGGTGTTCTGCACACATGGCCGTGGCAGACGAAGGCGGTCGCCTTTCCTTCCTTTGCATTCAGGTCTCGTGTGAACTTGGCTAACTCGGTGAGTTCCGGCGACCTTTCCGCGGACGAGCGGAATAACACGACCTTTCTAGGAATGAACGGTTTCCTGAGGGCTTGCAACATCGCTGCCGTGTCCTGCTCCGCCGGGTCTCCGACAACGACTACTTCACTCGAGGGACCTATGACGAAATCTAGTGCTGACATTAGTTGGGCATAGGCATGAGGCGCCCGTGCCACCTCGACTGAGAAGACCTGCATAAGCCGCTCTGCTTTTTCCTCAAACCTAGCTGCACCGGTAACCCGCGCGAGGCGGATCAAATTCCAAGCAGCCACCGCGTTGCCTGATGGATACGCCCCGTCCTGAATCTCCTTGTTTCGGATCAGAGGAGTCTCGAAACCGGTAGCCGTTTGGTAGAACCCTGCATGGGCCTGGTCCCAAAAACGCATCACCATCTCGTCAGTCAGGTCGATGGCCCGTTTCAGGTAGTTCGCCTCGAAAGTTGCTTCATACAGCTCGATGAGGCCCCAAATCAGGAATGCGTAATCATCGAGGAATCCTGCGATGTCCACGTCTCCGGTTCGATAGCGGTGGAGCAGTCGGCCGTCTGCGTCGCGTAGGCGTACCATTATGAAGTCAGCGGCCTTCCGGGCTGCGACCACAAAGGCGGCTTCGTCGAAGGCTTGGCTGGCCTTCGCTAGGGCCGCTATCATCAGGCCGTTCCAGTCCGTGAGGATCTTGTCATCCGTGGTTGGATTGATGCGCTTATTGCGAACGGCGAGGAGCTTCTTACAGGCCTCGTCAATCGATTTCTGCAATTCGTCGGAGGCGAGACGTAGACTCGCTGCGACTTCGTCGAGTGGCTCGCGCATGTGTAGCACGTTCTGCCCGTTTTTACTTCCTGTTGTAGGATCGGCGAAATTGCCCTCCGCTGCGATGTTGAAGACTCTCTTGACGAGTGCTGCTTCTTCGGGGGACAACGCCTGGGTGATTTCCTGCTCGGTCCAGAGGTAGAATTTTCCTTCTTCGCCTTCGCTGTCTGCGTCTTCAGCAGAGTAGAAGCCTCCGGTTGGATCGGTCATATGTCCTAGAACGTAGCGGCCTACGTGCTGCGCGGTTTGTCGGTATGCGTCCTTTCCCGTGACTTGATACGCTTCGGTATAGGCGATGATCAACATAGCTTGGTCGTAGAGCATTTTCTCGAAGTGAGGAAGGACCCACGCGGGGTCTGTGGAATAGCGGTGGAAGCCTGAGGCCAAGTGGTCGTAGATTCCCCCGAGGCGCATTGCTCGCAGCGTCTGTTCAACCATTTCCAGAGCTTTAGGGTGTCGAGTTCGATGCCAATACCTGAGAAGGAAGCTCAACTGGTGCGGTGAAGGAAACTTCGGGGCGTATCCGAAGCCGCCGTTATGTTCGTCGTAACTCTCCTCCAGGTTCATGTACGCCTCGTCCAAAGTCGATTCAGTAAGCGTTTCGATCGGATGATGAGCGCCTCGCGCCTCTGCTTCCCGCTCTAGCAGCTTGATGATTCTGCCTGCAGGTTCAACTAACTCCTCTCTTCTCGTCATCCACAGCTGCTTGACTCGCGATATAAGCTGTTTCAGTCCTGTTCGTCCGAATCTGTTCTCCTTGGGAATGTAGGTGGCCGCGAAGAAGGGTTTCTTGTCCGCCGTCATGATGATGTGCAGAGGCCAGCCACCTGTGCCCGTCATCGCGTGACATATCTTCATGAAGGTCGCGTCCACGTCGGGCCGCTCCTCGCGGTCAACTTTTACGCAGATAAAGGCGTCGTTTAGCAGTTGGGCCACTTCTGGATCGTCGAACGACTCTTTCTCCATTACGTGGCACCAGTGGCATGTCGAATATCCGATGGAGAGGAAGACCGGCTTGTCTTCGGCTCGGGCTTGTCGAAACGCTTCGGCGCCCCACGGATACCAATAGACGGGATTGTAGGCATGTTGCAAGAGGTAGGGGCTCTTCTCGGCGATCAGCTTGTTCGGTTGCCGGTTCCCTTCAGGGGCCATCGTTTCCACTCTGCGTCTGACTTAGAACAAGACCGGAAGACAAGGCCACATGCGTCTCATACCTCTCCTTGAGCGTTGGCATAAAGCCTGCGCGTCGTTTTCTCAGGGCTTAGCTTGAACGTGGCCCCTTCAGATTCAGGAGACAGACCTGCGCGTGCCCTTTGGCTCTAACCTTCCGGTATACTTTTCGCACGATTCCTCGTTCGTCAACTAGAAACGTGGTTCGTTCCGTGCCCATGAACGTTCGGCCATAGAGGCTCTTCGGCTTCCACACCCCGTAAAGGTCTAGGACTTTCCCTTCAGGGTCACTTAGCAGCGTGAACGGCAAACCGTGCTTGTGCTTGAATTCCTGATGCGACCTGACACTGTCCTTGCTCACACCCAGTATGATCGCCCCTTCCTTCTCAAACTCCGCGGCTAGGTCTCGAAATTCGCGGGCTTCCTGAGTGCACCCCGGCGTCCCATCTTTCGGATAGAAATACAGCACCACCTTCTTGCCCCGATAATCCTTCAGCGACACTGTCCGTCCGTCATCTGCTTGCAACGCAAAGGCCGGAGCTTCATCACCTTCACTGACCAATCTCGATCACCGCTTCCTAGTCTCCGTTCTTCTCAGATTTAAGATGCATGCTTCGCGTGACGTGGATGCACCTACTGGCGAAGCCGCGGGAAGCCGCGCTCACGCTGCATGGCCCTCTTGATGCTGGTATGCCGAGTGCGTGCGCATCATTCCTTCCAGTAGACCCATCCATCGGGCCCTTTGGATTTCTTCAGCACTCCCTTTCTCACTCTTCTGGCGAGAAACCCAGCAATCTTGTCTGCTTCGCCCCTAACCGAGAGACCCTTGGCCTCTAAGGCTTCAACCACCTGCTCTAACCGTCTCTTATCGGAATGCGCGAAGAACCCTTCCTGCATCAGCCCTTCAAGCGCCCGATATACACGACCACCCCACGTCTGAGGCCCCTTGCCCCGAGCCGAGCGCCGCGCGTTCGGGAAGATCTGCTGCATGCCAAACTCGTCAGCCATAGTCCGCATGTTCCCCTCAGACGGCCGCTTCGCAAAGCGACAGGCAGCATCCAGCACCTTTGGCAGCAACTGCATATCACCCGCTGTGATCAGAAAGCTGTTCGGGAAGCCCAACGACCAATGCACACACTTGTCAATGGCGTCCTGAGCATCCAACGGTTCATAGAAATACGTGTTGTAAGTCTTGGAACGACCTCCCCACGGCGACCGCGCAATGGACTTGATCGTTTGTACGGCCACGTTGCGCTTACGGCACAAACTGACGAGCTCGTTGAAGTCAGCGGCATAACCACGGTTCTGCATCAGCAGATAGTTGTACGGCAACAGAACGGTGTCGAAATCAAAGCGCTCCAAGCTACGCGTGTGCATCGTCGGCACTTTAGTGCCGTGACCTGTCACGCCCAGAAACCGCACCACCCCCTGGTCGCGCGCTTCAACGAAGGCCTCCAGAGCACCATCTGGCCCCATCGCCTTTTCCCACCCTGCCAGATTGGTCAAGCCATGCATCTGCCAGAGATCGATGCAGTCAACACGTAGCCGCCCCAACGACCGCTTCAGATCACCTAAAGCTCCTCGACGGGAGCGACTGCGGGTTTTGGTGGCCACGAAGAAGTCCTCTCGATGCTTGGCCAACCAAGGTCCGATGACCTTCTCTGCGTTGCCGTACATGGGCGCGGTGTCAATGTGATTCACCCCGTACTGCTGCAGCAGCTCCAGAACTCGGTCCGCCTCTGCCTGGCTGGCCCTGCTGAGCGCCCACGAGCCGAAAATGACGCGTGTGCTCAGATGCCCTGTACGTCCGAACTCCAGCCTCGGAATCATATCAAGGTCTCCTTGAACGCGCACGCCCACCGACATCCGCTAGGTCTTTGCCGAGTGCGAACGCCTCTTCAAGTTTTTCCTTGCAGTTCGAAACGTGCACGTCTCCGTGGCCATCTGCGCCCAGAGAGTGATACACGATGGTGTGCAGCTGGACGCCGAAGAACGGGGCGATTCGTTCGAAGAACGCCACGGTCGACTGATAGTGGTGGTGGTAGGTGATGATTACGACAAAGATCTTGCCGTTCCAATTCCCCTTCGGTCCGCAGGCGAGCGCTTCCATCCGGTCCAGTATCGTTTTCAACTGCGCAGTCATGTAGCCCCAGTACATCGGGGTCGCCCAGACCACGAGGTCTGCAGCCACAAACGCAGAGTAGATCTGTTGCATATCGTCGTCAATGGCGCAGGTGTTGTCGCCGCGCGTGGCACAGGTGAGGCACCCTTGGCAGGGCTTAACGTTCAGATCATTCGCGTAAAATTCGGTGATCTTGTGTCTTCGGCCAACGTTCAATCCCCGCGTGAAGCGCTTGACCACCGTGTCCGAGCTTCCGCCTCTTCGTGGGCTGCCGTGCAGAACCAGTACATTCATGACTCACACCGTTACTAGCACGGAGACATCTTTGCAGTTAAGGGTTTGCCGACAGGGGCGGTGCGGGCTGGGCTGACCCGAGCAATTGACCCGGCGTGCGCCACCTTTATCTCTCGGCTCCCTGTATCAACCATCACACGTCGCGAAGGTCAGGGTATCTGATGACGCTGAAAATACGGTCGTTCGCGTGGAACGCCGATTTCGCGCTCGTCCGAGCCTTCTTAATCCACACTTACAACTCAACCCGCTCGCCGCATAACTGGATCCCCTCAATGTTCGAAAACATAAAATTCGGACCGTGTGGACCAGAATACCGGGATGAGGACGATGCGTACATCAAAATATGGGAAAAAACAGGCGACCACGACGTCCCTTCTGCTTCACGGATTGTGGCTGTCACCTTCTGCAAGCCATCAGGGGATTGCTGGATCCAAATCCACCCTCATTACAGATCGGTTGAAAGAGAGATTGTGCTCTGGATCGAGCAGCAGAGAAGAGAGGGGAGGAGCGACCAAACCTTGGCGCCAGAGCTGCATTTCTACGTCGATGAGACCGATGCCGAACGCAAGGCACTGCTGGCTGAACTGGATTACGAAGACACCGGACTCCACGAATACAACCGAACACGACCCGTTGATCTACCCATCCCTGACTACCAGCTCCCCGACGGCTTCATCATCAGATCTGCCGACGTAGAGGTGGATTTTGTCCAGTACAAAACGGTCTTGGAGGCCGTCTTTCCCCATTGTCGTTGCATGACGAAAAGAACAGCCAAGATCTACAGCACCGCCTCGTTCTATCACAAGGACTTGGACCTCGTTGCAGTTGACCCGCAGGGAACCTTCGCCGCGTTCTGCACCGTGAGACTCGACCCAGTAAGCCGAATGGCGGAGCTGGAACCCGTGGGAACGCATCCCCGCTACCGACAGCTTGGGCTGGCCCGGTCGGTGATCTGTGAAGGCTTGCGACGCGTGCAGAAATACAATCCGTCTCTGTTTTGCATTCCGGGAGCCGCGGCGACAGACGCTGCCAACCGACTCTACGACGCAGTAGGGTTCACCCACAAGACCGAAGTGCACATCTGGCGGAAACGACTGTGAAGATCCAGCGCGTCCATGCCGGCAGCAGAAATCCCGCAACAGCTACTCCCCATCCAGGATCACCTGACGAGAAGAGAATCCGCGCTTTCCAACGCGGGTTGCTTCGATGGTATGCCAGACACGGGAGGGATCTGCCATGGCGCCATACGCGTGACCCTTATTGCATCCTCGTCTCAGAAATCATGCTTCATCAAACACAGGTCACCCGGGTCCTACCGAAATACAACGAGTGGCTGATCGTGTACCCTACGTTCGAAGCCCTCGCCGCGGCGCCTCTGAAAGAGGTGCAAGACCTCTGGCGTCCGTTAGGCTACAACTTCCGGCCGGAACGGCTGCACCGGATCGCGCGACACGTCGTCAACGAGCTTGATGGACGCCTGCCGGACACGTTCACGCGACTCGTCGCTCTGCCCGGAATCGGTCGGTACACCGCCGGCGCCATTCTCAGCTTCGCCTTCCACCACGATGCACCGATCGTAGACACGAATGTTCACCGGCTGATTCGACGCGCCTTCGGCATCCGCGGCAACTCGCAACACGTGGCGGTGAACAAGGACATTTGGCGCCTAGCGGAAACCTTGATCCCACGGGGCAAGGCCTTCGTCTTCAATCAGGCGCTCATCGACTTCGGAGCTCTCGTGTGTACGGCCCGTAATCCCGCGTGTCCCACATGCTTCTTCCAAGACCTTTGCGACGAGCGGGCCTTCCTCGAAGCCAACTGCTAGCGATGCGCGTGCATCCGCCTGTACGCTACGCCTTCTGTACGTCAACCACGTATTGTTGGTAATCGTGAACCGCGAGTTTCTTTCCTTTCTGGATGACCTTGAACCCTTCTGCCTCCAGCAATCGTCCGTGGGCTTCGGCACCGCCGGGATATTTCTCGTTCAGGAATCCGCCTGCTTTCAACGTCCGCCAGTATGGAATGTTGAGGTCTTTGCCTTCTCTTGCTGCTTCCTCGGCTGCATTAGCTGCGGTCATGATGAAAATCCCTGTGGTGAGGGAGCAACAAGCCTTGACCTTGTGGTTAGCGGCTATTCTCTTACATATTTCAACAATCGTTGTCAGTCTGCCTTCTGGAACGTGCGTCATCACTTCGACGACCTCGCTGGGGTTCGCCAGCACTACGCTATCGCCGACTTCCGCGCCCATCTTGTGCACGGCGTTGTAGCACGGAAACCTCGCTTCCAACTTGAGGATTTTCGGTAGACCCTTCTTGTCGGACAGCTTCTCCTGCCACGACTTCCTTCTGGGACCCAACTTACCTTTGCCTCATGTTGAGCGGCCTAGGGGAGTTCATCTAGGAACGCTCCACCAGAGAGAAGCTCGTTTAGGGATTTAAGAGTCTCCGTGACAGAAAGCCCGCCGGGTCTATGCGCACGCGTGAGTTAGGCCTAACCAGTGGAGAAGCGTTGTATGGGCTGGACTGCCTTGTTATAGTAGGCGAGCAGGGTCGCGGCAAGGTTGATGAACAGGGTTGAGGAGAGTGCACTCGTGAGCACACCCCACAGGATGTAGACCGTGGCGAGAACAGGGTCTGCGCCGTAGCTGCCTCCGAGTTGATACATGATGAGAGTGCCTAGGAGGAAGGCTGCGGCTTGTCCGATCCAACAGCCTAGGAAGATAGAGGTGATGATGGCGCGGTAGCGCTGTGGTTCGGTGACCTTCGTGCTGAGGAAGTACATGACTCCGAAGGGCAAGAAGACGCCTAAACCCAAGCTAAGCGGAGCGAACGCGAGACCGCTCCACGGCAAAAGCCTTGACGCCACAGGGATAAGGTGATAGAGCCACATGTTCGCAAACTGCTGGAACAATTCCGCGGCGAAGGGCAGAACGACTGCAAAGCCGAAGAACTTCGCGTCAAACTCCACAACGACCCTCTGCCATGAGTTGTCCAGGACCTGCTATATGCTTTATGCAGCATCTACTCATCGACCACCAAGCGCGTCATCACTGCGCGCGCATTTCCAGGATATGCACACGTCTGCACGGCACATGGGAGCTACCAGCCTTAGCCCGTAGTGGCCGGCGGCAATGACGATGTCGAAGATAGTGATTTCCCTGTCTCCGTTGATGTCGCTGTTATCTTCATACAACGGCTGTCCTAGGACTGTTCCGTAGGCGCGCGCAACGACGGGGAATTTAGAACAAGAATCGAAGCTGATTGAGGCGGGCTTTGACTACGTGCACTACAGCGAGCAGGACAAAGTGGCTATATACCGGAAACGTAAGTAAAAAGTAGACTAGTTCAGGGCTCCGGTAGTATAGTCCGGTTACAACGGGCGCAAGGGGCGACATCGCCGAATTCTCCCGCACACTCTCCCTTTTTTCTATTTCTCGGTCTTCCAGTCTTGCCAGTGAGGTACGAGCAACATTTGGCGCTTCCATGAGGAGCGCACAGATGTAAATGCGGAGGGTGATGTCGTCCTCTTCGACCTCGTCATCGCGGCTGGCAACTATGCGCGCGCGATTCAAGCCTATGTCTTTCGCCTTTTTGACGGCTTCATCGCCCATCAGAACATTAACTCGCACTTCTTCCCCATCTCTGCCCACAATTTGCCACACAATACGATATCACCCGCTCATTCAACAGAATGGAGCAAAAGACGCGCGTAACGATTTAGATTAGGATTCTAGAATATCAGAAATCGGCACATTTTACGTCTTTAAGACCAGAACGCAAACTTTTTATGCTCCGCGCCCCCTCCTACTATTGGGTTGAGATGAAGAAGAGCATACTTTTTGCCATAGCTTACTGCGTCTTTTTCTTTAGTCCATCCATTCTCCCTTATCTATTACCACAACCAGCAGCTGCTGAAGAAGCCGACTTGGACGATGAGAAGCAATTTGCCCTGATGTTCCTTCAGAACGTGGCGAAGATAAACATAAGCGCCTACACGGTAGATTTTTCGTATTCGTACACCGCCAGGACATCGGTTGAGGAGTGGAATTTCTTCTTCCGTCTCAACCGTGGAAATGAAAGCATCGGGCTTACCCTTGACATCTACAATGGGATAATAGTCCGTTTCATCTGCTATGGAGCGCCAATGCACTATGGACCAGCGAGAGACAAATTGACCGCGGTGAGAGAAGTCTTAGAAGAACACGTCACGCTTCTGAGCGCATCGTATTGCAGCCAGTTTGCTCAGCTTCTCGACCAAGCTGTGCCGGATCAGACCCAAATCATCAAATCTGGTAACTTGACATTCAAGACAGCCGCGAATAGCTTTGAGTGGCTCTATACTGTACACGACACGGAGGTTAGTTTGAAGAGCTTCCGCATAGGCGTGTCTGACGAAGGATATCTAACAGTGCTCCTGAACTGGTGGGGAATTATGCGCATCGGCTCTACCGAAATAAACATTTCCAAGGAACAAGCGGTAAACATTGCTCTTCCCTATGCACAAAAGTACGCCGATGCGCATGGAAGAACGGTCGAGACAACAAACGCCACTCTATACTACGTTCGCGGGAGTGAGGGGAAACGCGACGCGTATGCGGTTTATCCGGAGTGGTCTGTGGAGATCGGTTTCGAGGAAGCGAATTCCACCCCAAACATATTCGGCTACAACGTTCTGTTGTGGGCAGATACAGGAGACGTGTTCTCTGCCACCCCACAGGGATGGATAGGAGAAAGTCCCAGTCCGAATCCCAACGTGCCTTTAGTGTTGACGGTGACGGCTATCGCGATACTCGCCACTACTGCCGCCATTGTCTATCGGAAGCGCCGCAAGAAAACGGTGATGTAAGTGCCTCGCAGAGCCTTGTTCATGTATTCGCTCATGTTTCTGACTTTGCTTTTAGGTGTTGAAGTTAGATGCTATGCCAAATCCTCAACTGTTTTGGGATCTCGATACACATTGACAGAGTGGGAGAAACAAACAGACAGTCAGTTGGCAAGCTTTATCTTCAATTGCTCTTTGGCAAGCAGTTACACATCATACAACTGGTATGGTCCTTCTACCACGCAAGCAAACATTTATGAAGCTGCTCAAGGAGCCGGTCATGTAGTCTCAACATCTTTTTACATAGGCGAAGGCTACAACAGCAAAATAGTCTGGCTCATTGAAAAGCACTATGAAATAACCACGGATAATGGTACAAAGGTTAGCGACGACTGGATACATCAATATTCAGGATGTCAAAATGACAGGTTCGTATTCTTGTGGTCTTGTTACCAAGGAGAAACAATCGGTGGAACGCACTTCTGGTCAGGAGCTTATGGCATGCCCCACTGCTGGCTTCACACAACAAACCTTAGCAATGATGGATATGCTGACCCAGATAATAACGGCTACGCTTTTATAGGGTTTACCGGTCCAGCCCCATACTTAACTTCAACCATTTCAGGAAGGACCTGTGCAGGGTACCAGTTCGCAGGATACTTCTATCAGGCTGCATTGAAAGCTGGGTACTCCATAGATGCCGCATTGGATGACGCTGCGTTCAAAGTGTGGAACGTAGCCAGTTTCTCGGAATGCGTTTTTTATAATGGCTTTGTGGCTGGCGGTGTAAACACTAGCATGGTAGTATATGGTGATGGAAACCTTGAGATTGGCACAGCAATATCCACACCCTCTCTTCCCCCACCGCCTTCAGAACCAGGAGGCGGTCCACCTGGCGGTGGCGACTGTCCGACGTTGTTTGTCTGGAATGGCACAGACTATGTAAGTGAAGGCGTGTTGCCCATTCACGCAGAGTCTGACATAACGGTGCAGCGCGAGATACAGGGCGCTTTGGCTTTGGAGAACGGGGTTTACAGACTTGAGCTGCGGGAGCTGGACAACTTCACGAGTCATTTGGATCAGGTGAGGCTCTACGCGGTGGATGGTCAGGGAGAGTGGCATCTGTCTCCACTGTTATATGCCAATCACAGCGAGCTCGGCTGGGTGACGTGGAAGCTGCGCTTCGACGACGAAAACAGAGTGGACATGACGCCGACGCAGACCATAGCACTGAGGTTTCTGCCTTCAATCCCGTACAGCCAGACAGCATACTTCGTCTTCGAAACAAACGGACACAACAGAAAGGCGATTTGCTAGCCTCCATCTTTCCCACTCTTTTTCACATCCTTCTTGTTTGCCACATGTTTCAAAAGACGCTTTCTTAATACAGCTCTGAGAGTATTTGCCTGAGAACCGCTAAGCAGTGGTTAGACCATTGATCTAACTGCGCTATGAAGATCTTCCGTAAGCGCAAGTAGGCCTGAAAATTATATCATATGTTCCCGGCATTATTACATATATCGTATGCGCGCGCTCCAATCCAGAACCCATGCCACTGGAATGCAGAACGTCATGGACGAAAGAGTCAGTAGGCATACGAGCTTCAATCCTATCAGTAGCTTCTTCAAATGGCGTTGACCTCCAGAGGGGTTGGCAAGACCGCTTTCTGGTAGTCCACTCCATCTGAATACGTCTAGTGCTATGGTCATTTGATGGTTAACGCTGTTGAGGTCGAAAAAGACCCAGAAAGAGGATATTTCGGCCAAGCAGTATTGTGGCCTCCCTACTGGTAGAATCCCGACATATGTCTGCGCCTGCCTATCGACGATCCTGTCGATTTCCACGTTCTGCAGCTTCCAAGTGTCTGGATCTGCGTACACATCCACAAGTGATTCATCACCGTAGTCGACGAACCTGAGGCTTGCCGAATGGATGAACCCGTGGCTGATGTTCGCAATCGTCGTCACACGAATGATTAGACCGTCGCTTCCATCAAATGGCAGAGAAGAACTGTCCTCTTCGTACTCGTGGATCGTTACGCTGAATTCAGCCTTTATGCCGTTCCCAGCGAAGAGGCATGTCACTTTCTCATCAATATGCCTGTCGCCTGTAGGTCTCGCCATACTCCAGTTCGCGGTCTCTGCCTCGGTGACCTTTGGCGTCAATGGTTCTCGCAAGATCCCCGTGAATCTTGAGGTGGCTAGCAGGCTGATCGGTATGAGGATTGACAGAAGCGCGGCGGAGACCCATTTTCGGTTGGGATTTTCCAATGCCCACTCCCCGTTGGACAACACGTATCATAGGAAGTATTAAAGTATGAATTCTCCCATGACGGCTGTGGGCATGACAATGCGTGTCCCTACGAACTGCATAGAGTCAACGTCTCAACGAACGCGCGCGCATGTCGACTTAATAGCAACGTTCCTCAGCAACAGAAAGGTTGTCACCGCCTCCTCCATACATTATTGATGCAATTTTCGAGCCTGTGCAACCGGTCAAACCCGTATTCGCTCTATTTTTGCCGGTATACATAACACGCAGGCATATCTAGCGATAATAATAAATCCATCCTGTATTCACTATTCCATGGCAAAGGATGGGAATTCAGTGGCGGGGAAACCTTCTCGAATCGAGGTGAAGATTGAGACAAGCCACGAGTACATTAAGGCGAATTCCGCGAACAGACTGTATTTTCTTAGCTCAATACTCGCGCAGAAGGGGCAGTCGGCATCTGGGCCGCTGAATCTTGCGTTGTTGATAGATGCCAGCGGGTCCATGAGCGCAGAGGACAAGCTTGAACAAGCGAAAGAGGCTGCCAAAATGTTTGTGAACGGGCTTAAGGAAGACGTGTTAGCTGTCTGCTCTTTCAGCGACTTCGTCAGAGAAGTAGTTCCTGCCCAGGTGGTTTCCGACAAAGACAGGATCAACAGCAGGATCGACGCTATCAAACTGGAGGGCGGTACTGCTCTATTCCAGGCTTTGCGACAGGTAAGAGACAGCCTCAAAAGAACCAAAGCAAGCGGCATGGCCAATAGACTCATAGTGATTACAGACGGCTGTCCAACTTCCGATGAGCGAATGTTCACCTCTGACCATGAATGGAGAAGATATTCAGAAGCGTTTGCCATTGAAACGCAGGAGAAAGGAATACCTATAACTGCTATTGGAGTTGGCTCCGACTACAATGAAACGATTCTTTCCTCGCTGGGCGCGAAATCCGGCGGGGAGTTCAAGCATATTAGGAACGCAGCCGAACTGAAGGGCTACCTTCAGGAGCAGCTTCATAGTCTCCAGAAACTGGTTGCCGACAACTGCCTCTTGCATATCGTCACTACACCAGGTTCAGACTGCACTGTGTTTTCCCACAGAAACGTTTTGCCTGATGGAAACGACGTCAAGGTCCGACTCGGAGGCCTCGAAGAAGGCACGATGGAGGTGGCCGGCGAATTCATGGTGGCCCCCCGGCCTCCAGGAACCTTTCGAATCTCAAAGGGGCTCTTGGAATACGACGATCCAGCCAGTGGTCTCGTCGGTGCCCGAACAGCGCCGGTCAACGTAATCGCACGCACAACGGACAGCATGGATCTAATCGTGAAGGGACGAAACGCGAGAGTAATCGAAAGAGTCACCACCTACAGAATGGCCATTGATACTCTGCAAGCGGCCAAAACAGGCAACGTGTCAGAGATCACGAGACGCATCGAAGAACTGACCCGGAGACCCGACTTGGACTCGAAGACCCGAAAGGAGTTTGAAACCATGCTCATCGAAGCCCGACAAACCCAGAGAATCGACACGAAACAACTTCTGTCCCAGACCCAGCGAGTTATCGAAGGAAAACAGAAGGAGGGAGAGGAATAGTGGTGTGGAAGTGTCAAAACCCCGCGTGTGGCGCCGAAAACGAAGACAGCGAGGATTACTGCGTTAAGTGTGGGCTCCAGAAGGGATCCGGCGTCGTAACAGGTGCGCCCGTACCGCCGCCTCAGTCAGCTCCAGAACCTTCTGGTGAAGTGGCCGGTCAGGAATCGCAATCCGTCCCGGTAGTGCAAGCTCCCGAGGCTAGGCTCGAACTGGTCAAGTCATCAGTCCCCCTGTCCAACGAGTTCACGATTACAAACGGCAAGACTCTGGGGCGAGCTATTGAGAACGACATCATATTGCCCGACACGTATGTTTCCCGAGTGCACGCCCGCATCGGCTTTGAAAACGGAATCTACGTGGTTGAAGACCTGAACAGCACGAATGGGACTTTCTTGAACGGCGACGACATCAGGGGCAAAGGCAAACAGCCCCTGAAAAGTGGTGACGAACTCCGATTTGGAGCAACCGCGTTCAGGTTCAAGCAGCTATAGGAGACTCCAGGTTGAGCTTGCGGCAGGTCCTTCTTTCGAAAAAAGCCAAGATTGTGATGTCAGTCACGGTGACGGTTGCCCTCATATGGGTTTTCGTGATTCTCTCCGCTGTCTATCATCTGTCAGTCAATGTCGGTGGCTCGACGTATCTCAGTTTTACACTGCTGCAAAAGGACGTCCCCGATCTAGTCAACCCCGACACTCCGATGATGTTCTACGACTTCTTTCGAGCCCTCGTCGCCTCTCTGTTCATCCCTTTGATCGTTGGAGGCATCATTGCTGGAACTCTGAATTTTGAAGATCATGGATGGCAAAGCGCTGGCAAGAATACGGTCTACGGCACCGTCGTGTTTAGCACCTCGTTTGCTATGCTGACGAACGCAAACTCGTTTTTTGGACCAGCCACACTGATCGGGCTGCTGCTGGTCAAAGCCTTCATCATAGGCACTGCCACCGCGTTCTTCTACCTGCCTACGGCCATCGTGGGATTTTTCGGCGAAAAGGCCTTCAGGCCACTCTTTAAGGAAGCGATTGCCCGGCCCCTTAAAACGCACATCAAACCTTCACCTCCGCCTTCTGGACCTAGCGGAACCACCCCATCATTAGATATACCAAAAGGGTATTCAAAGATTCGTCCGCTAGGCGGAGGCGGCTTTGCTGATGTTGTACTGGCAAAAGACGGAAGAAAACAAGTAGTCTTGAAAATCATACGGAATCCCGGGAAAGAAAAGGCGAAAGCCATCCAGGAAGCCCAGATTCAGTATAACCTAGGACACAGGAATATCGTGCAAGTCCACGATTTGATACTGGATCCCTTATGCATCGTTGAAGAATACTGTGAAGGGGGGAACCTCTTAGATCAGATTTCGCCAAAACCCCTGCCGGAAGTGGTTAGGCTACTGGTCCAGACTGGAATCAGCATCGCCAACGTTCTGTGGGTCATTCACAACTGCGGCTACGTGCACTTGGACATAAAACCTGAGAACATCCTGTTCAAAAAGGAAGCGAAGGACTTCGTTCCGAAGCTGGCAGACTTTGGAACGGCGAAAGCTCTGGGCTCCTTAAGCGGGGGAATGACCTGCACCCCGCAGTATCTTCCGCCAAACTACCCCCTGCCCATTGACACTTCCGACCGCCGCATTGACATCTATCAACTAGGGCTTTCCCTCTATTTCCCCCTTGCAGCATGCGCTCTGAGGAAGTCGAACCTTGATTTTGACAGGATCAAATTGAACCCCATATTCCTGAGCAGTCAATGCCCTGAGATCGTTCCGGAACTGGATGCTGTGCTTCACAAAGCAATCAATGTCCGAGGAAAGGACTTTGCCCAAGCGTACCAGAATGCGAACGACTTGGCCAAAGATTTGGCAAAAATCAACATTGCGTGATTTGGAGGTAAGGTGAATGAGTCCAAGCAAAGTTGGGAAAATCTTTCTAGTCGCCTTCGTGGCATACTGCGCAGCTATGCCGCAGAAAATCCCCCCAGAAGATCTTGTGCCCAACGCCTTAATCAGAATTCCCATCTGGATCTTTCCCGCAATCTTGACTGCGGCTTGGCTTCTCGAAGGATTCAAGGCTGACGCGCTGCAAATCAGGCGAACGAACATTTGCTTTGCCTTAAGTGGAGCCCTCATCCCATCTGCCATTGCTCTCCTCCTGGGTCTTCAACCTGAGTACTTGATGCCTTTTGCCATTGGCGTCGTGATGATGGCTGGCTTCATGTTCAAGCTCTCGAAGCCTGATTTCCTTAGAGGAACCATTCGTTTCAAGCTTGGTTACGCCCTCTTGTTCTCATATGGCGTAGCTGCGCTCGCGGCCCTTCTGATGAAAGGCACAACAAACGTCGTTCTCAATATTCAGTTCCTAGCGCCATTAGCTGGAGCCGTTGGAACGGTGGGCATACTAATCGGCAACGTTGCAACCGGGTTGGAGCTGCTCTCCCAAGCCTCAACACCCGCATCGTTCAAACAGAAGATAATACTCGGGAGCAATGGTGTTCGTGATGTTCTGTGGGTCCCCCTCTTTGTAGCCGTGTTGTTGTTCACGGTTCCAGAGCTCTACTCGAAGCTTCAAACACTCTTACCTCTGATTCCCCTATAGCTGGAAGGGCGTGGCGTCTTGAGAAAGACCCTTGTCGACATCTTCAGGAACTCCTTTTCCTTGAGGAAAGAGAGACTGGTCATCCTCATGGGTCGGGTAACCGCCCAACTTCAGGAAGAACGAAGAAGCGCCGCTGGAGGAACCGTTGTCCTCCCCCCACAGGGCAAAGCCATAGTTGTGGGCGACCTCCACGGCGACCTCCACGGTCTTTACACACTGCTGACGGAAACACGCTTCATACAGCGAACAGGGGAAGGCGAAGATGTCAAGTTGATTTTCCTCGGCGACTACGGCGACCGAGGCGCATGCTCGCCTGAGGTTTTCCATGTAGTGTTCTATCTCAAGCAGATCAAGCCAGAACGGGTTTTTCTCTTACGAGGGAACCATGAGGGATTACCCTTGATCCCCTTTTCCCCGCACGATGTGCCTATTCAGCTGCAGCTGAAGTACAACGAACAATGGAGTGAGATCTACGACAATCTCCTCAACCTGTTTTCGAATCTTCCTCACTCCCTGATCGTCGAAAACAAATACCTTCTACTCCATGGTGGGGCGCCAAGCAAAATAGCATCGCTAAGCGACCTCAATCTTGCTGACCAGCTCTTTCCACTGACAACCCATTTTGAGGAGATTCTGTGGAGTGATCCAAAGGACGCCATCACCGGCACACAGCCATCGGGACGCGGTCTAGGAAGGCTCTTCGGCGAAGACGTGACTTCAGAGGTTCTGCAAATCACGAACACCAGGACACTCATACGAAGCCACGAACCATGCGACGGAGTCAGAGTGAACCATTCCGGTAAGGTCCTTACACTTTTCTCAAGAAACGGACCACCGTACTTGAATAGTAAGAGAGCCTATCTTGAGCTGGACCTGGCCTCTGAGCCCAGAGACGCGCTTACGTTGGCCCGCGAGGCAAGGTTTTTCTAGCCCCAATCCTGCTACCCCTGCACGCCCGAAACACCAGTGTGCGTGCGTGCGCGCATAGTCGAAAGTCTTATATTGACCCTCGGAAAGACGCGAGCATGGTCACTGAAGGGGACCACTAAGCAAGAGCGATGACATTATGCCAAGGACATGCGACAACTGTGGAAGAGAGAAGGATGTTCGTGGCGGCAAAACCTGCTCCAACGGGCATTTCATCTGTGCTGGATGTGTCTACGGAGGGCTTCTGGGACCAACCAAAACCACATGCCCTCTTTGTGATAAGCCGCTGAGATAGACGTGTCTCGAACCGTAAGGTCCCGGAGGGCGGCAAATAGAGGGTTTGAAAGTGAGAATGCACTTGCGGAAGTCTTCAAATTCGCAGAATTCGCCCAGATGACGGTTTCGAGTTGTTGAGAAAACCGTAGGAGAGAAGCCTAGTCTGCAAACGATGCTGTTTGCAGGTTTGCTCCTGTAACAGCAGTCGGCAACTACGGCGAAAGTTGGTAGCCACGCACACGAACTGATCACGGAAGAGGGGAAAGCTGTACGCCCGCGAAGCTCAAGATCATTCGTCATAGTTGGCGATTCTGGCTTTGAGCGCGCGCTCAACTGACGCGACCTCTTCGTCGGAGAATCGTATGGGTTCACTCCTAATGTAATCAGCGAGACGCGAATCGGTCAGCCCTCGAATCTGAAGCACCTTGCACCATTCAGGATTTTTGGATAGCTGAAGGCTGACTTTGCTATTCGTGAACACCACAACGGCGTTGACGTAGGGCGCGTTCTCCTTGAAGACCTCACAGCCTTTTAGGATATCCTTGACTCTGAACGTGTTGGATATCGCTTGTCGGCTGGGGCTCCCACTTATGCCCGTCCAACGATTACCATCGTATGTGACGGTCCCTTTGTTGTTCTTTGTTTCTATGACGAATATGCCTGTGGGGCCAACGATGATGTGGTCAACGTTTCCCGTGCGCTTTCCGTCCTTAAGCAGCACATCGTTGAACAGTGAGTAGGCGTTGCTCAGCTTCTCGGAGAGGTTCTTGACGACTGTCTGTTCGCCTGTGAGTCCGCTCCGGTAGGTTCTGTACGGAAGCATGATGAACAGGCTGCCGAAGGTCGCGAACACGCCCATGAGGAACCCGCGGTTGATTTCGAATGCGCCCACGTCGATGTAGCAAGGCAGGAAACGAATGGAAGTGATGAACAAGAACGCGAAGGGAACCAGAAACAGCAACCCTCGCGTCAGGTACTTCGTGCAAGTCAAACTGCGCCTCTGCCGTTTTTCCGCGCTTCGCGTTGAGCGTGCACGGCTTCCGCTTGCGCCATCGCCGCCAGTTCACAGTGCGCCGTCTCCCAGCACTTCGCCTGCAGCGGTCTTCAGCGCGCGCGCAGACGGCTCCCGTACAACTATTCTTTTTTCTCTGTGTGGCGGATGCGCGTGCACAGACCTTCGAAACGTGTTAGCAGGTCATGCATGTATGCGTAGAAAAAAATGGAAAAAAAACGTGTGGGCTATGGATATTCTTCGCCAAAGTGTGATACGATGGTCACCAAATCGTATATGTCTATGCCTGTCCATGGTTTTGCGAAGTTCGCGTTAGGATTCCAGTTTGCCTCGCCCTCGCTCGAACGATAGCTTCTCCCAGCCGAAACAACGTCGTAGATGTCGACCTTTGCGTCACAATTCACATCGCCAATCAGTGTTGAAACCGATATGGTGATTGATCCTTCGAATGAGGTAATCCTACTAAATAACCCTGTCAGAGTGAATGACACCTCACCATTAGTTATGCCCGCAGCAGTAAGGTAGTCTGCGATTTCTGATCTGCTGAAGATCAATGCTAGATCTAGAGTACCGTCGTTATCCCAATCTCCAACTTCTGGCACCGTATCTGAACTTACCGATATAGTGTTGTTAAGGCATATGCTCGAGACGACGATGTCACCTATTGTTAGCTGGCCTTCTGGGAGCTCAATGTGGAAACTTAAGCTCTCGCTAGTGGCTTTCAGGTTTAGTGCATTGAGATGTGGTTCAACAGTTGCTCTTACTTGGACAATCTCCTTGAAGGAGGGCGGATCTGCATATATGTCGATCGGTCCGACTATCGAGGTGACGTCTACATCTGAGGTCAACAACATAGCTTGTGACACTGGTCCTGCAAACCTGACTACGTCAGTTGCCACTTCTCCGTAGTTACCTTGGATTACCAACTCATATGAACCGCTCGCAGTGCCAACCAACTCAAGCTTGTATGTGCCCAGTTTTGGATTGACAATGACGACGTACTGTGTTTCAGATAGCGGTCCTGAATAGATGGCTGTTGGAAGGTTGTTCTCCCCGAGGCCAGTCACATAGTTGTAGCCAACAAGGTTGCCTTCCGGGTCTAGTATCCTGATGAGGCTGTTTGAATTCAGGATGAACGTGAGATATGAAAGTCGTTGGACTGGCGGAGCCGAGGCTCTTGTTTGAAGTGATAGTATTGCGTAGGCAGTTGGCAGATCTGGGACGTAGTCCTCGTATCCCGAAGGAATCCACTTCGCTTTGTCGTCACCCTCCAATATCATTTCAGCAGGGCTCGTTATCTTGCTGTAGAGGTCCTGATACCAGTCGTGCCCTCCTATCACTTTCTCTCCATACAGGGTGAGGGCTTTGGCCATGGACAGATAGTAGTAGTATGCGCGTGAGCCTGGTCCCGGGTTTGTCTCCCAGGTGTAGTGGCTAACAACCCAATCGATAGCCCTAGCCACCCTGGGATCGTTCTTTGACACTCCCGACAGCATCAGCCCCCAAATGCCCGCGCCTGTCATGCTACCCCAAGAGTCTGAGCCTGGAGTGTAACCAAAGCCGCCATCGAAGCCTCCGCTGTTATACGGCTGTACAGTGTACTCCTGGCCGTCAATTGTTAACGTAATCGGAAAGTCCACTCTCTGGCATCTGTGTAGAAACACTTGCAGTTTTGTCCAGGCCGGGTCATCTTTGGGCAGTCCGGCTGCGTCTAATGCAAGCGCGACAAACTGCGTGTTTGAGAGATCTGGTCGAACGCTGTATCCGTATCCGAACCCGCCATAGAACCATGAGTCTTTGTTTACGCTTCCCCATAAGCAGCTTTCATCCCACTGGGAATTCACGAGCCAGTTTCTCGCATTGTCGATTTCTATTGTGTGGGCGTCATTGTACGTTGCTACCAGGGCCAATACAGCCAAAGATGTTTCGTATTCTTTGCTTCCAGAAGCGACGTAGATCGAGCCATCAGGGTGTACTTTGGACAAAAGGTACTGGATGGCCTGATTCACGTCAGGGTCTGTTTCGTCGTAACCTGCGTTTAGAAACGCCAGCACACAGAGAGCGGTGACTCCTACACTACTCCGCCAAGAACCATCGCTGTATTGGCTAGTCCGAAGCCAAGCCAAACCTTTTGAAGTCGGTTCTGCGGATAGTCCACTGGTATACTCCACTGCGTTCACGATCAGGCCTGAATCCGTTAGCTCACCCATTGTTACAGCAATGTTCAGATCATAGAGCCCCTCACTCAGCTGTGCAGGAGGATAGATTCTCAGTTCGTACAATCCATGAAGCCATCTGTGATAAATGGTTTCAAAGTCATCGCCTGATTGTGGAAGGCCAACCGGCTGAAGCTCACATCCAGCAGACTGATCGCCAATTTTCGCCGAAAAAACTGACTCTTCTTGCAGAAGATTACTTAGCATTGTTGGAATCCATCTAACAGAAACAGAGATGGCATTTGGGTTCTCTGGGTCACCGGCTGGTGCTGGTCGCTCTGTTGTGGGCAAGAGAATTTGGAGCTCGTAGACATAGAAAACATCAGCCCACTCAATATTGTCTATGTATTTTTCTCTGAAAGTGTCATCTTCCCAGCAGTTCAGGGCTATTTGGTATGATTTGTACCAGCCGAATGGAGCATCAGCAGGTATTGTCCACGTGACTACAAATGAGGCGGTCTCCTCTGGATTAAGTGTGGCTGACTCCGGTGTCTTGGATATCTGTGGATCATACTTTTCGGATTCTTCCGCAGAGTCTTTGAAGCTTACTCCGAACCAGAAAGCAGTCCTGACAGGGCGCAAGTTCTTTACCCACACTACAGTTTCCGTAGTTTCTCCGGGCTTGTACCACGTTGTTTCAGAGGCATAAGTGATGTAGAAATCTACAGGCGATATCTCTACTTCGGTTTCAAAGATATCGTTTTTTGCATAATCGTTCTCGTCGACTTCCTCAGCAGGGTTGATGTTAAGCAGTTCTGCCTTGATGGTACGCTTTCCGATCGGTACGCCTGACGTGTCCCAAGTGAAACCCACGGTTGTCTCTGAACCTTCTGCCAAATCTGAAACGGACTCCATGCCAATCTCGATGTCATCACACAGGACTTTCACATCAAAGCTTATCATATCATGTTGAAGCGTGAAGCCTTGATTCTTGACGATGACTGAAATGTCCACAATGTCGCCTCGGTAGATGTAAGGTTTCGCGACTTTGAGGTTCTTAATTCCCACATCATGATGTTCTGCCCACACGTAGTGCAGTAAGGCAAAGTCCCATTCGTACCCAAGGTCAAAGCTGGCGATGTCCTTGAGCAGTTTCTTGAGATTGTCATCAAGGCGAAAAACAAAAGAAATCTTCAGACCGATTGTGACTTCTATCGTGAGTTTTTGCGTTATTACTGAGTATGAGAAAATTGCAGTGATGTATGGTTCGAACACCAAATCAGGCCCTGCAATTGCATAGAATTTCGCCCAGAGATCTATGGGGATGCTTGGAGTGACTTCGGCAACTATTTCATCTGCAGAGGTCAAAGTTGGTGGGATAAACTCACCAGTCATGCCACGTTGGTCAATAAAGGTCAGCCCTCCGTTCTCGCTATATTCCACTCCATATTCAATCCAGCCAATTGCAGTACATCCGGCACTGATTTTTGGTCCTACGGTAAATTCGATGTCCAAACATGCTTTGGCGCCCAGAGTCAAGTCCACGTACACAGGAACTGGACCAATGAAGAATGTGAGCTTGGTAACAGGGACTTCGAAGATCTTGAATTCCTCGCTGTATGTCCATCCACAGATTCCAGCTTCAACATCCAACCTTGCTTCGGCCTCAAGTCTAATTGAAGATCTGAAGTAATCAAGCCCGAAAACGGGAAAAGTTGGATCCCATTGAACGGAGAACGTAGCAACGAGATCAAGGCTGGCCTCGTACGTGAGATAAGAATCTTCTGGAGCGCCATCCGGTGGCCACCATGGCAATTCATCCTCATTCCTACTATCACCGCTTTTGCTGAGCGTAGGAAATTTCAACGAATACGACCAGCTGAAGCCGTTGCTGGATGTGATGGAACCAGTGGCTGAAGCAGCTGCGGCAGAAACGCTTGCGCCAACTGATTCCTGCAAGATTTGGTAGTCGAGCGTGCTTCCACGGATTTCACCGTCTTCGACCCAAGATGTAGAGTATTTGATCATGAAACTCTTGTAGCCTTCAAACGCGTAGCCAAGATCTTCGATCGGCATAGTCATGTTCTGTTCGGTCACGATCATTGTTTCGTTTAAAGTCAATGAATCGCGTGTTTCCATGCGTGTTGATGCCTCCAGGTAGTTTCCTCCTCCAAGATCGACCAACCAACTCAGAGCTGACAGTTCATCGCAGTTGAGCAGTGCACCATTATCATCGTCTGGAAGACTTATTCTGACAGACCATGCATTCTTGTATACTTGCTCACCTGGCAATTGCTGCAGCAGCATCTTCAGAAAAGTCACCTGCGTGAACACATACTCTGCAAACCTTGCGGGGTCTGCTGGTCCAAGTCCGAGTATCCATGTTTCGCCTGAGTTGCCCGGTAGGCAGGAAGAGACCTGCGGAAAGGCCATAATGTCCACATATATCCTGAATTCGCCGAAGTCACCTATGGGCACCATACTAGAGTTCACCACTATCGTGTCCAATCCCAACGAAGAATCATATTCTTGGGACAATGCCCTGTAAAACTGCTCACGAATTGGCATCGAATTTTCAGAAGCATTTGGAAAGCCTCCAATCACGATCTCTGGAACTACTGCTACACTCTCCGGTATCGGCATCTCTTCCTCAATGTTACAGTCTAAAACGCTGAAGGCCTGCCTATATATGTCAGCGAGCGGCGATGCAGGCATGTTCAGATGATGTTTTAAATTCAACAGAATTGTATCTTCGTCGTATAGTATTGTCAAATCGTCGAACGCATTAAATTCAAGCACAGAGAGCGCGCTGGAATCCGCACGTGCTCCTGGGAAGCTGAATGACAGGAATGTAAATGTTGATGAAAGAACGAGTAGAGACAGAATTGTAGATGCAAGTTTCTTCATTCTACTTTCTCCTTTTCCTCTCTAAGTATCTGTGAATTCCATCTATGCCTATAAAGTGTTGATATGTTTTGTGGAATCGTCTTCTAGAACATGAAATGGCGCACTATTAGGACACTTGTGTATCAATGCAATAGAAACACGAGGAATGCACGCGCGCAATAGGGCGCATTTCACAGCGTTGCATTATAGAGAGTCGTTTCAAAAGGAACACTGAGAATCAGTACGTTAAATGTGCCCTGCACGTCTACAGTTATTCTCCCGCCCCCAAGGAGCAAACCGCCAATTGACATCGCCACCCCGACCAAAGAGCTCCGCACCGGCACTGCAACTCTCTGGAGACCACCGCCCCAGACGAAGAAGGAAGGGATATCCCCCTTCGCCAAGTGTTGACCGTTTATGAAGACATCAAACTCCCCACTTGAGACGTAGACGGGCAACACGTTCGGGTTCTGCACTTCGAAAATCAGTATAATTTCGGCAGACGCAGGCACGGGACCAACCATATCGAGATCACCAAGATCCAGGCCAGAGAGCTCAACGCGGTTTGCCAGTCGCGGAATCGCATAGTAATAGTACACAGTTAGGCTCGCGACGAGGACCCCTAGACAGCTGACAGCAATGAACAGGTTTCTTCCACGTGGTTTCAAAGACGAGCACTCCAACAAGGTTAGGTTCACTGAGCTTGCGCTTTCTTGCGCGCGGCACGGCGAGAATACAGCGTGTATGCACCGAGCCCCCCCGCCATAATCACGACCACCGCGATTAACCACACGAACAGCGGGTCTCCTTCCGCAAGCTGTCCCGAGGCAGGCGGCAGCCTAGGTGAAGGCTGAGGATCAGCAGGGTCTTCCTGAGGTGCTGTAAGCTCGAAGCTCAGCGTTTTGGTATCTGTTACCGTTCCCAAGTCATTGCTAATGGCAAATGTGACCGCAGATGTCTGATTTGTCGGAGTGCCCAGATTCGTGACCTTGAACCGAAAAGTATGGACGCTGTCTGGGTCAACAATGGCGCTATCCATCAGCGGGGTCACTGAGGCGGGTACACCAGAAGGTATGGAAGGTGTGACCGTTATTTTTGACGTGCTTGTGGCTGACTGTCTAATCTTCAGAATTGCTGTATCTTTATTACTTATCGTTGAGCCTGCTGTCTTCGTAGAATCCCAGAAAGCTTGTTCACACTTGCCAAATCCCACAAGAGGCTGATAAACGACTGAATCTGCCAATTCGGTTGATATTCTGATAGTGATCAGGCTTGAAGCAGCGCCATAAGGCAAGTAAATACGCAACTTGTTGTCGCCCATTGTCCATCCTTGTTCCCAATACCTATTCAAGTCCTGGAATTCAGATGAAAATGTGTTTTTCAGGTAGTTCACGAGACTTAAACCGTTGGGTTTCGTATCCGAGTTGTCGCTTAATACGTCTGCAGCTACAGGTCTCGCTCGCTCATCCCACCAATTTGGACCATCGTCGCGATATGAACCTGCGAAATCTCCGTCCGCAACAAGCTTGTTGTATGCTGCTTGGCCAACGCCATGTCTCCACATGTGGTTAGGCGACTTATCTTCCCAATAGCCAACCTCTTCACTCCTTCATCGCCGGTTGCGAGGTGTAGTGCCCCTCCGCCGAACCAGTAAAAGGCGTAGTTTTCATCTTGTATTATCTGACCCGTATCCCGATCCCTTCCATATCTAATAGCGTTCACCACTTGGGTGGTTCTCGTAAAAGCGATTGTTCCATTGAAGATCAGAAGGCCTTCTGTCGCCGGTTGACCATACCCAGTCCCGACCTTACCCAGATCCATTATCATCAGTTTCTCAGAGTTGTCAGCAGGATTCGAAACGGTTGCAATGCTTGTGCCACCTACTGTGTCGATTGAAACAGTTTGTGTAAAAGATGTGACACCGATTTTTTCGACTTCGACATCAAATGGAGTATGCAACGTCCACACGGTGGTACTATTACATTCTGACACGTTTGCATAGAGAGGTGGCGCAGAGTTGTCCAAAAGCTTACTCACAGTCTTAAGCCACGAGTTGCGATAGGCTCCATACGTCTGGGGGTAGACTAAGTAACGGTTAAACGTGAGTTCTCGCTCCCAGTAGGGCTGTCTTGGGGTTATCTTGATTCTTATTGTTGCTGTCGGAACTATCGTTTCACTGCCAATCTTGTTTTGTCCAAACGAGGCAGATTCGGTCTCGTTGAATCTATAGAGCAAGTATGACTCCTTCGTATCCGTGGTCGCTGCAATGACCCAAAATGAACCTGTCCATTCATGTGTTGATGGATCTTCTATTCCAGTGGGTTCTATGTAGACGCTTGACACACTCAATATCGCAGCTTTTCCAGGAACGACGACAAGAAAAGAAAGAAGTAGAACAGAAGTCATCATACATGCGAGATGACGCATCATTGAATCCTTTCCCAAATAAATCCAATCAAGCAATCTTTATAAGGTTTGTGTAGGGCAGCGCGCACGGTATTTCCGCTGCCTTTTTATGTCAGCCAACGACACGATTGTGCGCGCGCCGAGGTTTTTCAATCCCATAGCGCCTTGGAGGAAGTGCCGAATGTGGAGTTTGGGGAACTACTTGAAGCGAGTAACTCCGCTAGGTTTGCATATATGATGAATGAAGAATGGGCATCGTAATGGCACCAAAAAGCAAGAAGAATGCTGGAAAACGCGATATATCTCCGATAGAACAGTGAAAAATGGAAGCCTTTCCAGAACAGATACCGGCATTGTCAGACATCGTTGGAAGACTTGAGGGAGTTAGAGGACTGGATGGATTCCTCACGCTGGAATCACGAAACCTTGATCTGTGGCAGATCGCGTCACAGGTGTGCAATCTTAACTATGTGCATTGGTGATTTATGCAGAATTGACACTGAAAGTCGCGCGCAGAGCTCACCTCGTCGTAGACGCCAAATCCCTTCTCCACTGCTGAGTTATGGATCGCGTTAGCCAGCTTTCGTACATATCCATCCATGTTTTCTGACCACCTGTGCAAGGAAGTTGCGGATAACTTGGTGGCCATCGGGTTGGTCGCGGGTGGCTCGTTCGATGTGGGCTTGGATGCCGTAGATGGGCCGGGTGTCGTGCTTCATGGCCTCGACTCGGCAGGCTGCGGACTCGGCTAGCCGGGTGAATCCAGGCGGGGTGTCTTCCACGAAATCCCGGTGGGACTGGCACACCTGGATGGTATCTCCAGTCTTCCATGATGTGAGGATCTCGTCGGGGTCGAGGATCGTGACGTGTTGGAAC
>CAYNAW010000010.1:4645-35815 GCA_964395545.1 uncultured Candidatus Bathyarchaeia archaeon | reverse complement strand
ACGCCCATCTCGGCGGCCTCTTCGCAGGGCTTCTGACGGGGTACTGGCTGGCGAATAGGCGTACGATTGCCTTCGCATGAGTAGCCCGGTCAGGGCATCGTGAAGACTTCGAACTTCACCTTCTGCCCATCCCGAATTCTGAGCTGGTTGCGCAGGTATTGAGGCGCGATTATCTCGAGAACTGAAGCATCGTAATGGGTCCTAAAGGCGAGTATGAGCGCTCCTTTTGCCTTGCTGTTAATGAGTATAGGATAACATTTCACCGGGCCAAACGTTCTCGCTTCGTCATTGAAACCGTCAATCTCAACAGCGGGGTACGTTTCGAGTTCTTGTCGGGCCTTGATGTCATAGTCAGAGACCAGTTTGACGTTTAGAGTTCCAGGATACGGGTCGAATCCCAGTTTTTCGATGAACTGCTTCTTGTAGCCATCCTGCTTGATGTAGTAAGCGCCCTCGCCTAAGCCGCTGAACACGACTCCCTCCAGAGTCAGGGAAATGGGGTAGGCCGCTTCCACGATGACTTTCAGCTTCGAAAAGAGATTCCGCACCTGCGCTTTTCCCGCATCAGTCAGCTTGATCAAACAGCCGTCAGGAGTAATCGATCGCTGAATCCAGCCGCGGTTGTCGAGCTCTATCAGCTGGCGGGAGGCTGTCTGCTGGGAGACTCCGGCCTTCTCTGCCAAGAATTGGGTGGAAACGCGCACCGTCCTGTGGTAGGCTCCGAGTTCAGCAAGCTTATAGAGCATGAACTGCTGTCTCCACACGTGCGCGTCTACAGTTGAAGCGTTCATCCTTTATGCCTTACTCAAAAAAGAGAAGCTACTCGCCTATAAGAATAACGATGGCGTCGTGGCTAAGGCGATAGGGCTTCGCCGCAGTGATAGCATTTCTTTCGCACCGCACTGTTAGACAAGGGCTTTGCACAAGCGGGGCAGCGGAACTTCTTCTCAGCCTCTTCCAGCCAAGCCTCGACGTCACCCGCCTTGATCCTCGCTAGGTTTGCCCTCAAGTCCACTCCGTCCTCTTTTAAGTATGCCTCTGAAAACTCTTCGAACTTCTCGCAGCTGTGCTTCTCGTACTCCGGACACTCAAAACAAAAACTCCACCCTTTCGCGTCTAAACATTGGACTCTTTCGCACCCCGTGCCCCAGCACTCACGCGTTAAGGCTTGACAACCTTCACAACGCACCTTCTCGGGAGGACACTTGAAGAAGCTTGCTACTCGTTGCAGGTACTCGCCCCCGTCTTTGTATGCCCGGTGTATCACGCAAGCCCCGCAGTAGAGTCCACATCTCCCGACGAGGTTCCTATCAACCAAAGCTGAGCTGCCCCGACTGGGACTGGGCATTTTCTCGTATTTTATGTTTTCCATCGGTACAATTATATACTTGGTTCGGTTTTCTAATGCTATCAGGGGAGCTGGGACGTGACCCGGCTGAGAAGACGGGTGAAACCCGTCGACCCTTAGAACCTGACCCAGGTAATACTGGCGGAGGGAAGACATGAGCAAAGAATACAATCTTAGAATATTGGCGGAAATAATCATTTTCGCGGCTTTGTCATCAATGCTGTATTTCCTCAGAGTCTACACTCTTCCGATGGGAGGATCCGTAACCTTGGGGAGTATGGTGCCCGTAATTTGGCTGGCCCTCAGGAGAGGCCCAAGAACCGGCGTGGAAGCAGGTCTAGTGTTAGGTTTGATAGTGATGACGATTGAGCCTTTCCTGTTTCATCCAGTACAAGTCATGCTTGATTACATCATCCCGTTTTCGGTCTTGGGACTGACTGGCTTCTTCAAAAAAGCTCCCGTAATCGGCGCTGGTGTCAGTATAGCAATGCGTTTCATCTCACACTTTCTCTCCGGAGTGATTTTCGCTGATATATTCATACCTGCCGGAGAAAACCCTGTGATATACTCAGCCATTTACAACGGCAGCTATCTAGTTCCAGAACTAATAATGAGCGCTATAATCGTTTACATCCTTGCCAAGAAGAAAATACTGGAAGTTTACCTATAATTCCAGGGACACGCGAATGGTCAAACTCAAAACTGGAATAACAGAACTCGACCAGATGATCGAAGGAATAGAGTCTGGCTCGAGGAACATCCTCTACGGGCCCATAGGCACTGGAAAAACCGTCTTTGCCATGCAGTTTCTCTGGCAAGGATTGCAGGAAGGAGAAGCCGTAGCCTACGACGTCATGGACAAACCGTTTCCGCGCTTAATTTCCTATTTCAAATCTTTCGGGTGGGACATCGAGCCTTACATTGAGAACGGCAAGTTCATCCCCATACAAGCCTTCCCCCATTTTGAGCCCTACTCCAAAGACCCTCGGGTGATATACTTTGGGTTGGACGACTTTGAAGAGATGAAACGTATCGACAAACTGATTTCGGATAAAGAAGTGACGCGGTTTGCAGCTGGAGATTTCAGCGAACAACTATTCTCTCTATACGATTTGAAGTATATGGAGCCTGTGGAAGACTGGACTATCAACTGGTGCCATTATGACAATATCGTGAACATCGACATAGTGACAGCGGCCACACAGAAAGATATCGCAACCCATCGGGCAGTCGACTTGGACTTGAACAAAGCCCACAATATTCTGCTCTTCAGATTTGATGAGGAAAAATGCCGTAGAGAATTGCGTATAGTGAAGATGGAAGGCTGTGACCACCAGTTGGAATGGCTGCCCTTCAAGGTAACTCGCACAGGCATCGAAATGCTGGAAACGTAGTCTCTTGACGTGGAGGGATTGAGGTGGGAAAGCTGTCTAACGAAGAGCTTCGAAGACTGCTCAAATGTGTACACAAACACCCCAAAGTCATAGTTCCTCCAGCGGTAGGCTACGATTCAGGAGTGCACACCATAGACGGAAACATGTGTCTCGTTGTTTCCACGGACCCATGCCTAGGCGTGCCGGAACGGTGGCTTGGATGGCTGTTGGTGCACTATGCAGCATCGGACGTCGCCTTGTTCGGTGCCAAGCCAGAATTCTGTGCAATCAACTTGTTAGGTCCTCGCAAAACGAAAGCGAGCACGTTTGTAGCCGTCATGGAACAGGTCTGTGCAGCAGTCGAAGAGCTTGCCATGACCGTAGTAACTGGGCACACGGGAACCTATGACGGACTCTCAACAGTGGTTGGAACTTGTACAGCCTACGGCACAGTGGCAAAGAACAAGCTGATAACGCCTGGTGGGGCCCAAGCCGGAGACGATATAATCTGTACCAAGCAGATTGGCTTGGAGACGATCGTGAACTTCGCCGTTGCACGTCGGGACCTTGCAGAGCACCTCTTCGGCAGTGCACGAACCCTTCAACTCCACAACATGGTCACCATGCAAACATGTGTGAACGAGGCGCTAACCCTCGCAGAGGTGAAAGGAGTCCACGCCATGCACGACACTACTGAAGGCGGCTTGGTGACGGCGTTGAACGAGATGGCTGATAACTCCAACCTCGGATTTACAGTGAACTCTGAGATGCTCCCTATAGCGAAAGAAGCGAGGATACTCAAAGGCCATTTCGGCCTCTCCCAAAACGAGCTGCTCTCCATGTCTTCCACAGGAACCCTTCTCGCCGCAGTCGATCCAGCAAAGAGGGAGGAAGCACTGTATGAACTGCAGAAGCATAGCGAGGCCAGTCTGATAGGCACCTTCACCAGAAGCACGAAGCGACTATTCCAGTTTGGAGTGAAGAAAACCGTTTTTCCAAGCGTAGCTGAGGACCCCTATGCAAGAATAATGATGAGATAACATCAGTATCGTTGATTCATACCTATTCTTCATAACGTTTTTCTAATTCCGGCTCCAACAAAAACGTGGTAGCCAAGGATATGAAGCACATTCTCGTAGCCCTCTGTGTTCTTCTCGCGATCGGCATAGCATGTGGACCTGTAGAGGCCTACACCGAAAATTTCGCGCTGTCAGCAGGAGAAAGCCTCACAAGAGAGGTGAGCTTGAACGTTGACGACAGAGTGTCTGGACGTGTGGCAATTGTGGGAGGTCCCATCAACTTCTCAATCTCAGGTTCCAACGATGAGATAATAACGAGTGGAACAGTATCCAACCCCTTAGACTTTCAGTTTGTCGCCGAGAACAAAGGGACCTACAGGTTCCACTTTGAAAATCTGTTCGCCGAAAACTCCAAGTCTGTGACGATCAACTACAACGTGCAACATTACATCTTCGGCTTTCCCCAAGAATTCGTTATACTCTTCGCCATAGTCGGGTTCGCACTCGTCGGTATAGTGGTCTTTATAGCGATGTCGCCAAAGCCGTAAGGGCATGACGCCGCAAAAGGTTAAAGAGCGCAACGTGAGTTCTCCTCTCTGAAGACGAATGGACAAAGTGGAGGCGAATAGGAAGCGTCTGGACAACGCGCAGGGATACAGTGAAGTCTGGGAAATCGTGAAAGACACCGCCAAGACCGCGTTGGGCAAGCAGCGACGCACCATGATGCTCTTCCTCGACGACATGCCTCTCCGACTTGGAGCCTATCACCCTTTGGGAACGAACAACATAGTCTTGAACCGGTCTCTTGTCCAGATAGTCGAAGCCACCGCAACCTCCAAGAAGGTGCTGAACGCCTTCATTTACACGTTGCTTCTCCACGAGTACCTTCATGCATTAGGATACGTAAAGGAAGCTGATGTGCGACCGCTTGTTCACAGGGTTTCCATGGCATGTTTCGGCGAGGACCACATAACCACTCGACTGGCAGAGCTCGGACCTTGGTCCATCCTACAAGGGCTTCCGTTGGATAGTCTGAGAGCACCCAAGCGGGTAATTGAAATCGTCAAAGACTTTGAAACTACCAATCAAAAGTACATAGTCTGACCAGAACGTCAATCCCGTTGCCTCTGGATGGCTGAATCTGGCTTATCAGATCATTTCCACTACCCAAAGTCTTAAGAACCGACCCAGCATTGAAGAGTCTTTGAACAGGAAGGAAAAGCGATTGGTTTACTGCACCAAATGCGGAACCAAGAACGAGGACGATGCGACAGAGTGCACAAAATGCGGTGCAACACTACACGCTTCCCGCCCCGCGAAGAGACACCGCAGAGACGACAGCTGCTTTGGCCCCCATGAACACCGTCCCACGGAGGACGAGTGCTTCGGGCTTCCCCACGGAGGCGCCATAGTGGGCATCATCTTCGGAATCATAATCATAATTATTGGACTATCGATTTACTCAGGACTGCAATTATGGGAATTTCTCGGACCAGCAATGCTAGTCATCGTCGGCTTACTAATCGTCATAGGCGCTTTCTACGGAATGCGACGCAGATAGCAGTCCTCTTCTGCGCTTTTTGCACAGAACCCACATCTTTCCGTACTACACGCAGTGCAGATTCTCCCGTGATTCTCTTGGGACAGGAGTATCCTCGCGGGAAGCCAATCCCGAAAACCACGAGAAAGACTAGCTGCGCGCAGATGATGCCTCAACAGAGCAGTCATCAACTCCCACCGTGTCTTCTATTCTGCAGGAACCGAAGATCCGAATCCATGAATTTCCAGTTCCATTGGTTCGTCGCTTCCCACTCAGATAGCACTATTGAACAAGTCTCTTGTTCCAGCTTTCCACTCGACGCTTTTTCGCTCTTGTCAACTTTTATTAGTTTCTCTGGGGCACTCTATAGAATCAACATCGAATAATAGGTAAGGCATCATGGTCCGAATAGCCGTGCTCGATGCAGATCGGTGCAAGCCGAAGCGCTGCGACCGGATATGCTACCGCTTCTGCCCGAAAGTCAGGAGCAAAGTGGAAGCCATAGTCTTCGAAGAGGGCAAACCGCAGATCGTGGAAGCCCTCTGCGTGGGATGCGGCATCTGCGTCAAGAAATGTCCCTTCAAAGCCATCACCATCGTCAACTTGCCAGACGAGCTTGAGGCAGAATGCAGTCACCGCTTCGGTCCAAACGCGTTCAAGCTTTTCCGTCTCCCTGTTCCCTCAGAAGGTGTTGTGCTCGGCCTGCTCGGTCAGAACGGCATCGGAAAGAGCACGGCCATCAAGATCCTGTCTGGCGAGATAACGCTTAACCTTGGACGCTACGATAGCCCTCCGAGCTGGGAAGAAATCATCAAGTACTACAGGGGCTCCACGCTTCAGGACTACTTCCTCAAGCTCAGCAAGAAGGCCCTGAAAGTCGCCCACAAGCCTCAGTACGTGGATAAGATTCCCAAGGTGGTGTCGGGCAGAGTAAGCGAACTCCTGGAGAAGGTGGATGAGAAGGGTAGGTTGAAGAAAATCGCAGACAGGCTTGACCTCGAACCTATTTGGAACCGCGCGCTAGATGTCCTAAGCGGGGGAGAGCTTCAACAGGTAGCCGTCGCAGCAACCATCTGCCGGGAAGCCGACGTCTATCTCTTCGACGAGCCGTCAAGCTACCTCGACGTCAAGCAACGCCTCGAAGTCGCTCGAGCGATACGAAGCCTGAAAGAAGAGAATGAAACTGTGATTGTCGCTGAACACGACCTTGCCATCATCGACTACTTGTCCGACCAGATATGCGTCCTCTATGGCGAACCGGGCGTCTACGGTGTGGTCTCCAACGTCCACGGTGTGAGAGTGGGCATCAACGTGTACTTAGAGGGCTTTATCCCGGACGAGAACATACGCTTCCGAAAAGAGCCGATAGTCTTCCACGTCAAGCCGCCGACGGTGAGCTGGGGCGTCGGCGAGACAGTGCTACGCTGGGAGCGACTCCTGAGACGTTACGAAGGGTTCGCCTTGAAGGCCGAGGCAGGCGAAGTCAAGAAGGGCGAGGTTGTAGGAATTTTAGGTCCCAACGGCATCGGCAAGACCACTTTCGTCAAGCTTCTGGCGGGAATCGAGAAGCCAGACGCAGGAGCAACGTCTGCGCCTGACGAGTTGACGGTGAGTTACAAGCCCCAATATATCTCTGCGGACTACGAGGGCACGGTGGAGCAGCTGCTGAGAAATGTGAGGAAAGAAGAATTGTCGGCGAGCTTGTACCGCAGCGAGGTCTTGGGTCCCCTCGGCTTGGAGAGGCTACTAGATCGCAGCGTCAACCAGCTGAGCGGAGGTGAACTCCAGAGAGTCGCCATAGCCACATGCCTTTCGCGAGAAGCCCAACTCTACCTGCTCGACGAGCCAAGCGCCTACCTCGACGTGGAGGAACGTTTGAACATGGCGCGAACGATTCGACGGGTCGTCGAAGGCAGGAACGCCACGGCATTCGTCGTGGAGCACGATGTGGTGGCTCAAGACTTTATCGCCGACCGCCTAATGATCTTCGACGGGAAACCCGGAGTCGAAGGCTGCGCCAATCCTCCGACGACTCTTAGGAAGGGAATGAACGCTTTCCTCAAGGGGATGCGGGTTACGTTCCGGAGAGACCCGGCTACTAAGCGCCCCAGAGTGAACAAGGAGGGTTCTCGGACCGACAGGCATCAACGCCGATTAGGCGAGTACTACTACGTAGCGGAGACGAAGTGAGTGGTTGCACAACTGTTTTTAACACACTGCCCGTAAGCTATACGCGGTGACAACACGTTTGGAAACTCTCAGGACACCGTTGATTCTCGTCAACTTCAAGACCTACTTGGAGGGTACGGGAAAGAAGGCTTTGGAGCTGGCCGAGCATGCGGTCAAAGTCCACCGTGAAACAGGTGTCTGCATCGGACTCGCCCCACAATTCACAGACATACCTCGGCTCACCCAGGCCGTTTCTCTCCCTATCTTCGCCCAACACATGGACTATGCTAGCCCCGGCAGCTTCACGGGACACGTTTTGCCCGAGGCTGTGAAGGAAGCAGGGGCTGTTGGAACACTCATTAACCATTCTGAGAGACGTTTGAGGCTGGCAGACATAGACGTCGCCGTCAGCCGAGCCAAAGAGCTCGGCCTGGTTTCCGTGGTCTGCACGAACAACGCACGCGTCAGCGTCTCTGCCGCAGCACTGATGCCCGATTTCATAGCTATCGAGCCGCCTGAACTCATCGGCAGCGGGATCCCTGTCTCTAAGGCTAAGCCCGAAATTGTGACCGACACGGTGGAGCTCGTAAGGAAAGTGAACCCAGATGTCACCGTCCTTTGCGGCGCGGGGATCACTCAAGGCGAAGACGTGGCTGCGGCTCTCAAGCTCGGGACACAGGGCGTTCTCGTCGCCAGCGGCATCGTGAAGGCAAAAGACCCCTACAAAGTGCTCTTAGATTTCGCTCAAGCCACGTCCGCTGTCTAAGACTGGTGCTTTCGGTTGAAGGTCGAAATCGAGTGTCTTTCGTGTCTGATTCATCGCGGCTATCTTGAAATCGCCGAAGCCACGAGTAATCCCGTCTTGCAGTTCAAGGCTGCATCTGCTTTGTTGGAGGGTATGACGAGAGAGTTCAAGCCGGGAGCCGTTGCTGCAGTCCTTGGGACGATGCGGGACAGGGTGATCAAGCAAGTCACGGGCAACCTCGATGTTTACGCGGAAAAAAAGCGTCTTAGCAACAGCGCCGCCTTGGAGCTGCTGCCCGCAGTGAAGGATATGATTGAGCAGCACTCTTCGCCGGCGGAGCGGTTCAGGAGAGCTTGTCTCGCGGCCATCGTGGGCAACGTGATCGAGTTTGATATTCCCAAGCATGAAGTCGATTTAACGGACCTCGAGTCACTTATCGCGGATGCAGAGAAGGATTTGGCAGTAGACGACATTTCAAAGATCTACGCAGAAGCCAGAAAAGCCAAGAACATCCTATTCTTGACCGACAATGCTGGAGAGATAGCCTTCGATAAGCTTCTAGTAGACGCGTTGAAGCGCACTGGCGCAAAGGTAACAGTAGCGGTGAAGGGCGGTCCGGTGCTGAACGACGCAACTCTGGCGGATGCTAAGGTGGTCAGCATGTTCGAGGTAGCCGACGCGGTTATCACCACGGGAGCTGACGCCGTGGGACTGCCCTTATCAGAAGAGCGTTCGCCGGAGTTCGTTAAGGCTTATGATAGGGCCGACTTTGTGGTCGCCAAGGGCATGGGCTACGCCGAAACCCTCACCGAGATACCGTTGGAGCAGCCTCATGCTTTGCTGCTGAGAACGAAGTGCAACCCTGTTGCCAGGCACCTTGGAGTCGAACGGGGCAAAAACGTGGCTATACTGATGAAGCCTTAGGGATGAGAGACAGATGGAGCGGGGTTTGCCCAGAATCGAGCTCGATAGGACTATCCTCTCAGACGTGGAGAAGGGAACCACGTTAGAGTGGGTAGTGACGAACGGCTTAGGCGGATACGCCGCGTCCACAGTCTTGGGCATCAACACGCGCAAGTATCACGGGCTGCTTGTGCCCTCTTTCCATCCGCCCGTGGACCGGAGAGTGCTGCTTTCCAAGCTCGATGAGCAGCTCCTTGTTGAAGGAGAAGTCTACTCTCTCGGCAGCAACGAATTCAGCCAAGGCCTGCACCCGGAGGGCTATAAACATCTTGTAGGCTTCTCCCTGTCGCCTTTTCCCACATTCATCTACAACGCGGGGGATGTGAGACTCCGCAAGACAGTGTTCATGCCCCACGGGAAGAACGCGACCGTGATTCTCTACGAGACGCTGTCTCTGCCGGAAGAAGCGGTGACCCTGCGCGTTCACCCCCTGGTTAATGCTAGACACTTCCATGCAGTAACAGACAAGGACAAGCTTGGGTGGAGCTTCGTGCAGAAACCTGCCCCCCAGAAGACGACGGTTCAAACGGCGAACCCCCAATCGGCGCTGATCGTATCCTCCGACGTCGGGACATACTCCGCTGGAGAGCGATGGGTTGAAAACATGCTCTTCAGAGTGGACAAGTCGCTTGGGACGAGCTGCCTAGACGACTGCTACGTGCCGGGTACGTTTGAACTTGAATTGGCGGCAAAAGCAAGGTTTTTTGTCTTGGCGGTGGCAGACACAGAGTTAGAACGTGCAGAGAGTCTCCACTCGTCTCTCTGCAGCGAACTCGAAGACGCTGATAGCCTAGTTCGACGCGAGTCGGGCAGACTGACTGAGCTGTTGGCAAGATTCCGAGGGCAACACCCAAACATCGCCTATGACGAGTGGCTGAAGTGGCTCGTCTTGGCTGCCGACTCGTTCATAGTAAACCGCTTTTCCACTAAGACAAAATCGGTCATCGCAGGGTATCACTGGTTTGAGGACTGGGGGCGCGACTCACTCATCGCTTTGCCGGGGCTTACTCTCGTCACTGGACGTTTCCAAGAAGCCCGAGAAATCCTGAGGACTTTCAAGCATTACTGCAGCCTCGGCATAGTGCCGAACCGTTTTCCTGACGATTCAGGGATGAAGCCAGTCTACAACACGGTTGACGCGACCTTGTGGTATTTCAACGCTGTCCTTCAATACCTAAAATACACAGGAGACTTCGACTTCGTGAGGCAGGAGTTATGGAGCATGCTGCAGTCTGTCGTTGACTATCACATACAAGGAACAATAAACCACATACGGCTTGACAATGATGGGCTGATTACACACGGGTCCCAGCTGACGTGGATGGACGCCATGGTACACAACAACCCGGTAACGCCCCGCGAAGGCAAAGCAGTGGAAATCCAGGCACTCTGGTACAACGCTCTAAGGATTATGCAGCTGCTGGCCTCCTGTTTTGGGCAGATGGGTCTGGCGGAAAACTACTGCAAGATGGCAGAGAAAGCCCAACACTCTTTTGCCGAAAAATTCTGGAACCCTCACGATAGTTGCCTCTTTGACACAGTAAACGGCGAAATCCGAGACCGCTCCGTGAGGCCTAACCAAGTGTTCGCCGTGTCACTAGACTTCTCTATGCTCGACGAGGCTAGGCAAGCCGCTGTAGTCTCCGTGGCCCAAGAGAAACTGTGGGCGACCTACGGGGTTAGAACTTTGTCTGCAGACGACTCGCGGTATCGTGGGCGATACGGAGGAGGCTGGAGCGATCGGGACACGGCTTATCACAACGGTACTGCGTGGCCGTGGCTCATCGGACCCTTCGTCACAGGCTTCCTGAGGCTGAAGAATTTTGAGGAAGCGTGGAGGAAGTTCGCCTTCGAGAGTTTTCTCAAACCCTTGTTTAGCGAGCAACTCCATCATGCTGGACTCGGGACATTAAGCGAAGTCTTCGACGGCAACCCGCCTCATCTGCCCGGCGGATGCGTCGCCCAAGCCTGGAGCGTAGCCGAACCTTTGAGGGCTTACATTGAAGACGTGCTCTTCGAGCGTCCTAGCCACGAGAAGAAAGTGCTTGAAGGCTTTTCTGTGAGGCAAGCTAAATATGAGGGTTGCCACCCTGAAACCGAAAAACACTCGGCGGGGAGACTTTGACTGATATCTGCCTAATGTTCGAGGTTCACCAGCCGCTGCGGCTGAACCGCAAGTTCCACTCAGATCTGTTGACGAGACACCCCGTGTCGAAGAAGGATTTGTTCGAGCTTTACTTTGACAACTCTCTCAACAAGCACATCTTCGATCGCGTCGCTGGAAAATGCTACTTCCCCGCGAACAACATAATACTCGGCGAGATCGAGAGGTTCAAGAGCGAGAGGAAGCAGTTTAAGGTCTCTTATGGAATCTCCGGGGTTTTTGTAGAGCAGTGTCAACGGTGGAACCCTGATCTTCTGGAATCCTTCAAGCAGTTGGCAAGAACTGGGTGCGTCGAGTTCTTGGAAGAGACGTACTACCATTCTTTGTCCAGCCTCCACGGAGCTGATCAGTCGGAGTTTGCTGAGCAGGTGAGGATGCATAGGCAGCTCATGAAAGACTTGTTCGGCTACGAGCCTAAGGTCTTCGAGAACACAGAGTGCCTCTACAACAACGCAATCGCCAAGACCGTCGCAGATATGGGGTATAAGGCAATAGTCACAGAAGGCGTCGAGCGAGTCTTGGGTTGGCGAAGTCCGAATTTCGTCTACAAGGCCAAGGGCTCACAGATCCCCGTGTTGCTCCGCAACTACCGACTATCGGACGACATCGGTTTCCGGTTCTCTTCACCATGGTGGACCGAATGGCCCCTAACGGCTCAGAAGTATTCGAGTTGGCTGGCGGCGATTCAGGGTCAAACAGTCGTCATATTCATCGACTACGAGACGTTCGGGGAGCATCATTGGCCCGAAACCGGGATACATGAATTCCTCAAGTGGCTGCCAGGCGAGGTTCTCAAGTGGGAGCACTTGCATTGGCGGACGCCCTCCGAGGTTGCGAGCCTCCATCGACCTGTGGGCGACATAGATGTAAACGAGTTTAACACCATCTCGTGGGCGGACCTTGAACGCGACCCCAGTGCCTGGATAATCAACCCTATGCAGCTGGTTTCATACGAGTTTTTGAAAGGCTTAGAGCCCTTGGTGAAGGGCCTGGGCGACAAATACTGGTTGACGCTCTGGCGGTACTTCCAGATGAGCGACCACCTGTATTACATGAGCGTGAAGGGTGGCGGACCAGGCGACGTGCATTGCTACTTCAACCCTTCTGGTAACCCTATCGACGCCTTTGCCACGTTTTCCAACATAATCACCGATTTCGAAGCTAGGATATTGCATGAGCTTCAGAAGCCCGAGGTTGCTGCCAAGTGGATTCTGCGGCGACTGCCCACCGACAGGGGCTTCACCTTCTTCTACGAGTTTGCACGGTCAACTGGTGTGACGGTTCACGATGTGTCTGCGTTCGCTAGGACTGTGGACACCATTCCTCTCAAGTCGCTTCGGTATCATGTTGAGCGGGGCGACTTCGAGAACTGGTTGAGCCAAGTCGTAGGCGACAAGAAGCTGGCTGAAAGGACATCCGCCGTAGCGCGAGAAAAGCTCATCGATGAAGCTCTACGCAAAAAGCTATCAGCCGTCGCTATCGCTCGAGTGAAGGAGCTTGAAGCCTTAGCCGCCAAAGGAAAAGTGGAAGCATGAACATCTGTCTCTTATCTTGGGAGTTCCCGCCGAGAATCGTCGGGGGAATCGCTAGCCACGTCATGGGGTTGGCGAAGGCTTTGGCTGCGCAGGGACATGACGTGGGCGTGGTAACACTGGACTTTCCAGGGGCGCCCGACTACGAGGAACTCGACGGCTTCCGGGTTTATCGTTCCAAGACTGAGGTAGGGCATCCCAACTTCCTCACGTGGGCCTTTTTGTTCAACCATTTCTTAGAGAAGCGTCTTGCTGCTGCAAACCGTGATTTAGGATTTGACTTGATCCATATCCACGACTGGCTCGTCGCGCCTTCAGGCGTTGGGTTTAAGCATTTCCTGGACAAGCCGCTTGTTTGCACAATGCACAGTACTGAGCATGGTCGGTCAAGTTTGCATGATCCTGATTCCTTCATGATTGACGGGATGGAGTGGTGGTCATGCTTTGAGGCGGCTCGGGTGATCGTGACCAGCAACTCGATGAGGGGTGAAGTCTGCGGGCACTTTCAGGTGCCTTGGGAAAAGGTGGACATTATCCCGAACGCCATCGAAGCGGAGAAATACAAGGCTGGCGTTGACCATTGGAGCATTAGAAGACGGTTCGGAGTAGGCGACCATGAGAAACTCGTGCTATACGTCGGGCGCTTAGTGCCGCAGAAAGGCATAGAATATATGATTCGCGCCGCGCCGCGGGTGAGTTGGCGCTTTCCCGAGGCCAAGTTCGTCATCGTGGGGGAAGGGTGGATGCGAGGGCATTTGGAGTGGATTGCTGAACAGTCCGGACAGCGGTGGCGGATCAACTTCACTGGGTTCATCTCTGACGAGGACCTGGTGGCGTTGACCAAGAGTGCCGACGTGATGGTCGTGCCCTCGGTTTATGAGCCCTTCGGCATCGTCGCTTTGGAAGGCATGGCGGCAGGTGTGCCTGTGGTGGCCAGCCAGGTGGGCGGGTTGGCAGAGGTGGTAGAGCATGATAGGACAGGAGTGTGGGTCAGTCCTCGGAGCCCGGAGTCGATCGCTTGGGGTATTGAGCGTGTCTTATCCGACGGGGGATACAGGGATTGGCTAGTCAAAAACGCTCATGAGGCCGTCAAGAATAGGTACAGCTGGGAAGCCGTGGTAAGGCAGACTGTTGATGTTTATAAGAGGGTTTTAGGAGAAAAGTAAGCTATGAACTCGTATCCAAGCGTGTCGCCTCGTCCGGAGATGCCTGAGGAGTTCAGGTTCCTATGCATGCTGCACAACATCGGTGCTATTAACGCTGAGAGGTCGCTCTCTGTGGAGGATATTGCCAAGTGGACGAGCAAGGAGCCTGATGTGATTGGGGAGCATCTGCAGAAGCTGGGCGAGCTTGGCTACGTGCAAACGGTGAAAAGCGGCGAGATGGAGCGGCACTACGTTTCAGTTATGGGTATACGAAAAGTGTTGACATTATATAGCTAGCCACTGGCACAGGCCGCAGTTACCGGTGAATCAGTCTTCTGACATGGAACTTCATATGAGGTCGAATGAACGCACCATTCTCAGCAGTTGGTTGACAATTTGAGGAAGACAAACTTAGTCATACTCGCTTGCATTCTGGTCAGCCTATTTTACTGGTTCGGATCAAGTAGTTTCGTCGAGGATTTCTTGGTCTACAGTGGAAGCAGAGTGGCACAGGGCGCCTTATGGACTCCTGTGACGACATTGTTCGTGCATTTCGGCTGGGCTCACCTAATAGGCAACATGGTTTTCCTCTTCGTTTTCGGAAACGTGGTGGAGAACGAAGCAGGCGCAAAAATGACGTTGACTGCTTTTTTCGTGGGAGGCGTTGGCTCACTCATAGTCAGCTCGTTCTATTATGGCATCGACACTGCATTGATCGGGGCTTCGGGCGCGATTTTCACGTTGGCCGCGGCGGCGATGCTCACGAACCCCATGAAATCCTCGCTATTCTTCCTCTTCATACCCACGGGTTTGGTTGCCGTTCTCTACTTCATCTTCAACGTTTTCGCGGTCATCTACGATTTTGGCGGGAATGTGGGATACGTGGCTCATGTTGCAGGGTTTCTCATAGGGGTTCCCTTCGGTGTCCTGTTCAGCAAAGGAAAGTGGATGAAAAACTTGGGAGTCACGATACTGATGCTTGTTGCCTTTCTAGCTATAATCTATCTGCTCCTGTTATCCTTCAATCTGTGACCCAAAGCAGAACTGCATCAATCGATTCTGGTTTTCGCAGCTCGAGCCGTTTCTTAAGGCTTCAGGAAAATTCTGACAAAATGAACTGAAATTTGTTGCCGTTGGTTACGTGCAGTGGGTGAAGGTCGACGAGCTGAAGAAGTACTACAGCGAAACCATTGGCATAAGTCTCTGTGACAGTAACCAAGGTGCACTCACCGTGGACCGGGATCAAGAATGCCTATGACTCGTATTTCAGACCGTAAGGCGATAGTTCTTTCCTCGGCGCCTCAGCTGACTACGATGGTTTGGGTATCTTGTCCAGAACATTCTTGTCATACTCGCCGAAGACGCCTGCAACATGCCTCAGATAATCGATTCCTTCAGGGCTAACGCCCATCAGCTTCGCCGTCACGGCGTCTGCTTCCACCGAGTTCCTGCTCCCCACGAAGGTGCTTGACTCCTTGATCTCGTTGATCCAGTAGCAGGGTGAGAAGAGGCTGCGGTAGATTTTGTTTATCTCCACGATGCTTCGAGCTAAATTGCCGTCGTCCTTTCCGTGCCACTTGCCATAGCGGGCAGGGTCGGGAATCAAGCCGAACAGGTTCTTGGTGGAGAGCGATATGCCTTCCCTTGTTCGTCGACTGTTATTCAGGCTGATGAAGCTGCTGTCCCTCAACTCGAAGATCTTCGTTGGCACGAACCCGTACATACTCTGGTTGACCAGCACTCCATACCGGTTGTCAACGCGATCCTTGACTTCGTCACGCTCAAGGGTTCTATCCGACCAGATCTCCTCGCTCACGTTGATGTACTCAACATCGTGTTTTGTCAAAACTTTGCCGATGCCGCTGAACTTGAGAAACCATTCATCCTGCTCCTTGATCCACGGCCACTTCGCTTTGGCGTTGCTCGGAGTCACGATTTCCTTGGGCTCTGGTCCAGTGTTGAGTTCGTTGCGCCACGCTGAGTATCCCTCCACCACTTTGACCTTTCCCATACTTGTTAACGATGAGAGTAACCAGTCAAGTGTCTGGGCAGACGTGAAGTCGTGAGCGTTGCTCCAGTTAGGTTTGACAACGAAAATCATGCCATGAACGTCTAGCTCACTCAGGAATCTGCGCAGGTCTTCTGCACTAGCGACCTTACTCACGACGACCATGGCTTAACACCTACCAAGACTACGACTGCGGCGCAGAGATTTATTAAAATAGTGCCTACACCCGCTGCTTGTCGGTCTTCACAGTCAGAGTGTGTCCCATCTCTACGCACAATCTCTACTCTTTCGCGCATCTCAGGTATGCATGCTTTTAAGAACTGAGAGCTGAAATATACTCTTCAAAAGGAGAAAAAGGAAAATGTCGACGGAACTCGGAAGAAAAGGCTTAGACGAAGCCGTCAAAGCGGGAGCATCTTACGCAGACATCAGAATCGGCGAGATTCTAGACGAGAACCTGACCGTGAAGAACGGGGTTCCCGACGAGGTGAACCAACTGCAGACCCGGGGCTTCGGAATCCGCGTCTTAGTAAACGGTGCTTGGGGTTTCGCAGCTTCTGTAGACTTGGCAAGGAAGGAAGTAGCCGAAGTGGCTCACGCAGCCGCTTCCATCGCAAAAGCCAGCGCAGGGGTCAAAAAGAAGAGCGTTCGGCTTCAGAAGGCTAAAGCTGAGAAGGACAGGTATTCAACGCCCACAAAGAAGGACCCGTTTAACGTCCCGTTGGAAGAGAAGATGGAGACGTTGGTAGATGCAGAACGTACCTTGGCGAAGCAGTCGCCTCTGATCAAAGTCTCATACGCCTTTTTCAGAGCGATGCGGGAGAACAAGCTCTTCATGAGCACTGAAGGTGCCGAAATCCGCCAGAAGATAACTTGGTGTGGAGGAGGAATCCTAGCCGTCGCAATAAAGAACGGCGAAGTGCAGCGGCGCTCTTATCCAAGCTCCTTCAGAGGGAACTTCTCGACAAGCGGATACGAGTTCTTCAAGGCTCTCCAGTTGGTTGACCATGCGAAACGAGTAGGCGACGAAGCCGTGCACCTCATCGACGCTGAAAAGTGCCCAACTACATCCACTGATCTAATCATCGCCGGAGACCAGTTGGCCCTTCAGGTACACGAGAGCTGCGGTCACCCAACCGAGCTCGACCGTGCCTTAGGCATGGAAGCCGACTACGCAGGCACAAGCTTTCTCACGCCCGATAAGAGGAGGAAGCTTAGGTACGGCTCACCGCAGGTCAACATCGTGGCCGACGCCACCGTCCAGGGCGGCCTGGGCACCTTCGGATACGACGACGAGGGAACTCCTGCCAAAAAAGTGTTCCTTGTGAAGAACGGCCGGTTCGTAGGCTACCAATCCTCGCGGGAAACCGCAGCGCTGCTCGGGCTGAAAGAGAGCAGCGGAGGCATGCGGGCAGACTCGCCCATGGCGTTACCGCTGATCCGGATGACCAACATCAACCTCCTTCCCGGAGGCTGGACGGCCGAGGAGCTGGTCGAGGACACGCAGAAAGGAGTCATCATGCTGACAAACAGGTCCTGGAGCATCGACGATCGACGACTGAACTTTCAATTCGGCACCGAGATCGGGTGGATAATAAAGAACGGCAGCAAGGAACGAATTGTGAAGAATCCGACGTACACGGGCATCACTCCCAACTTCTGGGGTTCATGTGACGCTGTCAGCAAGGACGACTGGATGATGTGGGGTACGCCGAACTGCGGCAAAGGAGTGCCCGGTCAAACCATGTACGTGGGACACGGATGCGGCACTGCACGCTTCAGCAAAGTCAAAGTGGGCTTGATCAAGTAGGGAGGAAGCAGTATGGTCACAAAAAGATTGTTGGAAATCGCGGAACGAACCGTCAGGATCGCTTCTAGACACAGAGTAGACCAAGCTCAGGCCGTGACGTTCTTCCTCGACTCGGCATTGACGCGGTACGCCAACTCGCAAATCCACCAGAACGTGGCGTCGAAGAAAGGAGGAGCACTGATTAAAGTCATCATTGACAAGAGAATCGGAACGCTACGCGTCAACTCTCTGGAAAAGAAGCAGATCGAAGACGCCGTGGGACGAGCCGTCAAAATCGCCAAGGTTACCCCGCCGAACAAGGACTTCAAGAGCCTTCCCAAGCCTCAAAAATGGCAGCTCATAAAGGAGACCTTTGACAAGAAAACCGCCAAGTGCACCCCCGACTTCAGAGCACAAGTGGTGAAGGAGGCCATCGACACTGCTCACTCAGAATCGAAGATGGTGAACACCGTTGCCGGATCCTTCTCGACAGGATCCTACGAGTTCGCGGTCGCCAACTCGCTGGGCATTTCAGCATGGGCACAAATCTCGGCAACTTCTCTGCAGACAACCGTCATCGCAAAGACCCGAGGATCGCAGGGCTTCGGCTCATCCGAACAGCATTCCAGACGGATACACGACATTGACCCAGCTAGGGTCGCGGCCCAAGCGGCTGAGAAATCCGTTGCAAGCGTAAACCCCAAAAACATCCCGGTAGGCGAGTATGAAGTTGTTCTTTCGGCGCGCGCCGTATCGACGCTGCTCATGTTCCTCGGCTACATCGGCTTCTCAGCCACCACCTACCAAGACGGGCAGTCCTTCGTCAAGTATCACTTGGGCAAGCAGGTATTCGACGACAAGCTCAACGTGAAGGACGACGCCCGCGACCGTAAGGCACTCTACGCCTTCCCAATCGACGGCGAAGGCGTCCCGAAGAAGCGACTGCAACTCATCGAAGACGGGAAGGTCTCCGAGAAAAGCATCTGCTATGACTCGTTCACTGCTGGAAAAGAAGGCAAGACGAGCACTGGACACGCGTTCCCGCCCATCTTCGAATTCTTGGGTCGACCCATGCCTCTCAACGTGGTCGTGGCTGCTGGCGACGCCTCCGAGGAAGAGATGATCAGGGAAACTAAGCGCGGTATATTCATCACACGGTTCCACTACACGAACCCGGTGGAGCCTACCAAAGCGATTCTGACTGGACTCACGAGAGATGGTACGTTCCTCATCGAAAAGGGCGAAATCTCCAAGCCTGTGATGAACCTCCGTTACACCGACAGTATGCTCTCTGCTCTGAAGACAATCGCCTTGCTCGGCAAGAAACGCGAAATCGTGGAAGAAATCGTCACCCCTGCGATGAAGCTGGAAAAGCTACGGTTCACGGGAATAACCAAATACTAACCCCCCTTTTTTTACTAAAACCTGCGAAAGAGAAGACGCAGATGCGCGCACGCCATTAGGGCCTTAGAGACAGAGTTGTTAGAAATGATAAGGCAATAACCTAACCTTTTCTTCTTTTTTCTAGAGCATTGAACCCTTTGTACGTAGAGAGCCTATTTTGCATCTGCCAGATATTTCAGGGATAGCGGTTTGACGATTTCCTGTCCTGCAAGGTTCACAATAACACTTTCAATCTCGGTGAACATGTCTCCGAGTTCCCGCTTGTGTTCAGACATGAGCTTGTCAAAGTCCGCGTAGCTCTTATGAACCGAAATGAAGAATCCATTCATACCCATCCCTCGGCTGCCGCTGCCCATGAGCACATTTGGGTGCCTCATCGCCCACTTGGCTCCCCTCTCATGGGCCACTTTGGTGTTCTCTTTTAGTGCTAGAGATTGGTTGCCCTTGACGAACGTAAGTGCCAGTAGTTCGTACCCCAGTTTTGCCCATACCGGAATAGCGGTGTACCCGTCAATAGCCTCCTTCTCCAGTTTTGCCCTCCTTCTCGTCACCGTGGGCTGAGACACACCAATCTGCCTCGCCAGTTGTCGATCACTGATCTTGGCGTTCTTCATCAACGCCGCAAGAATCTTGTGGTCAACGCTCTTCATCTTCTCCATGGTGCATCCCTGGCAAATAGCATCCATTTGTTTATATGGTTATTCATAGGCACCCAGCTCATGTTCTCAGCCTCGCGCACAAGTATTGACCAGGAAAGGCAACGTTGACCCAATAAGGTTAAAAACGAAGTCTGATAAGGAAAACACGAGGGCCGGTCGTCTAGCTTGGTTAGGACATCTGCCTGACACGCAGAAGGTCGCCGGTTCAAGTCCGGCCCGGCCCACCACCACTCCGCTGTGAGTGCCTTCTGTTTGTGCTACGGGGACGCATGAATGTGTGAGTGCACCTACAGCCATTCTTGTGACTTCTGCCCGGTCCTGTATAGCCTTTTGAGGAAAAGAATCCGGCGATTCTCCCACGATACGTCTCGCCAGCCCACGTCCTCGCTAGTTCCCGGCTATTCTCGCTCTGGGCTCCTTCCCCAAGCTGACTATCAAATCGCGGACCTTTCGTATGTCGTCTAGGTACACGAACTCGTCCAGACCGTGGTAACGTGTGTCGGCCCGTATCGTTCCGTAGCACACGACTGGGATGCCGTTTTTGGCGAAGAAGCTTCCGTCGTTGCCCCCCAGCTCTGCAGCAAAGGGCAGGCTTTCGCCGGTGGCCTTTTTGATGTTTTCCGCGACGGTCTTCACAAAGGGCAGATCTTTGGACGTGTAGTACCCCGGCATCTTGTTCGAAAGTTCAAGAGATGCTGTGCATCCGGTCTTCTTCACGGCCTTTTGGAAGTACGCCTTCAATTCCTTTTCAGCTTCTTTCACCCGTTCTTCGGGCAGCAGTCGTCTGTCAAAGCGGAACTCGCAGGTGCCCGGTATCACATTCTCCTTCTCTCCGCTGTGTATCATGGTCACGGTGTACCTGCCCCAGACGAGTCTTCTCGGAGCTTCGGGCGGTGCGTGCAGCGCTGATTCCTTCTTCTCCACCGCTTGGGCATACGGCTCAAGGGCCGCGAGGAGCTTCAGAGCTTCTTCGATGGCGTTTTTGGATTTGAAAGGGTACCCCGCGTGTCCCTGCTTTCCCTCGACCGTCACTTTTCCCCACAGTATGCCGCTGGCTCCTAGGTACAGCCGTTCGCATCCTGCGTCGACGATGAGTCCGGCGTCGCCTCCGAGTTTGCAGTCGGTCATTACGTAGTCAACGCCGTATCGCCCGCCGATCTCCTCATCTACGCCCGCAAGGAGTCTGATGTTAATGTCCAAATTTTTCTCCTTTCTTAGCTGCGCCATGGCCCCGAGAGCTGCAGCGATGCCTGCCTTATTGTCTGCCGAGCCTCGCCCAAACGCCTTGTCTCCCTCCACCGTGAGCTTGAACGGGGGCATGGTCCAGCCTGGACCCGGTGGCACGATGTCGAAATGAGACTCCAGCAGCAAAGTAACGTCTGACCCTGCGTCGAGGGTTACGATGACGTTTGGGCGATACATCGCGTCTTTCGCGCCCTTTTCTCCGTCGATGATCTCTACGTCGAGCTTGCTGCGTTGAGCTTCATCGATGATTATGTTCGCACACTGCTCGTAGCCTTTCTTGGAAACCGAGTCGGTGTCAACCTCAACCATCTTTGACAGAAACCTGATCTCATGGCGCAAACTCACACGTGCACCCTCGGCATCTCTTAAGACCCGGTGAAACTTAGCTTTTTTGATTAACCAGCTTGGCCCACTGGGCCTTTAGAAGCCTGCGGACAGCATCACTCTGTATGCCAATCCACCCATGACAATGGCAAAGACTATCTCGAACACAGTGATGTAGGCCGCCTTTCTCCATCCCAGCTCTTTGACCAGCGCTCCGATCGTTGAGACGCAGGGGATGTAGAGCATCGCCACCAAGGTGAAGACCATCATCTGAATCGGTTGCAAGGCTTGAGCGAAGTTGGTTGTGCCCAGTAGGGCGGCAAGCATTATCAGCGTCAATTCTTTCCTGAGCACGCCGAAAATCAAGGTGATTCCGGTGATCGCCGGCAGTCCGAGCCACGCCACGGTGACCGGACTGAGGGCATCGGCGATCGGTTCCAGCATACCGAGAATGTCCGCAAGCTTGATCACGAAGCTGCCCGCGATGATCAGAGGAAACGCCATCTTAATGAACTCCTCTACCCGAAACCACGTCTGCTTTGCCACGGTCGGGGCGTGTGGCACTCTGTAGTCGTGCATCTCCATGATCAACCCTGTGGGTTCGCCGGGCAAGGCCTTGAAGGCGATTCTCCCCAACAGGAAGATGATGCCCAAGTCCACCGCGTAGAGCAGCAGCGCCCACTGGATCCCTACGAAGGCGCCGACGAGGCCCAAAATTATCACCGAGGTCGCAGCACAGGGCACCAGAGTGACAACGAAGACCGCGATGAGTCGCTCCCGCTCGGTCTCCAGTATTCGGCATCCTAGACAGCCAGGGACATTGCAACCGAACCCCAACATCATCGGGATGAACGCTTTTCCATGCAGTCCGATTTTATGCATCAGATTGTCCATCAGGAAGGCCACTCTGCTGAGATAGCCCGAGTCTTCCATGACGTACAGTATGAAGTAGAAAGGGACCAAGTAGGGAAGGGCGACCGTTATGCCCGCTAATAGCCCCTCCACCAAGCCGCCCCAGATTAGCTCCCCGATCAGCCCGGTCCCCAGCGCATTCGTCACCACAGGTTTGAACGCATAGAAAACCTCGTTCAGCCAGCCCGACGTTAGATCGCCAAATAAGAAAACCGCGACAAAAACCGAGAGAATCACTGCAGCCATTACCGGATACCCAAGAACTCTGTGTGTCGTCAGAAGGTGCAATCGCTCGGCCGCGGGCAGTTCAGCGGGCGATTTTACCGCTTGAACCTGTCGGGCAATACATCCCGCCACCTCGTACCTCGCCGAGGTCATCACGGTTGAACATGAATGGCCGTGCAGCTTTTCAAGGTCTGTTCCCAGCTTCTTCGCGACCGTCAAGATTTTCGGGTTCAGTCGTCGGATTCTGGCTTCAACCTGCAGGTCTCCTTCCAGAAGCTTGATCGCCACCCATCGAGCGGGGTAGGGAAGCGCGATTCCTTCCACCGCGTTGCTCAATTCCAGAATCTTCTCTTCTACCTCCTCGCCGTACTTGATCTTGTGAGGAGCAGCCCCGTCTCTTTCGACTCGGTTGATCGCTGCTTCCAGTAGCTCGTAGATCCCGGTATGGTTGGGTGCGACGGTGGGGATGACAGGAACGCCCAGGGTTTTCTCCAACTCTTTGCAGTCAACTTCTATGCCTTTCTTCTTCGCCATGTCCATCTGGTTCAGGGCCACAATCATCGGAGTCTCAAGTTCCAGTAGTTGCAGCGTGAAGAACAAGTTTCGCTCTAGAACCGAGGCGTCGACGACGTTGATCACCAAGTCGGGATTCTCGACTGCAATGTATTCGCGGGTGACCAACTCCTCGATAGAAAAAGCGGAGAGCGAGTAGATGCCGGGGAGGTCGATGACGTCTATGGTGTAGCCTTTGAAGTGGAGTGTTCCTTCTGCCTTTTCCACTGTCTTTCCAGGCCAGTTTCCGATGTGTTGGTGCATCCCCGTTAGGTGGTTGAATATGACCGATTTTCCAACGTTGGCGTTGCCTGCGAGGGCAATGACGACTTTCTCCCTCTTTTTCTTCGTGACCTTCACACCTTCACCAGAATCCTCTCTGCAATCCCTCTGCCAAGGACGATCCGGGCGCCCCTCACTTTGAGCTCCACTGGACCGTGGAAGGGAGCGGATTTGACAACAGTGACTCGTGTTCCCGGCGTGAGCCCCATGTCTTCCAGTCTCCTTTTGAATCCCCACTGATGGTAACGGGGACCATAGGCGCGTCCGCGTCCTGGTGAGGCGCTGACGGAGACTATTGTGCCGCTTTCGCCGTCTTTCAACTTTGTTAGTGGAAGCTCCAAGCTCGCCTCCTCGCAGTGACTTGACGCTTCTTATTGTGGAAGCCTTATAAATAAGGATTTAGCTTAATATAAGAATGTTAGCTAAGGCTAACTTCTTAGGGAAGAGAGATGGAAACACCGAGAATAGGCAGGCTAACCGTCGCCGAGGAAGGCTATATCGAAGCAATTTACACTCTCATACAAGAACAAGGCTACGCCCGCGTGGCCGACATCGCTGCAACCTTGAACGTGAAGCCTCCCAGCGTAACCAACATGATCAAGAAACTGGACGAGCAGAAATTCGTCAATTACACACGCTACAGAGGAGTCGTGTTGACTTCCAAAGGGAGAGCGCTCGCCGGGGCTTTAGAAAAGCGGCACCAGGCGTTGAAGCGGTTCCTCGCCATGATTGGAGTCAGCGAAGCGAAAGCTGAGCAAGATGCTTGTGAATTGGAGCATAGAATGGACCGCGAAACCGTGGAACGACTGACCGAATTCGTCGAGTCCATGCAGTCGGCGCCCCCAACCTCCACCACCATCAAGAAGCTGAGACCCACGAAGAGGACTGGAAAGCGTTCACAGCACTAGCGCGCCGAGAAGACACGACAGCTATTCCACTATTTCCCATCCCGCTGCGGCCAAAGTTCCATCGATGCTTTCTGACAAAAGTCGCTTCTGCTTGATTCCGCAACGAGGGCATTCTCTCCGGGACAGCACACGCTTGCTCCTTTGCGCTTTCGCCCCTGGGATGAGGCCAGGCTCCTTCCAGACGATGAGAACGCTTTCTCCGTAGTTTCTCCACCTGTGCAGTCCCAGTCTACATAGCCACGGGGGCAACTGACCATCCTTCCATGGCAAAGGTAAATTATAGCGGGATAAAACTCTTTACTTCCGAGAAGAAATCAGCACAACGCACAGGTGATGGGGCTGCCCGGATTTGAACCGGGGTCACGAGAGCCCAAGTCTCATAGCCTAGACCAAGCTAGCCGACAGCCCCATGCAACTGGGGAAGATAGGCCTTTAGACAGCCTATTGATTCCCGAGTTGATTCCCAACGACTTGGGTTTGGATTGGGATTCACATCGTAGTTGGTATAGGAACAGCCATAATAAATCTAACGTGAGCGCGCATCTCTTAGGACAACCCCGATTCGCATTTCGGGCACGCGCACGTTATCAGTGTTTGGCACTGTTGGCTTTGGTTCTCAAGAAACACTGTTCGCAAAGAGTCGCTTTTTCGATTTTTTTAGTTGGGCCACCTGCTACCAGGTGAATCCATGGTTCTGGGGGAAATATCTTGACTGATACGGATATATAACCCAGTGTCTTGTCACACCTATCACATTTTAACAACTCATACTGCGAGGCACTCACTTTCTCCACTTACCCGGACATGTATACTCACTATTGGTTCAAGTTGCACTAATAATTTTGTGACAGCCAGCTTCCTATTCCCAATGCACGAGGCAACATGCACCAGCTACCGTACAGCAAACCTTTCAAGAGACAAGCACACCAAGACAACACGGAATCACTATGCCCGCCAAAACCAAAGCAGCCATACACAAGAAAGGCACGATTACATTGGCTCAAATCATCAAGAACACGAGACAAAGCAAGAACTACCGCAGAACAGGAGCCGTCACCCTCTTCATCGGCACAGTCCGAGGAGAAACTCAAGATAGGAAAGTCACGAAACTTGAGCTCGAAGCCTTCGAGGAGCAAGCCAACACGACCCTGCACAACATTCGCGACGACCTCAGGAAACGATCAGGGATTACAGATGTCCAGATTCACCACCTCATAGGAACCTTCAAACCAGGCGAAGACCTAGTCTACGTCCTCGTCGCAGGAACCCACCGAGGCGCGGTATTCCCAACATTACAGGAAGCCGTTGAACGCTATAAGAGAGAGGTGCCGATCTTCAAAAAAGAGCACACGATTAATAAGAGAGGCGAAAGGGAAGCCCGGTGGGTCACAGAGCACGAGAGACGGCGGAGGTAATCTACGAACTCAAAATGCCTTGGCCAGCTTAATCCACGAGGCAATCTCTTCCAGCGTAGGCCTATCGTTCTCCTTAATCTTCCCCTCTTTGACGTAGAGCTCAGCGACTTTGGACAACCTAGCACCCAGGCCGAGAGTATCTTGAGCCGCCAGCTCTTGCCTAGAATTCACGCCGCTCTTCAACAGAAGCACCGCATCATCATGCCCAACTCCGGGGATCATCAACAACTGCAAGACACTTTGCAGGTTCTTCGCCTCGCTCTCGGACATGACGTCAGTAAGCGCGATCTCAACTGGGCTCTTCAACAACAAATCCTCAACTTTGTTAATCCCGTTCGACTTTAGCAGACGGACGGTGCCCGTTTTCAACATTTTCCCTTCCAGCCTGGCCACGTCGTCACTACTGCAGAGGAAAGGTTCGGGGACAAAGTCCAATCTCTCAACGACTCCCTGAATGGTCTTCACGTTCTTCTCCAACGCCGCTAGAGCATCTAATCGCTTCTCTAGCTGTGCCAACTCCTTGTGAACGCTCTGAAAACTGTCAATCTTGCGCCCCATTTCCAGCGTCTTTTCTTGGTATGTGTTCAGAATTTTCTCGTGCTTCTCGAAGCCTTCTTTCAACTTGTTCTCTAACAGTCCAAACCCGTTCTGCAGCTCATGCAAGTTGTCCTTCACCTGGAAGCTCTTCAGACTCAGCTTCGTCAGCGCCTCGTCAGTAGAGCCCTTGATTTCTTCGCTCTTCGCATCTAACTTCTCCTCAAAGTCCCTTCTGAGCCGATACAGCGGCATCTCCAACTGCTCACTGCTGAAAACCGCATAGCAGACTGCTCCGATCGTCACGAAAGCGATCATCAAAGTTGCGATGAAGTAGTTTGTGATTTCAACTGGAAACGAAAAGACCGTGACTAGGGCAACGTTTTGAATCTGCCAGAGGAACCACGCGTGCAAGACGCTGAAAACAGCTATGAACGCAAAAACCACGAATACCCAGACCGTTAATGCTTTCTTCGAGGTCAATACCATCCCTCAGAAGAACCTAGCAGACGTGGCAATTTAACGTTATGAAGGGACAATAATTATTAGTAATAGAATTGACTCATGCACAACGTTCTACTGGGTAGGCTGTTTCTCTTTATCAGCCTCTTGCGCGATAAGCTGCGGCTCCGGAGCTTCCGTTTTCCGTGCACCTGCCACTGTTGCTTGAGCGGTCACCTGCTGTTGCTGCTTGGGAGCATCAGCTTTCTCCTCCACCAGCACGACCGCTTCTTTGATGACCTCCTGGCTTGCGTTATCCTCCCGGGGCACTGCTATCCCTTTTTCACGCCGGAGAAATTCACTCATCTTTCTCTGCTCCTTATCAACCTCAAACTGGTCTGCGGCATCGGTCCTCTCAGTTTCATAGTCAGAGGCCGTGGGTGCACCTTGTTTTCGACTCTTTCTGAAAAGGTATACTGTAACGACTATCGCGATGGTGATGTTGGTCCAAGAAAGCCCGAACACGGCGCCGGAGAGAATCCAGTACGGCATCGCCCATCGATAGCTGAACTGCAGCCCGTAGTTGTACAAGTCGCCATGTACGATGTAGTTTATCTGGTTTAGACTGAGCATGACGCATAGGGAGGCCGCTGCCATCAGAAGCAGGACGACACTTATTGCCGAGGGACTCACATTCGTGTCCATACGGTAACCTGATAATCTAAGACGACGAAAATTCCATTAAAGCATTGCGAATTTGTAGTCAGATTCTGGAATCAAGAGCTCTGATGCACATCCTCCCGCTAGTTACTTGCGACATTGACTCTGGATACCGATGAACAGGTAGCAAAGCAATCGCATTTGGAAACGTTGAATTCCTTTAGGGGTGTTTCAAATTGGAAGAAGGCCCTCTTACACGTGTACAGGCGTCAGGGCGGGCTTGTCCTCTCTTGGAGGTCTATCCTTGGCCTGAGGCGACGCGGTGATACCGGTTCTCCGTTCTCGTTGATGGTATCTGTGTCGGAGTTGCGGCTAGGCAGGGATGAGAACGGAAAGAGAATCGTGAGGTCGATTTCCGATATCGAGTGCGATTGGTTGTGCGTTATGCACACGTAGGGCATTCCAAACTGAAGTCTGCCAGCGTTCCCTCGCTTTCGACCGATCTCAGGACCTGTCGTTCGCGACTGCCGTAGCGGTAGACTGTGACGCCTTTGCATCCTAACTTGTACGCCAGCCAGTACGCCTTGTCGATGTCGTCGGGTGTTGCCTTGTTCGGGAAGTTGATGGTCTTTGAAACCGCGTTATCCACGTGCTTCTGGAATGCGGCTTGCATGCGGACGTGCCATTCGGCATTGATGTCGTGGGCGACCACAAACACCTTTCTGGTTCGTTCAGGGATTTCTCCGACATCTTGGATCGACGTCTTTTTGGCGATGTTCTTCATCAGTTCTTCTTCGTAGAACCCTTCCTTCAGGGCTATGCTTTCGAATAAGGGATTGACTTCTACAAGGCTTCTTCCTAGGCTTTCCGCCACTTCTCTCACGTATACTATGGCAAAGATGGGTTCGATGCCTTGTGAACAGCCTGCGATGATGCTGATCGTGCCCGTGGGGGCGAGGGTTGTGACGGTGGCATTTCGCATGGCCGTGAACTGTTTTTCGTAGATGCTTCCTCGAAAGTTCGTGAAGCTTCCCTTCTCTTCGCCGAGTTCGGCACTCATTTTCCTCGCTTCGGTGTTTATGAATTCCATGAGGTCCTCGCCGGCCTTCAACCCTTCCTCCGTATCGTATCTGATGCCGATCTTGATGAGCAGGTCGGCGAAGCCCATGATTCCTAGCCCGATTTTCCTGTTGCCCTTGGTCATCTTCTCGATCTCAGTCATCGTGTACACGTTGGCGTCTATGACGTTGTCTAAGAACCTGACGGCCAGCCGCACAGTGTCTCGCAGTCTATCCCAGTCTACCTGGCCGTCTTCTGACACGAATCTGCTCACGTCGATGCTGCCTAGATTGCATGACTCGTACGGCAAGAGCGGCTGCTCGCCGCACGGGTTGGTGGCTTCGATCGGTCCCACGTGGGGTGTTGGGTTCTGTTTGTTTATCGTGTCTAAGAATATGATGCCGGGTTCCCCGTTCTTCCACGCCATCATCACCATCAAGTTCCATATTGCCCGCGCCTTCAGCGTCTCAGCGACTTCGCCGTTTCGCGGGTTCGCGAGATTGAAATCTCCGTCTTCTTCGACGGCTTTCATGAATTTGTTCGTGACTGCCACCGAGAGGTTGAAGTTCCGCAGGACTCCTTCCTTTTCTTTGGCCACGATGAAGTCCATTATTTCTGGGTGGTCAACTCTGAGTATGCCCATGTTGGCTCCTCTGCGGCGTCCGCCCTGCTTCATGACTTCGGTGGCTGTGTCGTAGATTCTGGCGAACGATATGGCTCCTGATGCGATGCCGCCGGTGGTTTTCACGACGTCGCCTTTTGGTCGGAGTCGAGAGAACGAGAATCCCGTTCCGCCTCCGGTCTTGTGGATTATCGCTGCGGCTTTCAACGTGTCAAAGATGCCGTCGATCGAGTCCTCCACGGGCAGGACGAAGCACGCGCTCAGCTGTTTGAACATGGTCCCGGCGTTCATGAGTGTGGGGGAGTTCGGGATGAACTCCAAGCGTGTCATGATCTTGTAGAACTCGTCCTCAATCCTGGCGGCCTCGGCGCTGCTTTTGCCGTGCTGTTTTTCCACGTCCGCGATGCATTTGGCAATGCGCCTGAACATCTGGCTGGTCGTCTCGACCACCTTGCCCTTCTCGTCTTTTCTGAGGTACCTTCGTTCCAGTACGACGATCGCGTTGAGCGGAAGCTTGAGCTCATCGACTACGCCCAGCAGGGTTTTCATTCGTCGGATCTGCGTTCGCTTCTGCCGATACAGAATGTACGCCTTCGCGATGATGGCTTGTCCGTTTTCGATGAGCGTCTTTTCGACCAGGTCCTGAACCGCTTCCACGCTCGGTACTTCTCCATGCTTCAGTTGTCCTTCCAGTTGCCTTACGACCTGTCCGGCCAGTGTGGAGGCAAGGGTCTCGTCTTTCTCCCCGACGGCCTCTGCGGCTTTCTGTATGGCCTCGGCGATTTTCTGCGAGTCGAACTCGACGAGTCTACCGTCGCGTTTCCTGATTTTGTCAAGCGTAGCCACGCGAGATTCCCCAGTTATGAGTGCAGCCTTTGGCTATTAGGCTTAACTGACACTGCATGGTTGTGCCTATGTATTGAAGAAGGGTGGCAGCTATGTGTTCCTGCGGGCGCGGAGGTTTGGAGGGTGTCGAAAAGGCTTTAAAACGCGACTGATTCTCTTTCCTATCTATCCTTCTTGGCAACGGCTGGTGGTTGAATGAATCGCAAAGTCTTGGTAGCCCTCGGTGGCAACGCGATTTCGAAGCACCGAGAGAGGGGAACGGCTGAAGAGCAGTTTGAAAACGTGCAGAAGACGTGTGAGCATCTGGTGAAGCTGATTCAGGACGGTTATCAAATCGCGATCACCCATGGAAACGGGCCCCAAGTGGGTGACATTCTTCTCAAGAATGAGCTTGCGAAAGACGTTCTGCCTCCCATGCCGTTGGACGTCTGCGGAGCCCAGAGTCAGGGCATGATTGGGTACATGTTGCAGCAGTCGATGGGGAACGAACTGAACAGGGTCGGAGTGGACCGGCCGGTGGTCTCGGTGGTGACGCAGACGGTAGTCGACCCGAAGGACGACGCTTTTACGCATCCGACAAAGCCCATCGGTCCGTTCTATTCGGCGTCTGAAGCTGAACGGCTGAAAAAGGAAAAAAGATGGATCATGGTTGAGGACAGCGGGCGGGGCTACCGACGCGTGGTGCCCTCCCCCTACCCGAAGGAAATTGTTGAGCGGAGCACCATCCGAACGTTGTTTGAAAGCGGCGCCGTCGTCATCGCCGTGGGCGGCGGCGGAATCCCGGTGATAACCGGAGATGATGGACGCTTAGCGGGCACCGTGGCCGTGATCGACAAGGACCTGGCGGGCCAGATATTCGCCACCAACATCGGCGCCGAAGTTCTCCTGTTGCTCACCGATGTCAGCCAAGTTTTCCTCAACTATGGACAGCCCGATCAAACGGCCCTGAGCACGATGACGATAGCTGAAGCCAAGCGCCACTTGAGAGACGGCCAATTTGCCCCGGGCAGTATGGCTCCCAAAGTGGAAGCCGCGATACGATTCCTAGAAGCAGGAGGGAAAAAGGCAATAATCGCGTCGCTTGACGAGGCAGGCAAAGCTCTCGCGGGCGCAGCCGGCACAGCGATCGCCTAAGTCGAGAGAGCGTGCGTCCGGATCTGCGCCCTCCATGCACGATTCGATGTGTCTCTTAACAAGTTTTAAATAGAAAAAGCATAGAACACACTGAACTGGTGAAATCTTGAAACGAATTGCTTTAGTTCTGATTGCCGTTACGATGCTGTCGCT
>CAYNAW010000010.1:0-4545 GCA_964395545.1 uncultured Candidatus Bathyarchaeia archaeon | reverse complement strand
GATGAGTAGGTAACCGCGTGGAGGTGCAGGGCGCTCGGCAAAGTCGTGGTCACATGTGCGTGGCCTTACATCAACTACACTCCGCATTTAGGCACGTTGATAGGGTCGATTCTCTCGGCGGACGTCGCGGCGCGTTATTACCGTTCAAAGGGAGACGACGTTGTTTTTGTGAGCGGCTCTGATGAGCATGGGACACCTGTGGAAGTCGAGGCGGTCCGGTTAGGCGTGCCGCCGAAGCAGCTTACGGACAAGAACCATGCGAAGGTGGTGGACCTTTGGCAGCGCTGGGGGATCTCCTTCGACAACTACACGAGGACTGAGAGTCCGGTGCATAAGGAGTTTGTCACCCACCTGTTTTCGCGAATCTACGCGCGAGGGTATGTCTTTGCCGAAGAGACTGAGCTTCCCTTCTGTCCGAACTGCCGTCGATTCTTGCCTGACCGGTTTGTGGAAGGCCTCTGCCCCTTCTGCGGCGGTGACGGCGCCCGAGGCGACCAGTGTGACAAGTGTGGACGGTTGCTCGAGCCGGCAAAGCTCGTCAATCCGTACTGTGCCATCTGCAAGTCCACGCCGGAGATCCGGCGAGTCCGGCACTGGTACTTTGACCTGCCCCGCTTCGCTGATCAGCTTCGCGCTTTCATAGAAACCAACAAGCGCCTGCCTGCGAACGCGAGGCAGTTCAGCCTGAGCATCATCGCCGAGGGGCTGAAGCCGCGGGCGATTACGCGGGACAACAAGTGGGGCATTCCGGCGCCGTTCCCCGGGGCTGAAGACAAGACCATTTACGTGTGGGTTGAAGCCGTCCTCGGCTACATTTCGGCCACGATCGAGTATTTTCGCAGTCGGGGCGAGGAGGCGCGATGGCGAGAGTTCTGGCTTGCCCCGGACACGCGGACCTTGTACTTCATCGGCAAGGACAACATTCCGTTTCACACGATTATCCTCCCCGCCTTGCTCCTCGCCGCCGATGAAGGCTACACCCTGCCGTGGAATGTTCCCTCCACCGAGTTCCTGCAGTTCAAAGGTGAACGGTTCTCGAAGAGCCACAAAGTCGGCATCTGGATCGACGAAGCGTTAGCGCTGTTTCCCGCAGACTACTGGCGCTACTTCCTCATCTCCACCCGGCCCGAAGCCAAAGACACGAATTTCTCGTGGGACCTCTTCTTGGAAAAGGTGAACGCTGACCTGAACGACACGTTGGGCAACTTCATCCACCGCACGCTGACGTTCATCAACCAGCACTTTGAGAGCGCGATCCCTGAGGCAGACAAACTCGACGCCGAGGACCGACGCGTTCTCAAGTCGGTGGAACGACACGTGGCCAAGGCCGCGCAGCATTTGGACGATTGCCGGTTGCAAGCGGCGTTGAAGAGCGTTCTCGCGATTAGCCGCGTGGGGAACAAGTATCTCAACGACAAACAGCCGTGGGTTCTGGTGAAGAGCGACCCGCAGGAAGCTGCTAAGACACTCTATGTGGCTGCCCAACTCGTCAAGACTCTGGCAGTGATCCTGGCGCCGTTCATTCCGTTCACGGCCCAGCGGCTTTCGACGCTCATCAATGTGCCGGAGACTGGTCCTCCCCGATGGAGCGAGGCAACACAACCTTTACCCTCGGGGCACAAGATTAACAAGGCGACACCGCTATTCAGCAAGGTAGAGGCAAGCGGTGAGGAGTTGCAGGACAAGTTGGCAAAAACCCAGGAAGGTGTGTCTTTCATAACGTTTGAGGAATTTTCCAAACTCGATCTGCGCGTGGGCAAGATCATCAAGGCCGAGAACGTGCCTCAGTCCAAGAATCTTCTGAAGCTGAAAATTGACATCGGCGGCGGAGTGATCAAGCAAGCCGTGGCAGGCATCGCGCACTACTATAAGCCCGAACAGCTGGAGGGCAGCAACATCGCGGTGCTGGTGAATCTGCAGCCAAAACGCATCTTCAACTTGGACTCTGAGGTGATGATTCTGGCCGCCGAAGACGACCGAGGGGTCTCCATACTCCTGCCCGATAAAGCCGTCAACGCGGGCAGCAGAATAAAGTGAACACTCGTTGCCCCTAAAACTAGACATGCACGTTCACACGCACTATTCTGACGATGCTCACATCACGCCGAAGGAACTCGTCTTCTACGCCAAAGAGCGGGGGCTCGACGGAGTCGCCATCACCGACCATGATACCGTGAGCGGACTGGCGGAGTTTTCAAAGATTCGAGGCCTCTTGGTAATACCCGGGGTCGAAGTATCGACGAGTCAAGGTCACGTTCTCGCCATCAACGTGAACGAAAACCTTCAGGCTGGGCAGTCTTTTGCGGCCACTGTTGACCAGATTCATGCGGCAGGCGGGCTAGCTATAATCGCCCATCCCACCGCCTTTCTCAAAGGAGTGTCGGGCCGCGCAATCGGCCGCGGGTTTGATGCCGTCGAAGTGGTCAATGCCTCTGCGGTACCTTTCGCGTATTCGGTGCGGAAGAATCTGGCGGTCGCGGCGCAGCTGGGTCTTCCGCAGACCGGGGGAAGCGATGCGCATTGTGCTCGTGAGGTCGGGATGGCGTACTCCGTTGTTGACGCCGAGAAGAACGTGGACCGTGTTGTTGAGGCGATCAGGACCGGGGCTGTGACGCCTTTCGGCAGGTCGATCACGTGGGGGATGCGGTTGGAGCGAGAGTTCTTGCGAGTGAGAAAGAAGTTGGGTTAAGAGTCGCGGTTAGAAGTCTTCCAACTGGTACAAGTCGAGATTGAGCGGCAGCGGCTTTTCTGATTCGCTGCGGGGTTCGAGGTTGAACAGCTGCGGTGCCAGCGACCCTAGCCGGCTCGCGGCGTTGGGCCGGGTGATTCCGGTCACGACGAGGGTTATTCTCATCTTTCCCTGCAGGTCGGGGTCGATGTGGATGCCTCGGACCACGTGGGCGCTGTCGCTGAGGGTTCCTGCGACGATCTCCTCTATCCGATCGGTTTCTTCCGGGGGCCGGTGGGCGTCGGCTTTCACGTGGACGAGGGCGCCTGTGGCCTTGGTGCGGTCTGTGCCCAGCATCGGGCTGTTCAGCGCGTTTCGAACGGCTTCTTCAGCACGGTTCAGTGCGTCTGATTCTCCTAGTCCTACCACTGCGGTTCTGCCGTGTTGTAGCAGAGTCTTGAAGTGATTGACGTCGGGGCTGGCGGGGTCAGGTGTGGTGATCGTTTCCACGAGTACTTTGATCGTGTTTGCCGCGACTTGATCTGCGACTCTGAAGACACCGTCCGGCGGCAGTCTAGGTGTCGTTTCCAGGAGCTTCTGGCTGTCTATCACGATCAGCGTGTCGCAGGTTCGGCGGAGCTTCGTAATCGCGCGGGACGCCGCTTTGACGCGGCTCTTTTCGTGTCGGTGAGGCTTCGTGACGACTCCGATAGTTGCGACGCCTTCTCCTTTTGCGATTTCTGCGATGATCGGTGCCGCGCCGACTCCGGTTCCGCCGCCGAGGCCGGCTGTGATTAAGACAATGTCCATGCTTGCTAGGAGTTTTCCTACGCGTTCTCTGGACTCTTTGGCAGCGGCTTTTCCCAACAGCGATTTTCCGTTCGTGCCTACGCCGCGGGTTGATTTCTCGCCGATTAGCATCTTCTGGTCTGCTTGTGACTTTGAGAGGTCGAGCAGGTCCGTGTTGACGGCGATGGTGCAGGCTCCCTTGATCCCGGTCTTTGCCAGGTGGGTGACGGTGTGGTTGCCTGCGCCGCCGATGCCGACGACGGCCACCTTGAGTCGCTCGTGTTTCTCTACGCTGTCCGCTGGTCTCCGCGTGCCCTGCCAAGCGGGTTGCAAGGCTTTGCTAGTTGGTTTTTCTCCAAGCATCTTGTCCTCTTCCCCAGACTTCGGTTGATAGCATGTCGCGGATGGCCACGCGGATGGCCTCGGCGCGGTTGGGATAAAACTGTTCTACGACGAGTCGGTCCAAGGCTCTGATGTACGGTTCGGGAAGATATAACGTGATGAGTTTCGTTTTTAGTGCCTCCTCCCTTCGGTGGTAGTAACATGCCATAGCCGGGTTTTGGTTATATCTGTATATAATATGCTACAAATATGCTGTGAACATGTTGGTGCATGTCTTTTTAAGCTTTGCTCTGACGCCTGTTCGTTTTCATGTAAATGAGACTGTCGGCGAAAGTGTTTACCGGTTTATTAATGACTTGAACTTGTATATTTTGAATGATGATGCCGCGTTGCGAGTTTACGTAAAGGGATTCGGGTGCTCCGCGAGCTTGGCTGACGCCGAAGTGCTGGCCGGGTGCCTCGCGCGGGCCGGGCACGTGATTACGGGCGATCTTGAAAGTGCCGAGGTCGTCGTGTATAACACGTGTGCGGTGAAGGCTCCGACTGAGAACCGAATGCTACACTTGCTAAAGGCCGTGCCGAAGGGCACGAGGCTGATCGTGGCTGGGTGTTTGCCGCTGGTGAGCTTTGCGCGGTTGAAGCGGGAGGCGCGTTTTGACGGGGTGGTGGGGCCCGCCGTGGGGGCGCGCATTGTGGAGGTGGTGGACTGCGTGTCTGCCGGGGGGTATGTGGAGGACGTGGACGGG
>CAYNAW010000009.1:0-38508 GCA_964395545.1 uncultured Candidatus Bathyarchaeia archaeon | reverse complement strand
TTAATGCTGAAGCTCAACTCGTCCAGGGCTTTGATGCTGCCAAAGAGCTTGACGAGGTTTTCAGCCTCAACCGCGAAACTCACACAACTCACCAGTCGCTGCCCACTAACTGTCCACGTGCCTAAAAACCTGACGGTTCAATCTACACCGGTCTTCAAACCTAGAATTCACACGAGCAAGGTACCCGGGAATACTGCATCTACGCGACACGCACACGTACCTGAACGTGTTACAAGCGCAGCATAGACAATCTTTTAAAACACCACGCCACTACAAGTACCCCAATATAGAGGTGAAACAAACATGGTAAAGGTAAACGATGTCGAAGTCCCAGAAGGACTACACTACACAAAGGAATACGAGTGGGTTAAGATCGAAGGCGACAAAGCCCGCGTCGGCATCACAGACTTTGCGCAGAAACAACTCCGCGAAATTGTTTACGTCGAACTCCCAGGCCAAGGCGACACCATAAAACAGAATGAGCCCTACGGCACGGTGGAATCAGTCAAAGCCGTCTCCGACCTCATCGCCCCCATCAGCGGCACGATCGAACAGATAAACCCAGAAGTGCAGAGCCGCCCTGAACTCCTCAACGAAGACCCCTACACCCAAGGCTGGCTTCTCATCATAGCCCCAACGAACATGGATGAACTGAAGAACACAATGGACTACACCCAAGCCGTCGAATGGCACAAAACCCTGAAAGAAGGCTAATCGATGCCCAAGAAAATCCTAGTCATAGGGGCCCACGCCGCAGGCGTCGACGCCGCCGCCGCAGCCCGAAAAACCGACCGAACCGCTGAAATCACCCTCCTAACCAAAGAACGGTACACGGGCTACTCCCGCTGCGGCCTGCCCTTCGTCTTGGGCGGACACATCGCAAGCTTCCACGACCTCATAGTCTTCTCCCAAAGCTACTACCAAATGATGAAGCTCAACCTGAAAACCGAGACCACGGTCACAGGCGTCAACCCTACGAACAAGACAGTGGACACGACGGACAAGTCAGGCATGACTGAAACCATCTCGTACGACAGCCTAATCATCACAGCCGGAGCCTCCTCCTTCATCCCGCCGATCAAGGGCAAGGAAAAACAAGGCGTGTGCTCGCTGCGCACCATAGAAGACGGCCAGCAAATCGACCAGGCAATCAAAGACGGAGCCAAGAACGCCGCCGTCATAGGCGCAGGACTCATCGGCTTGGAAACCGCCATCGCCCTAAAGGAGAGAGACCTCAACACCACTGTCGTAGAACTTCTACCCCAAGTCCTGCCAGTCATGCTAGACGCCGAAATGGCAAAACTCGTCCACGAAATGCTTGAACAACGAGGGCTAAAGATAATCGTCGGAAAAGGCGTCGAAGAAATCCTCGGAACAGCAAAGACCACAGGGATTTCAGTGTCAGGCGAACACATCCCCGCAGACATCGTGGTCGTCGCGACCGGAGTCCGAGCGAACACTGAAATCGCATCCAAAGCAGGCATAGCCATAGGCGAAGCAAAGGCGATAAAAACCAACGCACGCATGGAAACCAATATCAAAGACGTCTATGCCGCAGGTGACTGCGCAGAAAGCATCAACATCGTCACCAAGAAGCCAGCCTGCCCGCAACTCGGCACAGTGGCCGTCCGCCACGGAAAAGTCGCGGGAATCAACGCCGCAGGCGGATACGCCTTATTTACAGGCGTGCTGGGCTCAGCAGTCACACAGCTCTTCGACACCCAAATCGGCGTGACCGGCCTCACGGAGTTCTTTGCCAAGAGAGAGGGCATCGAAACCGTAGCAGGAACCATCACCTCGAAGACGAGAGCTGACTACTACCCAGGCGCCAAACCGATCAAAGTCAAGCTCATAGCCGAAAAAGAGTCGCAGCAGATAATCGGCGCTCAGATAATCGGCGGCGAAGAGGCTACTCAACGCATCAACGCCCTCTCGTTCGCCATTCAGAAACAGATGACGTTGCGAGAACTGGCGAAGGCCGACACGGCTTACGCGCCTCCCCTCTGCGAAACGTGGGAGCCCATGGTGCTCGCCGCGGAGATGGCTCTGATGAGACTGCGCTGAACACCCACCTTCCCTCTTCGAACCATTCAGCATAGGAAAATTAATATGGAAATGTCTTTAAAGTATTGACAAATCATGAAACATTGGTGATTTGGAATGCCTATAAAAGTCGCGATTAACGGGTTCGGCAGAATCGGCCGACTACTCTTCAGAGCCGCGACAGAGAGAAAAGCACAGATAGACTTCGTAGCCATCAACGACCTTGCCCCCGCCAAGACGCTGGCACACCTGCTAAAGTACGACTCGGTGCATGGACATCCACCCTTCGAAGTCAAGGCAGAAGACCACAGCCTCATCGTAAACGGCAAACCGATCAAGGTGCTGTCCGAGAGAGACCCAAGCAAACTGCCGTGGAATGACTTGGGCGTCTACTTAGCCGTCGAGTCCACCGGGCTGTTCACAGACAGGGAGAAAGCCTCAATGCACCTGCAGGCAGGAGCCAAGAAAGTGCTGATCTCGGCTCCTGCGAAGAACCCCGACATCACAATAGTCTTGGGCGTGAATGACGACAAGTACAGTCATGACAATCACAATATTCTCTCGAACGCCTCGTGCACGACCAACTGCGTCGCCCCAGTTGCCAAAGTACTCCATGAGCATTTCGGGTTGAAGAAGGCGCTCATGACGACTGCCCACGCCTACACTAACGACCAAAGGATACAGGACCTGGTTCACAGCGACCTCCGCAGAGCCAGAGCCGGGGCAATCTCAATAATACCCACGACAACTGGTGCAGCTGTCGCTGTCGGACACGTGCTCACGGACCTTTCGGGAAAGTTGAACGGACTGGCGTTGAGAGTACCCGTGCCAAACGTGTCGATAGTGGACCTCACAGCCGTCTTGGACAAGAAGACCACGGCGGGCGAGATCAACGCCGCCTTCAAAGCAGCCGCAAACGGACCGCTCAAAGGAATAATGGACTACACCGAAGAACCCCTCGTGTCTGTTGACTTCAACCACAACCCATACTCAGCTGTAATCGACGCGCAGTCGACGATGGTAATCGACGGCGACTTGGCCAAAGTGCTCGCTTGGTACGACAACGAGTGGGGCTTCTCCTGCCGAATGACCGAGCTCATCGAGCGTGTAGGCAAGAAAGCTGGCCTCTAAAAGACCCGCACGAACCGTCTGCAGAGGCTCCTGCCTCCTTTTTTAGGGTAGTGGAAGAGAATGCCCGAGTTCATGACGATTGACGACTTCGACTTCAAGAACAAAACTGCCTTGGTGAGAGTGGACTTCAACTCGCCAGTCGACCCGCACACGAAGAAGATTCTCGAAGAGGTGCGGATTCGGGCTCACGGAGAGACTACCATCCGAGACCTCGCTCAGCGAGGCGCCAAAGTCGTGGTACTGGCCCATCAGGGACGACCTGGAGACCCAGACTTCGTCCCGATGAAGCAGCATGCCGAGATTCTGGGCAGGATCCTAGAAACACCTGTCAAGTACAGTGACGACCTGTTCGGCGAGAGGGCAAAGAAGGCCGTGCGGGAACTGAAGAGCGGCGAGGTTCTGGTCTTAGAGAACGTCAGAACCTTCGCTGACGAGCAGAAGAAAGGAACACCGGACGCCCATGCGAACACCGCGTTCGTCAAGTCCTTGGCACCCTTAGCGGACGTCTTTGTCAACGATGCGTTCGCCGCCGCTCACCGAGCCCACGTGTCCATCGTCGGCTTCACCGCCGTGCTGCCCAGCGTCGCGGGACGCATCATGGAGCGGGAGCTCACCGCGCTCAGCCGAGCCCTCGAAACGCCAGAAAAGCCCTGCGTGTACATCATCGGCGGCGCGAAGGCAGACGATGCCCTAAGAATCTCCAAGCACGTGTTGGACAACGGCATCGCAGACGAGGTTTTGACGGGAGGAGTCGCTGGACATCTCTTCCTCGCTGCTAACGACTTTGACCTTGGAAGGCCGAACGTGGAGTTCCTTCAGAAGAAAGAGCTAACAGGCTTCGTATCCGGCATCAGGGAACTCGTGAAGAAATATCCTGACCGCATCAAGATCCCGTCAGACTTGGCTGTCGATGTGAACGGCAAACGCAAGGAGATAGCAGTGAGAGAACTGCCCACGGACTATGCCATCTGCGACATCGGAGAGAAGACAATAGGAGAGTACAGCGGGATAATAGGCAGAGCCAAGTCCATCGTCATAAGCGGACCGATGGGCATCTACGAGAACAAGGAATTCCTCAAGGGGACGAAGCGCGTCCTAGAAACCGTCGCGAAATCGAAGGCGTTCTCCTTGGTAGGAGGCGGGCACACCGTCGCAGCCGTCGAACAGCTGGGCCTGGAGACGAAGATGGGCTACGTAAGCACTGCGGGTGGGGCGTTAATCGAGTTTCTGATGGGCGAAAAACTGCCAGGCGTTGTCGCCTTAGAAGCTGCGGCGATGCGACGTCGCTAGCACCCCTCTTTCTGGCGCACGCTCAGTTCTCCGCGATTGTGCAGTATTTCTGGAGGTACTCGTCTACGCGGTCGCCTAATGTTTGTTTCAGCAGGTCCATCCGGATGTTGAGGTACTCGTCTCGGAGAATGTCGAAGTAGCACCCGTTCCATTTTCGTCCGTTAACGAAAGCCGCATGCCTCACCACCATGCCCTTCTTGAAGCCACATGCCTCGAGTGACCTGTGAGCACGGTGGTTGTACTCGACGCTCCAAGCTTCGCAGCGCTCCATGTTCAGTTGGTGGAAAGCTATCTCCAGCAAGGCTACAGTGATTTGTTTGCCCAGCCCTTTGTTCCAATACTGCTTCTTACCGATGTAGGTTCCGACGTTTGCGGTTCTCACGTTTCCCCAATCTTCGCGTCTCAGTCGAGCAATTCCAATAGCTTCTTTGGAGCCCGCGAGCTCGACAATAAAATGGAGTTCTTTCTCATCTTTCATCCACTCCTCATACTGCTTCTCCAGTTGAGCCATGCTCACAAAACTGATAGGCTTGCTTCTCGAGTACATGATGAGCTCAAAATCATTCTCCCACTCATGCAGTAGCTTCAAGTCCTCTTTTTCCATGGGTCGAAGACGTATCGCGCCCAACTCAAACACGGCAAATCGCCTCGCAAGTCTAGAAGCTGTACGCAACGCGTTATTAACCTATCCGGCGCTCAAGGCCGCGGCCCGACGTGCCTTCAAGCGAAACCATGATTCTGTGAGCTGCAGTCAGGCATGGATTCAGAATTCACAACACTGAAAAGGACAACTAAAAAGAAGAAACGCACAATGATGTGATTCAATGAGCAAAATCTACGGATACGGCGAAGATTCTTTCACCCTATGGACCCTGAAGCAACATACCTCGAAGATTCTAGGCAGATTCCACGACAAAACCGCCCTTTCAAAATGCCTCACGTTCTATCGCCCGAGCTTCGGAAAACACCACGGAAAAGAAGGCTCAGCATTCGGCGAGTTCGACGCCATAATGGTGTCCGCGAAAAACGTCTATCTCATAGACACCACGTGGGACGCCCGCCAACGGGGCAAGAGGAAGATCCCTCTCGAAAAGTCCCAGAAGCTGCGCCACGAGATATTCTCATGGTATCTGACGCACTGGGACAAGAAATACCGCGGACACTGGAAGAGATTCGCAGAAGAACACCGGAACGAGTTCAAGTTCGGAAGAAAAACACTGCCTCCAAAGAACAGCATACAAGCAGCGAACCTCGAGTTCATCCTGACCAAAACTTTGGAACAGTGCAAAACCATCTCACGCCGCAACATAAAAAACGTACTGCTGTTCTGCTACAGAGCCCAAAAGCCTAGAAAGCCTCCTAGAATAGACAAGCCCTTCAAACTGATACCCATCGACTGCAGCAGAGACACCAAAGACAATTTCGTCGTTCTATACGACGAGGCGAGACGCTTAACTCAGATCCACAAGAGCCGTTAGCTTTCGACGCTGTCGAATCTCACAACGAGAACAGGTTCAATCGGACCTCTTCTACACCTCTCCTCGCCTTCAGTCTTTCCACCAGATGCTTTATCTTCTCAGCCTCACCTCTGACCGCAATCGTCTCGAGACACTTCTCCTCGCTCAAATGCACATGCATCGACGCACAGACTATCGACTCGAAACGATGCTGGGTATCCGTCAAATCCGACTCTAACCCTCGTACCTCATGATTATACACCATAGTGATCGAACCTGCCATCGTTCCTCTCACCTCCGCAAGCCACTTCCGTTCATTAACAAAAGCATACACCGTGTCATGAATCGCCTTTGAACGGCTCCGATAGCCCATATCTCTGATTACGCGGTCAAAATCTGTAAGAAGCTCCGAAGGAAAAGTCACACCCACTCGGACAATTCCACCCAACTCGAACATCACCGAACAACGCCTAAGCAACCCCTGCTCCACTTAACACTTTCCACCCAACCGGTCCACGCGACACTCATGTTGGCATCCGGAACCGAACGGACCGAGTCTACGCTCGGAGAACACCCAGCCCACCACGTTCACGTTTCAAGCGCTGCACCAAAACCGACGCCTCCTTAGCACTCTCGGCACTCCCCGCCACCCGAGCTTTGCTTAACCAAACCCGCACACCACAATACGGACAGGATCGGCTCTTCTTACTTCCATCAGCCACCAATAACCGCCCACACCCGCCGCATACCACAACCAAATACAAACCAAAACCCAACAAAACCTTTTTCTCACAAACACCTATTTAACGAATACATATGAACGCCACCCTCACCCTCAAAGAGCAAACAACAAAATACTTCCACAAGAAAGGCTACAAAATCCAGACAACTACCACACTGGAAGGAAGCTCAGGCACTCAACATGAATTCGCCCTCATAGTGACCAAGCCCGACGGACAACACCCCGTCCAAATACTGAACTGGAGACGCACCGTCGGAGTTAACCAAATCATCAACCTAGACAAAGCATCCGAAGACGTCAAACTCAAAAAGCCCATACTCGTATCAGAAAAATTCAGCAGCCACGCAAAATCCTACGCAAACCGAAAAGGCATCACCCTGCTCACTACTCGAGAACTCACCAAATTCTAGCCCAGCCCTCACCCATCACCCATAAACTCCTTCTGCACCTCAACAACCTCACCACTATGCTGGGCCTTCGCATACGCCTCCAACAACTCCCCGTTCAAACTCAAAAACGAAGCCCCCCACTTGAAAACCGACAACAACCGCTCCGCCTTCTCCTTAAAACCTACAATAAAGAGAGCCGCAGCCAACGCCTCAACCGTGCTAAGCTTCGTAGGCTTGCCGTAATTAACAGGGTTCGCCGCAATCAGATAAGGCAGACACCGAGAAACCCCGCGCATTCTAAGCAGTCGGGCCACTGCATCAGCATGCTGCCAACTCAGGTCCAAAGCCACCAGACCTCGACCCACAACCCTCGCACGGTCAGCCGGCGAGAAAGCCCTCCTAGAAAACGGGTTCAGAATGACAGCCCCTCGCGGCAACCCCCGCGTCTGAAAGACGACCCGGACCAGACCGTGACGCCTCAGCTTAAGCCCCGAACACTTCCGCGGATCACACTGCCGCGCATGGTAAACAACAATCCGCAAATCCTCAGAGGACACTTTCCCGCACCTTCAAATGCGACATCGGATCATCCACAACTCTGGGAATCCACTCGATCAAATCAGAAGCCACCATATGATAACCCTTCTCCCTCTTGACACAATCGCCTGCAGCCCCGTTGACAAAAGCTCCAGCCGCCGCAGCCTCAAAAGCATCAGCTCCCTGAGCCAGAAAAGCGCCCACAACGCCAGAGAGCACGTCGCCAGTCCCGCCCACAGTCATACCAGGGTTGCCAGCGAAGTTCAATTTTACCCGATTCCCATCCGAGACAACGTCAACACGCCCCTTCAACAGAACCGTAGCATTCAGCCTCTCGGCAGTCTTCTTCACTTTCTCGATGCGCTCGTCCAAGTCAGACGGCAACTCCTTTCCCGTTAGGATGCGGTATTCCCCAGCATGTGGCGTCAAGACGAAAGGAACCCGAAGCGAATGTTTGAACTCTGAGAACGCCTTAAGCCCATCAGCGTCTAACAAGAGAGGCTTCCCCAGCTCATCCGCCGCAGCCACAATGGCCTCGACGGCTTTCGTGGTTTCCGCATGAAGCTCAAGGCCTGGACCTACGACGGCTGCGGTGACTTTTTCGAGCAAGTCTTTGATCTGGGGAACGTGGTCTGGCTTAAGATGGTTTCCTTCGAGTTTAGCGGTTATGAAATCGGGTGCCAGCGCTGAAATTGCATAGGCTGTCTTTTCAGGAGCAGCAACGTAAGTCAGGTCTATGCCCGTACGAAGAGCCGCCAGTGCTACAAGTGCAGGAGCTCCGGAATAAGTTTCACTCCCACCCACTACTAGCAACTTGCCAAAATCGCCTTTATGAGACGCGGCAGGACGCGCCTTTGCAATAAGACTCACGTCGCCGGGTCCTGCGAACTGCTCCAGACTTGCGGGGATTCCGATGCTTTTTGTCATCAGCTCGCCGACATGCCGCTTTGCTTTCAACAGACCTGGCTTGGGCTTATGAAACGTGACGGTCAAATTTGCCACGACTGCTTCCCCTAGGACTCCGCCTGAATCTGAATCTAAGCCCGAAGGGATGTCGACAGCCAGTCGAAACGCGTGCATCTCATTGGCCGTTTTTATCAATTCAGCGATTGGCTGTCGAGGAGCGCCCTTAAGCCCGATGCCTAACAAAGCATCGACAACAACGTCGGCTTGGATGTCTGGAACATGTGAAGAGTCGGTGACCTCGACGATGGGCATGACGTTGCGCAGGGGTTGCAGAGCTAGCCAGTTTTTCCGCGTTGCGTCGTGTGTGATATCCGAGCCTCGGCCTGCAACTACGACTTGCACCTTGTACCCCAACGACAAGAGGTGACGTGCAGCAACGTATCCATCTCCGCCGTTGCCTCCCAAGCCGCAGAAAACTGCCACCCTCGTCTTCTTAGCGGGAAAGCGTGAGGCAACTTCGTCTGCGATGTGACAGCCGGCGTTCTCCATGAGCTGCAAGAGTGAGACGCCGAAGTATTCCGCGTTGGCCTCGAGAACCCGCATCTCTCGACTGGATATAACCTTGGGCTCCACGGCTTTCACCAGAAGCTAATGTGGAAACTTGTAAATAAGTGGTTAATGGTGGTGCCGAACAGGCCTCGGGCGTTGTCAGAGGAAAATCGCCATTCTGTAATCGTCTCCGAGTCTCCCTTCTACTGAATGCTCCTTCTCAAGCCTTGCCTCTATCTTGAAACCGCATTTCTCATACACATGAATCGCCCTGCTGTTGGCTGTGCTAACAAGCAGATACACCTTCTTCAACCCTCTTTTGCGGGCTATATCGAGAAGGTGGCAGATCAGGAAAGTTCCCAAACCGAGATTCTGATAGTCATCATGCACCGTGATTCCCAGCTCTGCCTTATGTCGATTCGCTTCAGTCAAGTGAAAAGCCAAGGTAGCTGAACCCACCACCCGCCGTCTCCTTCGCTCCGTAACCAGTGCAAGGATGGGCAGAGCCCGGTCATAGTCAATGTTGCTTGTCCACCCCTCAAGTCTCTCCCGCGTAAACGGCTCAACGAGGTTGTCCAAGCTTGCCTTCGACAGAGTGGAGAACATTTCCCACAGCATTTCAGTGTCTGTGGGTTCTTCAGGGCGGAGAGACACGTGTTGGCCACTCTTGAGAACTGTCCTCGTTTCCCATTCCTTAGGATACGGCACGGTGAGCCTCCTTCGCTGGCGTGTCAGGTGCGATTGACTGGCCGACACAACTTTGAAACTTGGTTTTCCAAGTAGCTTTGTTCATGATTGTTTGCGCTTATTACGTTTGTGGGGTCTGGCGCGCGCGCAGGGACAACAATTCTGGAGATTAAAAGGTTAGCCCCCAAAGCGCGGGCGTCAAGGGATGGTGGACCGAGCGGGATTTGAACCCGCGGCTTCCGCCTTGCGAAGGCGGCGATCATGCCAGACTGATCTACCGGCCCAACACCTTTTCCGTTTACAAAGGTCGGCTGTTTTAATGTTTTGGTCTGCCTCTCAGTTCAGAGTCAAAAACCATAGCAGCTACGGGGAGACCCCTCGTTTGAGAGGGGAAGTTGAAAGAGGCAGCTTCGGCGCATCTTGTCGATGCTTTTCTGCCTGCCAGTTTCGCCTTTCGCGGGTGGATACATCAACTTGACGGTCTTCGATACGAAATGCGTGCGTGCATCGGATTTTGGTTGGGAAAGAAGAAAGATTGATTCGGAACATCCGAGGGAGAAAGGAGATGTCCGTGTTTTCCCAACCACTATTAATAGGGAGCTGAAAATACTTAAGCTCTGGTTTTTAGACACATCCTATGCAGCGGGTCGCAATGCAACGCTACAGAGTCACCCCGATCACTGCCCAGTACTGGAGACCGGGAGAAGACTATATTGCCAAAATTGTGACCGCTGTGAAGGACAATGTAGGTGAGGGGGATTTTGTCGTAGTTTCGGAGAAGGCACTCTCAACGGCCACGGGGAATATTCTGGACGAAAGCCTGGTTGAACCCAGTTGGGGAGCGAAAGTTCTGGCAGGATTTTGGATGAGGTATGTGTGGGTTTACATCTTGGGACCACTCAGTCATTTGCGGAGAACGACGATTAAGCATCTGAGAAACTATCCGCCTATTGAGGGAAGCATCCATAAACAGGTGGCCTTGCAACATGCGGGTCCACTGCAGGCATTGATGCATGGATCAGAAGGCGGCATCGATGGCAGTAACCTCCCCTACTCCTTCGTTAGCCTTCCGCTAAGTAACGCCCATCAAATAGCAGAAAAGATCCATGAAGGATTAAAGGAAAAACTGAACGAAAATGTGGGCGTCATGATCGTGGATACAGACAAATCATATTCTTGGAGAAGCTTTCACTTCACGCCGAGACCCAACCCCGTTAAGGGAATAAAGTCCGCAGGAGGCGTTCTTGCCTACGTTTGTGGACGCTTCTTTAGACTGCAGAGGAGAGCTACCCCTCTAGCCATTGTGGGCGTGCGATTGGACACTGAGGAGGCTTTGGAGATTGCGGAGTTGGCTAACCGGGCTCGTGGTTGCGGCGCAGGAAGAACAGTCTGGGATATGGCAGACACGTTTAGAGTCCCGCTGGCGGGTGTTTCTTGGGAGATGCTAGAAAGAATACGCCACAAACCTATCGTCATCGTTAGATGGCGAGCAAAAATATGCTCCAAAGGGAATCCTTCGCAAAATCCAAATAGCAAGATAGTAATCAAGTACCGTTGACGTGGGCGTGGTGGCAAAAATGAGCCGGATAGTCAAGCAGATGGACACTTTTTTCAACCCAAAATCGGTCGCAATAGTAGGGGCCTCCCGGAAAATCAACAAAGCAGGCCACGTGATCTTCAAGAATTTTGCAGAGAACAAGCGGAGAGGAGCGTTCAAAGGAGAGCTATACCCCGTCAACCCTACCGAAGAGTCTGTCCTTGGATACCAGAGCTACGAGTCGCTTACCGATATCTATGGCGAGGTTGAGCTGATCGTTATCGTCGTTCCGGCAAATGCAGTCGTTCAGGTCATGGAGGACGCGGCTAGGAAGGGCGTCAGGGCGGCTGCAATAATAACCGCAGGTTTTAGCGAAATAGGGAATCGCGAGTTGGAAAGAGCGGTCGCTCAGGTCGCGAAGAAAGCCAACATCAGAGTGTTGGGACCCAACTGCTTAGGCGCTTATAACATAGCCACTGGGGTTGACATGCTGTTCTTGCCGGAGACAAAGGTTCTGACGACGGGCGATGAATTCGTCGCGACTCCGCGTCCTATGGCTGGTCATATCGCGATGATCACTCAGAGCGGGGCCTTCGGCGTAGCTGCTTTGGACTATTTGGCAGGCAGGCAGATGGGGATCAGCAAGTTTGTGAGCTTCGGCAACAAGTGTGATGTTGCTGAGCCTGAGATGCTGGAGTATTTTCTTCATGATGAGGAAACTTGGGTGATACTTCTCTACGCCGAAGCCATTGAGGCAGGGAGGGAGTTCATGAGAGTTGGAGAGAGAGTCACCCAGAAGAAACCCATAGTTGCTTTCAAGAGCGGGAGGTCGGAAGCTGGCGCCAGAGCTGCTGCTTCGCACACAGGCGCTATCGCTGGTTCAGACAGAATATACGACGCTGCTTTTGCGCAGGTCGGCGTGATTCGAGTTAGAGACATGGAAGAGTTTTTCGACGTCGGCAAGGCTTTTGCTTTTCAGCCACCATCTGGAGGAAGCAATATTGGGATTCTTACCGACGCAGGTGGACCCAGTGTGATGGCTGTCGACGAATGTGAAGCCAAAGGCTTGACTGTAAACAGGTTCTCGGAAGACGTTGTTGAGAAGTTTGAAGACTTGAAAAGGGGAGGCAGGTTGCCCAGGTTTGCCACGAACTTTAATCCGGTGGACATTACAGGCTCTGCGACGTCGGAGATGTTTGAGCTTTCAGCGAGAATTCTGCTTGATGCCCCAGAGGTTGATGGGTTGATTGTGTTGGGCTTGCACCATACGCCTGCTCTGCAGGAGGATTTTGTGGAGCGTATCGCGAGTTTGGTGGGGCGCTCCACGAAGCCTGTTGTGGCGTGTGATATTGGGGAGACTGAAATGGCGATGTTTATACGTTCTCGGTTTGAAAAGCTCGGAATACCCGCCTACTCTTCTCCTGAGGATGCTGCGCGTGCTATGGCCGCTTTGGTCCATTACGGGAGGTATTTGAGGAAAGTTGGTTGTTTCTCTGATTATTTGGACATTTTTAAGAGACGACACGGCGCTAGGGTTTAGTGTCAGCATTTAGGAAGACTGTGAGTTTCACTTGGTCATCATCTTCGAGTGATAGTGCTGTGCGTAGGTGTACTGGTGCGGTGATTTCGAGTACGTCGGTTGGGTATGTTGGTTTCTGGGGGATGATGAGTGCGCCTTCGATTTCGTTCATGACTATTCTGAAGCATTTCGCGGGGTAGAAGCCTTTTCTTGGAGTAATCGCGATGCCTCTATACTCCTTCAGGATCTGTTGGAGGCGACGTGCTTCTCTTTCTGGAATGCGTAGGTTCAATGTTCCTGAGTGAGGTGTGAAGCCTAGTTTTTCTTTGATTTGTTTCTTTGCCCAGGGAATCTCAGTGAATAGCTTTCCCTTTTTCTCCCCGCTGAACACGGTGCCCTTCAACGTTGTCTTTTTCATTGGATTTCCTTTGGGTGGGTGTGGCTTCATTCTTGTTTCTTCAGCCATTCAGCTACTCTTTGAAAGAGGGGATTAGCTGACATGTCGAGGACTGGAACTATGATCTTCTCCTTTGTTTCGATCAGAGGCTTGTAAGTTGGCATTTTGGCGTAGCTCAGGAAGGCCCAGTAGATTCGTCTCTTTTCGACGAGTTCTCTTGCGGCTGTTTCGGTGTTTATGGAGAGGGGGAAGTAGATGAAGGCTATGCCGCTGGTCCAGTAGACTCCCGCGGTTTTTCCGCCAGCGACGATGTTTGTGAATCGTGCAAGGTCCTCGGGTGTGGTGAATTGGGTTTGTTCCATGATGATGATTTCTTTGAAAGGTTCGTATCGGATCTCGGTGTCGTTCATCAGTGCGGTCCTTCTGTGTGTTGAGTATGTTGGAAGGCTTGGCTTTTATTCTCTTCGCCTTGGTTAAGGTTGAAGAACTGTTTGGGCGACTTTTTTGCCAAGCTCCCTGCATTGTTGGAGAGTTTTTTCGTCTGGTGTGTAGTTGGCTAGGAGTGGGGGTTCTACGGTTTCTGCTTGGAGTCGGCTTCTGAGGGTTTCGAGAATTTGCTGTGGGGCTTCGCCGCTCCACCCATAAGAGCCGAACGTGGCAACTGGTTTGTTCATCAGGATTATGTTGTTCTGAACTGTTTTTTGGAGAAGGGTCTGGATGTCTATTGTTGGTTGTCGGTTGTAGGTTGGTGTGCCGATGATTATAGCGTCAGCATGTTGGAGGTCTTCTGGTTTTGCATGGTAGGTGATGGAAACGTTGACGCCTTGGACTGTTTTGGCGCCTTCTTCCACTGCTTTTGCCATCTTTTCAGTATTGCCTGTTCGAGTGTTATAGACTATCAGAAGGGTTGGCATGATCTTTACTGACGTGCCTACAAGTTTTAAGATTGTCTGTGCTCGACTGCGGGGCCCCCTTCTATTAGCGCGGGCGACTTGTGATGTGATGTCGCTTAGCTTTCTGTAGGGGTGAATCCGCCTTCCTGCTATTGGCGGATCCGGGAATTGCCCGACGCCGTAAGCGACGCGTTGCAGTAGGGGCAGACATTGACCACCCGGGGTTTCCCTGACTTGAAATCGAACATGCAAAGAGGCTGCGCGGAGACCCTGCCGCACTCGTGGCACTCCACGGGTAAGGCGACAATTCCAACACCGTCATCTCGCTTTTCCTCTGCTGACTCCACCTGCACTTTCTCCATGTCTGTCCTTGCTGGCTGGGCTGCTCTCGCAGGCGTTAGGGGCGCATCAATTTGGCGGGTATCACGCAAGCTTTTACGAGACGCTACAACATACAACATTGAGAAGAAGCCTACTCCGGCGATTCCGCACAAAAGCGCCAAGGACAACCTGAAGAAAGCCCAGTAGGGTGCAGCCCATTCATAGTCGAATTGTAAGCCATAGGAATAAAGTGAAGCGTGCACTATCTTATCTACTTGCAGAAGCGCAGTGACCGTCGCGGCAGAAAGGACAATCCCGGCTCCATTAAGCAGCAGCAGAAGCTCTAAGCTCAGCTTCAGTTTCATGCGGATCACAAAGAATAGTCCAAAACGGCGACTAAAAGCATTGTTAAGTCAGAATAAAGTGCGGGAATAAGTATCAGTAACTCTCAGTCTCTGCGGAATCGATGTACAATAAGCTCACGGTGCGCCCATTGGACGCTGAACTGCTCTTCAGTTCCTCACGGTCTATACTGCTACGACTGGTTCCGCCACATGTTCTGCACTCATCTTCTTCAACGCACGTTTCGACTCGTTTTGCACCCGCCTAAGATGATCCATCAACGCGTTAACCGCGTCAACGTACTCCGCTTCTTCGGTCGACCCGACATACTCGTTCGACGCAGCCACCAAACCGTCCCGCTCCTCCGCAGTAAGATTTTGCGCCAATATGACACCTTCAAGCCACTTGGCTGCCGATACACGTTTCTCGAGGCTCAACTCTTCAAGAACGTCTGCGAGTTTCTTCAAAGACTCTGGATTCCGACCGCTCGTCATGTGGCTGGTCTTCCTAAGCTTAGCTTAGGAGAGGGTCAATTTCAGCCTTATGGAGCCACAATCAATATACAGAGTGCACACGCGCCCTCGACTCCACGATGCTGACTACGTCGCTGTTCACGAGCGCTCTTCTAGGATTCTTGTGAGTGCTGCGGCTGTTCTTCCTGCGGCCTTTTCGAGTTCACTTGTCAAGCCTTCGCCGAAGCTTGTCGTTTTTGGCTGTATAATCAGTAGGGTCGTTTTTGAGCCCGTGGTCTTCTCGATGATTTCGCAGAATATTCTGAGGGGAAGCATGTGTGTTGACACTGCAGGTGTTGGGCTGAGAAACTCAGTTGACTCTACGAGTCGGGCTTCGCCGGGTCTGAGCCCCAAAATCCCTGCGTCTATAATCAGCACGTGGGTGGGCTTGAACCGGGTTATCGTGTCCAAGTAGCTTTCTGGTACGGTTTCACTCTCGACGAGCATCACATGCTTTGGCACCTTGTCCTTCAGTCTTCTGACCACCTCGACTCCGACGAAGTCATCTTTGCGGAGCTCGTTTCCCACGCCTATCACGACGACTCGTTCAGCATTTTCCAGCCACCGTCTCAGCTTTCCTTCGAACTTTCCGAGTCCGCTCAATGCTTGCAGCCTCAGCCAATTCGGGGCATTTTTCTCTGAAGGGCCTTCAGGGTTCCCGAGACTGCCACAACATGAACCACAGCCTTCTTTCCTTCTATCATCGTGATGGCTGCGGTTGCTGCTCTCACAGCGTCCAGCATCCTGTGGGAGCATCGCACCGTCAACACCCTTCGCTCATCATCCCACGAGATTTTGGCTAGGGTAGTTTGGCTGGCACCGTACTCGCCGAACAACTGGTACACCATGTGCCAAACCGCGTTCATCACTTCCCCTTCGCCGAGAGGCTGGTCGCTCTCTGCTTTAAGGGCGAGATAGCGTTGCTTTATGTATCGCAGTCCTTTGACCTCCTAACGACTCTGATGCCAGCAGCCACGTAGCTGGGGTCGAGTTTTTCCCTGTTTCGTTTGACGATGGCAACAGGCACTGTGGACACCGCGTCTAAGGCGGACACACTGCCCAGTCCAAGCAGCGTGGCGAAACTGGCAAAGTCTCGGGGTCCGCGAAGCTGAAACTTGTCCGCTGCGTGGCTGCTTATTACCACTGGAATGTCTGCTTTCTTGGCGATTGCGAGTTCTCGCCGCAAGCAGGAGAGGAGTCGGGCTCGGAAGTAGCCGCTTGTTTGAAGGAGCATTGACATATCTATTTCTAAGGCTGCAACGCCCTCGGAGGCGACTCTTGCCTCTGCCCGGTCAAAAAATCTTTCCCGAGGGGCGCAGGAGGGGAATGCGATGAGGTCGACGCGATGGTCCTTGGCGGCTTGCCGCGCAACGGCTTTCGAAACACAGTTCACCGCCACCAACTCGTATTTCCGTCGAAACCGTCTCAGGCTTCTAAGCAGGTCATCCGGGGACCGAGGAGTCAAATCTACGCGTGTGGCAAAGTCAATAGAATGTTCTTTGCACGTGTCCCGCAGAAAGAGCCACGTGTCCCGTTTGGCATCCTGTGGTAGAGACATGCCCACCAGCCTGTAGCCCAACTCTTTCGCCTTGACTATGAGCTCCGCTGGTTGGTCTCTATCGTTAGGATTTGGCTTCAGGCAAAGGTCCGCAAAACGTCTCATAGCGCTAACCCAAGTCGCTCACTCAGTTCTCTGAGGTTGTCCTTGCCCTTCTTCTTGAAGTGGATACGTATGTGAATCGGGTCATCCTGTCTGAGTCTAAACTCGTCTTCAAACGCTGCTTGCTTGTCGAGGCGAAGAAACAGGTCGTTTTTCATCAAGAAGCGGTCCAAGTCTCGCCGGATCCTCTGTTTGTCCTCCTCGCCGAGCTGAAGGCGTAGCCTCTCAAGGAGAGCCTCAACTAACCCTTCATCCTCTATCCGTGCCTCCAGCAGCGTTATAGGATTGCCGTAGTGCCCCTCTAAAGACGCGCTCTTGAAAACCACCTCTTCAGCGCGGTCTTCTGGAAAGAGCCGGGAAGCTGCCTTCTTCACTCTCTCCGAATCTTCAGTTGCGTGAGCCGAGAGGCGAATATCCACGTACGCTATGGACAGAGTCAACTGCGATGCTGCTCCAACTGCTGTTGTTAGGGCTTCTTGGGCTTTGAGGCACGTGTCTTCGGAGCGTCTAGGCTTTTCAGCCGCTGCCTAACTAGCCGCACATTCCCCTCGTAGATCGTTCTTCTCCTCACGTCCACGGGCAACCCACCACGCAGTGCTTGTCCAACGTTGACACCTGCTTTCTTCAGTTCGCCACGACTGAAGCCTCTGCCGACACGCCTTTCATTGCTTTTCTTGCGTTTGACGAGGCAATTCTCCAAACTCATCCACCATCCCTCGAAAACACTCAGTAACCTTCCTTAGAGATTTGTCGTTAGACTAATAAAACTATGTTCACCTAGACTGGCCGAAACTTGAGTGGCGAGTATTACCCTGCTAAGCTACTTGAAACTCTTCGCCCTCTCGCAGCACCATGACCTGGACTTTTGAACCGGCCTCAACCTTTTTCTTGAATTCTTCAGGCTCTGTGCTCCAACGGTGCATCGGTATGGCGATTTTTGGGTTGATTGCTATGGCAGCTTCAGCCGCCTCAGCATTGTCCATCGTGTATGTGTCTCCGCTCGGAAGCAGAGCAACATCTACATGTCCAAGCTGCCGCATTTCAGGAATAAAATCAGTGTCTCCAGCATGATAAATCGTCTTGCCTTCCACAGTTATTAGGTAGCCTACTCCGAACTCCTTGGGGTGGAAAGGGTTTCCAGGGGATCTAAAACGTTTGACGTTGTAGGCATGCACGGCCGACACTTTTATGTCGTCAACAACTGTTTCGTCTCCAGGTTCAAGTGTCTTGACGTTTCCACCGATTTTTGAAACACAGTCTTTGGGAGCAATTATCACCGTATCGTCTTTGCGAATCTTTTCGATCTTGGAGGGGTCACAGTGGTCGGTATGCGAGTGTGTTACCAGCACCAAGTCCGCTTTCTCAGTGGCTTCGCCATACTTCTCGAGGTCAACGTAGATGACTTTTCCCGCGGTTTTGATCTGAAAGCCTGCGTGGGCAAGCAATTTGACATACACAGCCATTTTGACATCACTTAGTGATTATCTGCGAGGGTATATTAGCCTGAGCATAAGCGTAGGAACGCTTTCTGAAGCTCTTCAAGAGGGGGTACACTGCGCGCGAGCACTAAGACGATTTTCATCAAGAATCTTGAAGATTCCGCTGAGCTTCTTCATGACGGTGATCAGAAGCGGTGCGCCCTTCGCGTCTAGGTGCAATGCCAAGCTTGCTTCGCCGAAAGCCGGGATCGCTGCGCATTAGCGAAAGATTTTTCAACGCACCCATGCCCCTTCTAGGCTTGATGATGCCCAGTGAAGATAGTGCATGAATTTGTTCCAACACGCAAATTTCTAATGTTTGCCGAAGAGGTTAAAGACTTGGTCGACGGATGGAACGTCACGGACAGTGCTGCGGGCATACCTGCACCCAGTGGTACAGCTGTCAGTTGTGTGCTAAAGACCAAATATCCCGATAAGATGGTAATACCCGTATTCATACTGCACTACAAGGGTCCTGTGGAAGTGGGAGGCCTAGCTTTAGCGGCCGACGCCGTCGGCCTTGACGGTTTTGTGCTTACCATGGGCGATGTTCCCACGTACGGCGAACCGATAAAGATGTTGAAATCCTCTGAGGAAGCCCGAGAATTCCTGCGTACGGATGTACGCTTGAAACACCTCAAGTTGGGCTGCCTGCTTACGGCGCGCCGTTCTGTGGAGGATAATATCGCCAGAGTCAAGGACCCGTGGGACTTCGTTTTCTTCATGAGACTCGAAGACAAAACCTTTCCCATGTTAGAACAAGTGGCAAAAGAGTGCAGAGCTCTAAATAAGCCCATATACTCATACATGTTGGTTAAAACACCGAACAACGCGGAAACTATACAGATGATCGGATGGCCAGTAACCACCTCCATCGACCGCGTTGAGGAATACGTGGCAAAATTGGAAGGTATCGTAGACGGTGTAATCGTCACATGCGCTGGCGACCACGATGGTGATAGAGAGCTATTGGAGAAACTCCAGAAATTCAGAAAGTAACTGCTTCACTGACAATGAAAATCCCTCTGCGAGAGATTGAACTCCGAAGATTGTCTTAGTCCGAGAACCTTAAGTGAACCTTGTCACAAACAGTATATACTCTCTGAGGATCGGACATGCAAAAACAGAAGCTAGGCTTTGAAGAGTCACTTCAGAATGACGTAGTCTTGACTCACAAGTGCGTGGGCTGTGCCGCCTGCGTGGTCGTGTGTCCCTTCAACTGCCTCGAATATGCCGACGGGCAGCCGAGGCTGGTGAAGAAATGCGAGAACTGCGGCATCTGCCCACGAACCTGCCCGAAACACGACTGGTCCTGGTCGAGGGCCGAAGAGCTTGTATTCGGAAGACAGCGAAGAGAGGACGAAGTTTTCGGCGTCTCACGCCGCTTACTCTTAGCCCGAGCAGTGGACAAGAAAATTTTGGAGACATGCCAAGATGGGGGAGCAGTCACCGCTCTCCTATCGTTTGCCCTGCAGAATGGCATCATCGACGGAGCAGCACTCTCGGGAGTCTCGACCGAGAACCCTTTCTTCCCCGTGCCTCGACTAGCCACTACTCCAGAGCAAGTTTTGGACAGTGCTGGAACCCGATACGTCTACTCACCCAACCTTCTAGCCTTCCAAGCAGGCGTCAGCCAGGGGAAGAAGAGCCTAGCCTTCGTGGGCACCCCGTGCCAAATCCACGCAGTACGAAAAATACAGATGTTCCCACTCAGAAAATATTCCAATCCTCTCCGATTCACAATTGGGTTAATGTGCACGGAAAGCTTCACCTACGAAGGACTCTTCGAAGAGCATCTCAAACGTAGGATGGGTGTCGACTTGAATGATGTTGCCAAAATGAACATCAAGGGTAAGATTCTCGTCCGCTTAAAATCTGGAGAGGAAAGGAGCATCTCCCTCGCCGAGGCCAAGCAGTACACGAGGAACAGTTGCAGCTTCTGCAACGACTTCAGCGCCGAGCTCGCCGACATCTCAGCAGGCGGTTTAGGGCTCAGCGGCTGGACATTTCTCATCCTCAGAACTGAGGAGGGAGAGCAAATCTTCAACGGTGCGGTTGAAGCCGGAATGCTCAGAATCCGAGAAACGAGCCAAGAACCGTTTGCCGGCACGCTTCTGACTAAGCTTTCTAAGAAGAAGAGGCAGCACTCACCGCGAAGCTAGCGCTCGCCTTTCCCCTCCAAGCGTTTGTTAACCGCTTTTTTCACTGCTTCCCGTATGGCGTAACCTGCCACGTGGAGAATCGGCTCACCGACTTCAGGATCCACGTCCATGCTCGCCGTGCAGGGAAACGCGTGATGTGCCACCGCCACCGTGTCCTCCAAGTCCGCGATTCGTGTCCACTTAACCCGCTGCGCCACGTACCACGTTGAGCCGCATGGCGCGCTTCGCACAACCTGCACATCCGTGATCCTGTCGCCAGCCGTTTTCACCTCGACTCGGGGTTTTCCAATCCGGTAACGTCTGATGAAACTGTCGATGACAGGTTTTCCAGATTCTTCCAGCGAGCAGAATGGCTTCGGAAAAGCACTCTCCACGCCGTTTTCAGCCAATGAATCCTCGAGCTGCCGTCGCAAGCCACGCGGGCACCATACCCTGTCTTCCAACGGAACGATGACCGCTTTGGCTCCTGCTTTCTCCGCAAGCGTGGGCGTCGCTGCAAGCAAGTCGTGGTGCAGTCCGACAGTAAGGATGACGTCGCAGGTCGGCGGGTTCCTAGGCAGCAGCGCTTCAGGCGCCTCGATGAAGACGGGCAGATTGGAGGGGGTCTTGTGCATGCCGAGGATGTCCGCCGCGAAGGAATCATAGAGCTGTCGACAGAAGGTGCAAGTCAGGCCGCAGGACTGGCAGTAGCTCGACGTGTTGATGAGATTTCCCACCACACGCTCAGCAAACTCGTCGTTGTAGATTACGAGGAGCCGCAAACCTTCCGTCGTCCTCTACATGTACAAGGCTGTAGTCCAAAATAAACAAGTGCCAAGACGGGGGTTTTTCACGTCACGTGCCTCGTTACTGGAAGTGACTGGTTTGCAGCAATCATTCAGCACCGCGCGCGCACTATAGAGGGGATTGGCAGGTGCGGTGCGGATTGTCGCTGCGTCCAGCTGGGGGTTCGGCGAGGACTGAGGGAATGCGCGCGCGAACTTGAATGCCCTTGAAACAGGTCTGAACCTGTAAAAGACTTGGCTCGAGTGGTCGCGCGCGCATCCCTTACGCGCGCGACTCGTGTCTTGAGTGTCGGTAAAGCGCGCGCACTATGAGTCGTTGTTGAAGGGGGGTGCGAGTGGAGGGGGGAGATTGGAAATTGTTGAAGAGAGTTGTTGATGTAGAAAAAGCTCTACATCAAATTGCCTCCACCCGCAGTATGGATAGAGGAACGCTCTCCCTATATATCTTATTATCAAACGCGATACAATATCAGTGTCGTGAAGGAATCGGTAAGGGCGAACGTGATAAAATTGACAAGTCGGGGGCATTTTGCCAGTATTGCCTGCGCTAAACGTGCACTAGTGTTCTTGAGAGAAAAGTAATAACTGAATCAACGTGAACGACCTGCTGGGGGTTGAAGGGGGGCACCTTACATCGAATGTGAACGAGGTGCGTGCAAGAAAAAGCATACTCGTTGCCGTTCCGTTAGCGCTTGGATTGATTCTGGTGGCCGCCGCTCTTGTCTCCATACCCGCAAGCGTTGAACAAAACGAAACGCATATGGTACGTACCCTGTTCTACGATGGAACAGAGTCTCCATCAACGTTGGAGCCTTCACAAGGCAGTCTGCCCCTTTCGTTCCACGGAGCGCCTAACTCTACAATATTCCAAATCGAGATAGATTGCGATGCCCCCTACTCATGCAGTTCTTCAACATGAACAACAAACCGTTTAACGAAACAAGAGACTTTCTGATGGAGATTCAAGTCAAAGCAGGAAGCTCAACGTACTACTAGACCCTCATATATGAGATAGGAGACCCGTTTCACTTTCAAGACTACTTTGTTTGAATCACAGCAGTGGAGAGAACCACCGTGGTTAGAACGAAAATCACAAGATTTTCTGACCGACAGGTTACGGTAAATGAGAAGCCGAAGTTGCTCCAGAAGTATGTGTGTCAAATTAAGAGTTAATGGAAAAGTATTTTTCCTATAAAAGCATCATTCACATTAGAGGGGGAGCAGCCCGGCTCATGCACGATTGGATTCATCACGTTATTGGCCATCATAAAGAGCCCAAGGAGTCATGGTATTGCTACAAGTGTGGAGCACAGAACCCCCGCGAGGTCGATGTTTGTAGAAACTGCGGTGAAAAGCTTATCGTACGGTTGACGGTTGAGCCGATTGGCGCGCAGCAGAGTATCGGAGATGGGACCGCTGAGCCGCAGACTTACCAATCGACAGTTGATACGCGCAGGATTCCAGAACCCGGGCTGAGCTTAAAGACCGGTGTCAAAGTGCTGTTCCACGGCTTCCTGTTCGCTCTAATCTTCACGGGCCTTGTGGTTGCCTGGGTTTTTGTCACGCTGATCCTTGTGTCAATAGGCAGTTTGATCGGCCTAGGAATAGGCCTAGGTCTTCTGGTTGTGGGAATCGGCGGGATCAACGCTGCCCTAGGAGCAATACTGTGGAATATCCCGGCGAACACGAAATTCTGGACCCTCTTCTTGCACGGGCTCGCCGTGGGCGCCATTTTTCTGTTCGTGAACATTATGACATACCTTGTGCCTAACCAGATATACCCGGGGACAGCGACGTACATTGTTACAATGATCGCTACCAGCCTCATTGACGGAGCGGTTGGAAGAAAAGCGGCCTTATGGTTCGGGAATCAGTGAGAAGGAGTCGCAGTCTCATGGGCAAGCGCGCTCGTGGCTCGACACGCAACCTGACACGAAACGGCAGCAGAAAGCAGACCTTGCAGAATAGACAGAGAAAAGACGTTAAATGCAAAAGCCTTGTATAATACCTCGTCGGTCGAGGTGAACGACTATCCCAGGATGCGTCAGCCACATCGGCTACATCAACAAAATCAGGGCGAACATCCTCAACGTCAGGAAAACTAATCTGACGGCGCTGTACGAAGACCTCAAATCGGCAGACTGCATCGTATGCGGCGGATCCGGGAGGTCACTGTTCTCGCTAAACGCGGCCATGAGCCAAATCGCCATAAGCCAAATCGGGTGGCGCACCAAGACCGTGCTCACGCCGGACGACCCAGGTTTTCCGGGAAGAGACATGTACGACGCGGCAGCAGGACTTGAAAGACGGTACAAAAAAGTCGTTCTTTTGATCAATTCCGGCAGCGGGGTTTCGGATGATCCCTTGGTCATGGCCCAGGACCTGTCAAGATACGTTACCGAGAAAAAGTCCACCAAGCTTTCCATAGGCCTCATCACGTCTGAATCCGACTCGCCGATCGCGCGAATCGCCGCACAGCATGGCCACGTCGTCGAATTGAAGGGCCGCGGAAAAGCCCAACCGTCCAGTGACTACACCGAGAGCGGGATCATGGGCGACATCTTTGAACTCGGCAGCCTGCTCCTCTTGTCAATGATGACGGAAGCCGTCTCCCGAAACCTCGAAGGACGCTCCATCCTCAAGCTCTGTGAAAAGGAGCTTGACAAGCTGGCCCCGATCATCGACACGTACGTGGCGTCGGACGACTACTCGCGAATCATCGACCTCCTTGAAACACGCACGAACATCTTCCTGGGAGGAAAAGGCACCGCGAGCGAAATCGTCAAAATGGCCGGAGTGAGGCTCTTCCACATCAAGAGCGTCCTAGGAGACAACGTGTATATGGCGCGAGGCGTAAACACGCCTCGCCCACGAGCCGGAGACATCGAGATTCTAGTATCATTCTCTGGCCAAACCAAATCCGTGATCCACTGGTGCGCCATCTTCAAGAAATTCAAAGGCACCGTCCTCGCGATCACCGGCAGCAAAGACTCGATGCTGGCCCAGAAGTCGGACATGCAGATCATCCTCGAAGAGGAGGCACGACTCGGCCAGCCCCGAAGATTCTACATGCGATCCGCGTACGTTCTAAGCCCCTTGCCCATCAAACTCACTCAGAGACTGAGCGAACGAGGACTCAAACTTCCAGAGCATCTGATCAGCTGGTATCACTCTGCAATAGAGTAGCTTGCCGAGAAGCAATGCAACACAATCGTACACCACATTCATGGCATGATTGACCTTCAGAGGCTAACTTGAGTATTGACAGCGCCTGCGAGAAACGCATCGCGCATAACATAGTTATATCACTGCAATAGTATGGATAGGATTGAAACGGATTTGAGCCGCCTGCAGACACTTGCTCTCATCGTCGTGTCATTCACGTTGACTGTGACGCTGACCTTTTCTACGTTCGAAGCGGTTCGGGTCATGGACGGGATTTTGCACGGACCTTTTCCTGACATTGCCTACCACCGTGAAGAGATAGAGACGTTCATGAATGTGGCCAGGCCGATTGGTTATGCCTGCTTTGCGTTTGTGGTGTTGTTCATCCTTCTCGGCTTGCTGACGAGGCATAGATGGTTCTCCTTTGGGGGCACGTTCGCCGTCTTCCTCTCAACCGTCGGGGATTTCACATTTTCTATGTTCTTCTTAGGAGGCTTGGGGATTCTCAGAGTGATGTCGCTTCCACTAAGTGACTTCAACAGAGTGGTTTTCAGACTGGGCGATATTGTTTACCTACCGTATTGGTTTTTATAGTGTCCAGTATGGGATATATGGATCCATATACGTCGCATACCATCAGATTCACCGTATGGCTGCCGTATGCGGCTCTGGAAGCAGGGTACCTGGTATTTTTCTTGGGCACCTTCACTTGGTTGCACGGCAAGTTGAAGAAAGAGGAGATTATCAGCTGTGGAATATACAAGTACTCAAGACATCCCCAGTACTTGGGATTCATTTTGTGGAGCTATGGCATGCTTCTATTTAATGTATCTGCAGGGGGCTTCTGGGGAAGTACGACGTTACATCCCTCTTTTCTGTGGGTGGTCTCGACGCTAACGATAATCTGTGTGGCGATGGCTGAGGAATTCACGATGATAAGGCTCGCTGGCGACGAATATCGCGGGTACCGAGAACACACGCCATTCGTGATCCCCCTTCCAAGCGTCATTGCGAAGATCGTCACAGCTCCACACCGAATCCTGCTGCGCAAGGCCCTGCCGGACAACTTGAGAGAAACTTTGTGCGTTTTCATTATCTACCTTGTTATTATTGTTTCCTTATCGTACGTTACCTACGTCTCAGGAATATTGCGCTACTTGGTTCTCGCATAATCTCTCACTGAGGCATGCCCCCGCTTCCGTAGGCTTCTCTAGGAATGTGCAACATCACGTAGAAGTCGATAAATAATAGGCGTAATTCGTCATCTTATTATACAGGCAAAGACTATCTCGCGAGCAAAGAATCATCGGAAGGAGCTGAGAGAAGTGTCGGAAAGGAAGTCGCAGGCAGATGTGTTTCAGCTTCTTCTCGAGGCAGCGAAGCAGCGGAAGAGCCGGAAGACCGAGCTGCTCGAAGGGCTAAAGGTCAAAGAGTTTTTTGAGGAAGGACGCATAACCATTAACGCGCGGACGTGTCAAGGGCTTGAATGCGAGCTCTGCATCAAGGCCTGTCCCACGAAGGCGTTGTACTGGCGAGACGGAAAAGTGGGCATCGTGGAAGACTTGTGCGTTTACTGCGGCGCCTGTGTGCTATGCTGCATCGTCGACGACTGCATCGAAGTTGCCCGAAAGAGAAAGGATGGAAAGCAGGAGCGTTTCAGCAAGCCGTGGGACGTCATCATGCTATGCAACACCGTGAACAATCAGCGACGACACAAGAGAGTCGAATCTCTATTCCCAACTCAGCAAGACTACCTGAAAAGATACTGGAGGATTTGAGCAGGAAGGAGAACGGTGTTAGCCCGTCTTCCACTTTTCCTGCAGGTATCGAGGAATGTCAGACGAGTCTCGTGGACCCACCATCACTTCCCAGCCGCATGCTTCTTCAATCTCGCCGCTTAGCCTCGCTGCCTTACCCGGAATGATCAGCCTTCGATGCCTTACCTTCTCGTCCACCTTGGCCTCTTTGAGCGCCTCGGCCACTTTGTCGGCCGTCAACTTTCGCCCGGCGACGGCGCAGTCGACGGCGATTCCCTCAGAGTCGACGACCAGAAGGTACGAGTTTATGTCTGCTGACTCGATGTCGGAGGCGACGGTGTAGTAGGTGAGGGCGAAGTTGGTCGTGAACATTACAGGTGAGTTCTCATCCGGCTTTCCGATGATTCGCAGTCCCGGTTCGACGGCCACGGGCTTCCGCGGGTCAGTGTAGATGTTCTGCCGCAAGACCACGTTCGGCAGGAGACTCCAGCCCTCGGTGCTGTGGAGGATCAGGATGTCCGCGTACCGGTTGATAAGCGTCGCCGCCAAGTAGGCCTCGCTCCACTTGGCAAGCTCTGCTGGCGCGTCTCTTTCTTCAAGCCAAGCCGCTATCGGGGTTCCGATGAGGGGGAAGCCCACGAGGTCGTCGCCTCGCTTGGTTGCCGCGCGGCGTAGCATGGTGAAGTTGTTTATAGTGTCTTTCAACCCCTCGCCGGGCAGTGTGCCCGGGTCGAGCACAAGGTCCTGCACGCCGTATTCCGTCAGCGTCTTCGCCAGTGACTTCAGGAGGCCGAGGTCATTGGGAGCGAAGGCGACGAGGGGACAGTCGTACTTCAGTGCTAGCTCTGCCATGTCTTCCCAGTTGTCCTTCGTAGCGGCGTACAGGAGCGCCCTAGCTTTGGGTGCAGCCGTTAACCCTGCCTCTAGGACTGTTGCGTCGAACGAACACAGAACGAGGGGCAGCTTAGTGTTCTCTAAGACCTTCTTGACTGCGGCTGCGAATTTCTCTGGGTCGTTGGAGGTGGAGCGGACGGCTATCATGTCAAGTCTCAGGGTTTTGCCTATGTATTCGTAGTTGAACTCCCGGGTCTTCTGGACTCTCTCAGCTATCTCCTCGTCCGCCATCTCGTCGGTGACGTCGAGGGCAATGGCTGTGGGGTTGGTGAACGTGAATTCGTGGCGGTACATGACGTATTTGCCGCCAATCTTAATTGCCCCGTCCCCTGCGCCTATGGTCACCTGTTTTATGGGAGGTCGAAGCATCTCCCAGAGTTGATTGTAGGTTTTCTCGTTCTCTTTTTTCAAGAGTGGCTTGCACTGTTCGAGGGCTACTTCGCGGTTGACCAGTTTTGCGGCGAATGCCATGCAGTTTTCTTCGCCGCATTCTTTGCAGTTCGTTTTGGGAAGAAGCATGTAGATGTCTATGGGGCTGAGCTCCTTCACGCCGGATTTTCTGATTTCCCTCTCTGACACAGCGTTGCCTCCCCTAGATTTTGGCGGTCACCCAGTCTGCAATCTTTCCGGCGTCGCCGCGTTTGCCGCTGGTGAGTTCTTTGATGACGTCTTTGAGGGTTTTCACCGCTGCGGGGTGCATCATCATGAACAAGTCGACTCCAGCTAGCAAGAGCGTGATTGCCGTGATGGTTTCCCAGAGGGGTCCTCTGAACTCCCTCGGTCCCCACTGCGGGTCGAGGCTCTTCCACGCTTCTCGGGCTGCCCAAGCGTTCGTCGTGCCCGAGGACATGGGGTGCTGCAGTTCTGGGTCACCCATCAAGGCGGCCAGCCTCGCTCGCTCCATGATCGTAAAGGCGTAGTCTAAGCCATAGCCTAGGGCAGCGGTCGTCGTGTCCATGATGATGTGTTCTTTGGGCAGAAAGTCGTAGAGGCGGCGGTTAAGCTGCCTCGCTTGGTTCAAGTCCATAGGTGTGAACGATAGCACCACGTGACCATGTTTCTTCGCGGCTGCGCACACGCGCTCGATGTCCATATCCTGCGTGACTGAACTGAGCAGGAACCGCTCACCCGACCCTGCTTCGGCGACCTTCTCGAAGACTTCGAGATCCTTCTTCACGTCGCCGCAGCCGCCGATGATGAGGGGCACATCGACGGCTTGCAGCACGTTTTCAACGGTTTTGGCGGCCTCTTGGGGTGAGGTGTCGTTGATCAAGGGGTCGATGCTGATGAGGTGCAGGGTTATTAAGTCGGCGTGGTACTTGTCGACCGCCAGCTTCGCCCACGCGACAGGGTCTCCTAAGACCTCTTCGAAGTGCATCTTCACTGGCTTCGCAAGCGGAATCTTGGTATCAAAAACATCAAGCGATATCACGGGAGGGTGGGGCGGAGAGGACTCGAAGAGGTAGAAGGCGGGGGAGTTCTCGCCGCCGATAGTGACAGATTTTCCTCGGCTTCCGCCCTGCTTTCGGGTGGCGCCGAGCGTCACCTCAGCGACCGTGCCCGAATACTCTTCCACCGGGGGAACAAAGTCTGCCTTAAGAAGAGTCGTGGGCTTCGCCTTACCTAGCGACGCCGTTTTCACAGTTCTTGGCAGAGCTGCCCCTGCGGCGGCTCCTGACTGAAGCCACAGCTCCAGCTCTCCGAACTCCATCTCCACGTCTTCGAGCTCTATCTCTTGAAACTTTGCCAGAACGTCGAGGAGTCTCTTAATGTCTTCGTCAGTGCTTTCCTTTTTCTTCACGCTTCTCACCTTTCATCGACCGTATGATTACTTTCTTCGCGGTGATTTTGGCGTCTTTCAGTATTATTTTGTACCCGCCAGCCGTCAGGGGCAACGTGGGAAAAGTGGCTACCGGCATCTCGGCGAGGGCTTCTGCGTCTACGGGCACGGCTTCTTCAGCCGTAGCCGGTTTCTCCCGCCAAGTCTGAATAACGGGATGTCCATGCTTCTTAAGAAAAGTCTTGAGTTCGTCAGTCGTCTTCGCGTCGTTCTCGGTGGCAATCTTGTCCACGACTTCTTTGGGTATGAACGCCGCGACTCGCTCTTTCACGGACGCAGGCATCCAAACCACGCGGTTCCATCCACCGTCAGATTTGAGGAATTTCGGCGACCGCATGTATTCTAAGGAGATGCCGTGGAAGCCGTCGACTTGTCTGCCGCCCGCTGTGGAATCAGCTATCGTCGAGAAGGGAAGCCCATTGATTGTGGCCTCTTTGAAGCCGCGATGAACCAACCCGAAACCGTCGACCTCTGGGATGTAGAACGCGGCGCCTTCGAAACAGCCGCAAGACGTGTGGGGATACCCAAAAGCAGTGTAGAGCCAGACCTTGGTTACTTCGCCCAGTGACTTCTGTTTGACGACTTCGTTGACTCCTGAGAACTCTCCCTTCTCGGTATCGAGAACGTCGCCCTTGTCTATTTCGAAAACGGGTCCTTTCGGGTCTATCCTCGCGGATGCTCTGCCGTCGAACCAGCTGATGGAGCCACAGTTGGAGTATCGTTGCGGCGTGATTACGCACACGTGCGTGGGAGCGAAAGACTGGCAGAGAGTGCAACCGTAGAACTTGTCAACCTCTTCATCCTTCAACCCTCGTGCCCTCGCGTCTCGGGCTTCGTATATGCCCAAAGCTTCCTTCCAACGTTCTGTGACTCTGGCGGGGTCGGTAATGAAAACCACCTGGATCTTCTCAACGATGGGCAACCCGCTCTTGAACAAGCGTTGCAGGACTCTTCCGACGTATTCGAAGGAATTCAGGCCTTTCTGGAAGGATTTCTTGCCGAGTCGTAGCCAGATGTCGTAACGTTGGTTCAGGTGCATGAATCCTTCGATGAAGTTGGAGTATTCGTGGATGCGCCGTTCGATTACGCCTTCGAGTTCAGGCTCAAGCTGTTTGCCTGCTGCTTCGATAATTATGCCTAGGGGATGGCTGCTTCCTTCCGGCATGTCCTTTAGGTCGGGTCCGATGATGATGACTTTGCCGTCTTCCACCTCTTCGGGTTTCATCACGCGCGCCAGCTCAAACTTGTGCTCTTGGTCGGGTCCGCCGAGCTCTACGTGCATGTCTTTTCGTCTGATTCGTTCGCCTTCGTAGATGACGCCTACTTCGACTGGTATGTCGTCGAACATAGACATTCCTTTCACTCTCCTCCAAATTTGCTGAGCATTACCTTGAAACTCTCACTCCAGTCTTTGACTGAGAGGTTTGGAAATGACCACGACGCGTGGGGATTGTAGAACCTGTCGAGGCTTACGGTCTTGAGATTTGTGGAAAAATGTTTCAACCCGGCTAGGATGACGAACTCCATGTAATAGGGCAACCCCATGAACAAAGCCAGGTCATAGGGTCCTTTCCCGTCTAAGCCCTTCCATTCGGGGTCGTTAAGCCTGCTGCCGATTTCCATAGCAGACATTGAGCCGGCGGCTTGCACCCCTCTCTTAACGAACTCGCTTATGAGGTGTGCCGTACAGACGACCGGAATCCTCGCAGTCTCACTGAGGCGGATTGCGTAGTCAATCATTTTAACGTCTTCGGAGTATTCTTCAGCGGCTTGATGCCCAACGATGAGGATGGGACGTTTCGCTTTCTTCACCATCGCCACGACGACTTCTGGTTTCGTTATGAGAAGTGCCTTCTTAGGTCCAGCGATTTCGGCTTTCTGCCAAGGTTCTGCTTGGACGCTCATATCATTCACCCTTACTCTGCCTAATCATCCGAGGCAGCAACGTTGGGTCTGGAATCCTTGTTTCCCTCCATCCCTTTTCCTCTAAGACTTTCACGATTTCGTCTTTCATCGTGATGGGAATGTCTGCCTTGTTTCGAACAAAGAGCGGTATGTCGTCTGGCATGGTACCGTAGAGCCGCTTGTGGAGGTCGATGTAATGAGTAAGTTTGATAGCGCGACCCTTAGTGGTGTCGTTGGGACGCATGACTAGCTTGGCTATGAGCACCATGGCTTCCTCCTTCGTCTCAACCGCGGTGAAGAGGTGTTCAGGGGCTGGTCCTCCGTAAACTTTGTCGCCTGTTCGGGCATCATAAATACGCCAGTCCTCGTCTCTGTCTTTCCTCCCGAGGAGCATACGTCGATACTTGGCTCCATGAGGACCGACGATCACGGGAACTCCAAGCCGCCAGAAACCAGAGGCGATTGAGGCGGCCTTCTGAGACATGGCGCCCCACGCGATTCCCACGGCGCCTACCCGGTTTAAGATGTAATCGGCGATTTCCTCGTAGTTAGCTCTCAGTCGTCTCTTGGCAAAAATGCTGGCGATTTTGATGGCCGCTCCAGCTATGTGGGGATTTGAGACACATGACCCCACGTTCAGTATGCCGCCAGCTTGAAAGGCCCCGGGGTATTTTTCGTACAGCGTCTTGCCCTCGTCGTCTTTGACCATGGCGATGGACATGGCAGCGCATCCCGAGGTGAGAACGATGAATCTACGCTTCGCAAACTCCTCGGCAATCTCAGCTACTTCTCTTCCACTGTGGGGGTAGTTGGCGCATCCCACTAAGGCTACTACGCCGGGAATTTCACCCAACACAATCGGTCCACCCACTTCCCTAATCTCCACGTCTTGGATGGCCCCGCGCCCAACCCGCATCTTGAATTTCTCTTGCCGCAACGTTCCTTCTCCAGCCTTCACGATGAAGCTGTGCAGAGGAAAGTCGTTCGGGCAGGCGCTGTCGCACCGAGCGCAGCCGATGCACTCGTCGAGGATTTCTGCCAGCGGGTTGAGGTCTCCCTCTGCTGCCGCTTTGATGGCTTCGGGGATTGGCTGATTGTTGGGGCAGGCGCGCATACACTCGTTGCACTGGTCGCATTCTTTTGCCGCCGCAATGATTTCTTCGAGTTCAGGGATTGCCTTGAACTTGTGCCGCTTTGGAGCTACAGCCATCACGGTTTCAACGGCGACTTCGCCGACCTTGTCAGGGTCTAAGATTAGTACCCCAGGGACTTTTCCTTCAACCAAGTCGGATGTTGCTTCCTTGGGCGGGCTTTGGGTTCTGTTTTCAAGTCCTAGACAATTTTTCGGACTCGAAGCGATCACAGGCGTCTTCACTTTTTGAGCCTCGACCAGTGTATCTGCTCGGATGCATTGCTCGTCCACCACGATTAGGTCGGCTAATCCGCTTCTTATATAGCGCAGTTGCCAAGAGATGGGACCGACGATCTTAGCCATGTTACTATAGCGAGTAAGGTCGTGAGCCGTGCAGCAGATGCCAACAACCTCCACCTGGCCCAGCAACCCTTTGTCGGTCAGGTAGTCCATTATGCCGACAGAAGAGGGTACGTTATGCCCGATTACTAGAATCGTGGGTTTCGACACATCGGCGATGGCGAAGCCCAAGTCAGTCAACGGAGCCTCGGGGTCAGCTTTCGGAAAGCCTAGGACTGAGATTTGCGCCAAATCCGCGATTTCCATGCCAACCTGGTCCACCATTCCAGCATGAAGGACTTTGGATTCAAAATCGAGGTTGCTCCCCTCCTGCCCTGTATGAGTAGCGGAGAGAAGATGGGTAACCTGCGCCTCGCAGTAGTTAAGCGCGTCTTCTAAATCCTTGAGCTTCTTCGGTCGTATACCACAAACGAGGCGGGTCACCGGGGCCTCGATGTCGATGTTCAAGCCGCCCACGTCGAGCGAGCTGTTTCGACCGTACCGCTCGATCAGATGTTCCACAAGATGGCGAGCATGCGCTGTGTGGGTGGCAGCGCCGATGCAACATGCCAACAGGACTATACGCGACTGCTGCGCCGCCATATCCAGCCCGCACGCGCCTCGTTTGTCTCCTGTCAAATCGCATTTCCCGAAGGTGCAGAGACAGCAGACGTCACAGAAGGGCAGGTAGAACGGTGGGTACCGGCGGAGGAGCTTCATGTCCCATTCTCGAAGGTCTGTGATGGACGGGAACGGAGTTGGACCCACGGGTTCTTCCCATGTCTCCTCCAGGACCTTGCCGATGGAGAGCTCGAGGTCTTTTATGACTGTTATGTCGGTTTTGAGGTCTTTCGCTTTCATGACCAAGTCTTTTTTAGCCAATCCGTCAAGCCTCGTCACAAGTATGGTATATAGAATCTACTCAATCGTTAGAAATCCTAATTAACCTTTCTGCAATCCTCGCGAACGAGGAGCAGCGACGCAGAACTGTGGCTAGTAGCCTGCCGCCCTCATAATCTGCTTCACTGAGAGATAGGCAGCAGAAGAGGAAGGCAGCTCGAGCAGCGGCTTCCCCGACAAAACATAGCTCTCAACAGCCTGGTCATAAGCGATCCGTCCTAGGTAGGGCAACTTGACCTTTTCCGCAACCTCAGCTTCTAGTGCCGCAGGAACGCGGTAACCCGCGACGACGAAAAAATTCCTGAATTCTATCTTCACCTCCTTGGCCAATCGGTAAGCCTTTTCCACGTGGTTGAAGGATTTCTGCGACGGGTCGATCACGTCGAATATGTCATCAACCTGAGACGTCACGCGCCTGTTGAGATGCTCCAAACCTGCAGGAGAATCAACCAAGACAAACTTGTAAGTCCGGGTTAGGCCTTCCAGAGCCTTCTTCAACGCTGCGTCGGGCAAGCAGTAGCAGCCTTCCACGAACTTCGTGCCGATGGCGATTAGGTCGAAGCAGTCACCTTCGTACAGGCCTTTCTCCCAGATTCGACCCTCGATTCGCTCTGAGGGGGGCACACCGACCGTGGTGCCTCCTTGCTCTAGGAATGTTTCAAGCAGCAGCTCCGAGATCGTCTTTTTCTCCTGTTCTCTGAAGTCAACACCGACCATTTCGCCCAAATTTTGGTCAGAGTCAACGTCGACCAAAAGGAGCGGAGTCTCGCCTGCTTCGATGAGATACTTGGCAGCAAGTGCAATGAACGTTGTTTTGCCGCTTCCGCCTCTGCCTATAGACACTAGTTTCTTCACGATCATGCCTCGTTCTGTTTCCTCGGCCGCAACCTCTTATACTTTGCGTGCAAAGACCGCTCACCACAAATTTAGTGCGTGGAACTGCAGCAAGGCAGCTCTTGGTTGTTCATAAAAGCGTATATTGCCGACGTATCTACTAGAGAGCCTCTCAAACCGATAACGACCGTGAAAGCAAGGAGACGACCATGCCGCGCACTGCAAAACTGCTCGCTACTGTTTCCAGACCCGAGTTCATCCCAGCCAACTCCGCCTCCCTCATCATCGGAGCCTCGTGGGGCATAAGCCTTCCAGTGGACATCATCTGGGGCTTAGCGGTTCCAATAGCCCTCATCTACGCCACGATTACTCTAGTCGCTGCTTTCGCCGCCCAGATTAACACCGTGTCTGATTACGAATCAGACCTGAAGGACAGCCGCAAGGAGCGGCTCGTGCAAGCCATGGATGACCTTGGAGCCGGCAGACTCAAACCGTTCATGGTCATAGAGCTTCTGCTGAGCCTCGCCTGTCTAGTCGGCTTGTTTCTGACAACTGGAAAACCAGCACTAATGCCCCTGTGGGCAGCCGCGGTTTTCTTCGCCTACGCCTACTCCGCTCCACCCCTGAGGCTAAAGGCTCATTCGTGGTCTGCCGTGATCACACTTATTCTGGTTCTCAGCGTCTTGCCCGTGACCTTCGTCTTCCATACCTTCTCATCCCAACTGGACCATCTTTTCCTCCTCTTCCTCGCGGGGCAAGCACTAACCGTGTACGGCGTAATTGTTCCTGCTGAAATCCGAGATTTCTTTACTGACAAGGAGCTGGGTATCACGACCATGACAGTGCGGTTGGGACTAGTCAACGCATCAATAGCCGGCATGGCACTGCTATCCGTGGGTGGCATCCTCTGCGGAGCCGGCTTGTTCCTCAGGCTTATGACCAGCCACCACCCAGTACTCGCCCTCTCTCTGGTAGTTATGCTGGCTGCCTACTTCACCATCCTCAGAAAATACTGGCGACTCAACTGTCTCTCCAAGAGGCCGACAGGCTCTGAGCCAAACGAAAGCGCCTATGCACAAGAGATTGTAGACTTGGCTGCAAACAACCCTCAGTGGATTACCTTAATCACGCAAACCATCGTCCTCATGTCCCTTGTGTTACTGCTGAGCAAGGTTCTCGCCTAGTCTTTCGACCGCCTGAACTGCAACCGAATCGCTGTCTAGAAGCGGAGTCTTCCCAGACATCTCTGCTCTCACGACTTCTTCGTCGAAGGGCACCAAGCCCAGCACGTCTAGTCTGTTGTCTTGGGCGAAATTCTTGATTGCCCCTTCCTGAGCCTCATCTGCTACTTTGTTTCCAACGAGGAGGACTCGCCCTATACCCGCGTCTCTGGTCAAGTCGTGGATACGCTTCGCTGTTTCGAGCGATTTTATGCTCGAATCGGTAACGATCAGCATAGTGTCTACCTGCCTTGCTGTGCCTCGGCCCAGATGCTCTACTCCTGCTTCCATGTCGAGAAGAACGGCCTCGTCTCGTTCCACTATCAAGTGGCGAAGAAGGGCTCTTACTACCGCGTTGGCAGGGCACGTGCAGCCTGAGCCCGCGGAACGTACGGTGCCCATCACGATGAGATTCACGCCGTAAGGGGTTGTCACGGCGAAATCTCGGACAACGTCGTCGACTGTGAAGTTGAGGCGGTAGACTCCTGAGACCGCTGTCTCGGTTTTAGCCGCCACCAGTTCTCTGTTCTCAACTATAGGCACTATCCGCCGCGCTTTCTCTGGCGACAAGCCAAGGGTCAAGGCGAGGTTAGGAGAAGGGTCAGCGTCGATGGCGATAGTTTTCAGTCCTCTGCGAGCGAAAAAGCTGGCGAGAGCCCCTGCGACAAGTGTCTTGCCCACTCCGCCTTTTCCAGCGACGGCTATTTTCACGGTTCAATCACCGTCCTGTTAGAGCAATACGAGTCTATTTACGGTTTCTGGAACTACAAGAGATGGCCTTTCTCTTGGACTCTTCAAGCTAGCTTGTCGGTGACGGCTCTTTGCTCACGCGGTTTTCATCGAGTATCCAATAGTCACGAAGACAGCGGATCCAGAGGCCAACGGCGTGGCTGGCTTCCACGCGTGAATTGCACGCACTGAACTGCGTGTCGCGCAGTGGGTACGGTAAAATCACTGAAAAGCCCGTTGGATGCGTGGCATGTAGAGACAATTCTACGGTAAGGAGGGGTACCTAGTGTGCAACCTCTCCGAATGCGACCCAAAAAAAGGGGAGAGCTAGAAGTACTTCTTCGTGGCAAACGCCGCGATTGTTGGCCCAATGATTATGGCAACTGCTATCAAAGCCGCGGCTGTTGACATGTCTCCTTCTATTCCGAATACGCTTATGCCCCAGTTGGCAATTCCCAATGCAAGCACTGCAAGAATTATCGCGATGATTATTCCGATGATGCTAATCACGAGGTCTTTTGCTGATGAAGCCGCTTTCTCAGTCATTCACATTACCTAAACTCACCCTTCTTTTCGGAAACGCTTAAAAGCTTTTTGTCTCAAACAGAGGAATTCGGTAGTTGTTTGTGACAAAAACGCGGTGTCTTCTGTCAAAAACAACTTTAAATATTCAGGCCAAGACAGTCCACTAGGGTCGCACGTGTTCAAGGAGGGTATAGTCGAAACAAACGCTGCCAACTGGGGGAAGGAGATTCTCGAGTCCACTGAGCTAGTTTTGGTCGAGTTCTGGCACCCCCAATGCTCGTACTGCAGAGTGCTTGATCCGGTGTATGCCGATCTCGCCAGGGAGTATGCTGGAAAGCTGAAGTTCGCAAGGTTCAATGTCATGGAAAGCCCGGAAAATCAGGAGCTTGCGGTCAGGTATGGCATAATGGGCACACCTACGTTGAAATTCTTCTGCCAAGGAAGGCCGGTCCAAGACATAGTAGGTGCACTGGAAAGAGAGTATCTGCGGCAGGGAATAGAGTTCGCGGTGAGTAAACATCGTGAGTGTGCCGAGAAGAGCACGCCCTTGAGCCTGTCGTACATAAGCTGAGATCCGACTGCCACGGCTTGCATACTACCTGCTCGCCGTCGCTCACACCTGGCGGGCTGCAGCTTGACGAGAGTCGCACCCCGAGGTTTTCGGGGTTGACCAGAGGTCTTTCACGAAGCGCCTGCGAGGACCAGTCGTTCTGAGCTCACGTCGACCTCAACAATCCGGCAATTTTCAGCTCTCTTGGCAGCGCCTAAAACGTCCTTCAGCAGCACGCTTTTTCCCTCTGTCTTAGCGTACACCACGTCTCTGTAGATGATTTCCTGGTTGAGAAATACGGTGAACTCGCACATGTTGCAGATCAGTAGGACATACTTGGAAAATCGATATAAGGCTTGTTGCGGAGACCCCGACAGGCAGCAGTTGAGCCGAGGCTGGAAAGACATATAATCCCGTCACTCAGTTTTCTTTGCGAGGCCATGGGTTGAGCCAGAAGGTTCTGAAAGACCTGGAAGATGCGATCGTTGCTGGCAATGCGAAGGGAGCCAGAAGGGCTGCTGAGCTTACTGTAGAGAAAGAGGTGCCAGTGAGCATAGCCATGGACACGCTCATGAAGGCCATGAGAATAGTTGACGAGCGTTATGTGAGGAAGGAATACTTCGTCATCGATGTGGCGTCTTCGGCCTCAGCTATGAAGGAAGCCTTCAAAATACTCGAACCCCACATGAAGGTTGAACCAGCGATGGCAAAAGGGAAAATAGTCATCGGTTCGCTGAAAGGCAACATCCAAGGCTTGGGAAAAGACATGGTCGCCGCAACCCTCCAGTCAGCAGGATTCCAAGTCGTTAACTTGGGCGTGGACGTGACGCCCGAGGAATTCGTGAAAGTCGCCGCCCGCGAAAAAGCCCAAGTTATAGCCATCTCCGTCTCCATGGAGGAAACACTCCCTCACCTCACAGACGTGGTAGACATCCTGAAGAGACAAAAGCTCCGTGACAAGGTGAAGGTGATTATAGGCGGCAACGCCGTCTCAGAACAAACATGCAAGGAATATGGGTTGGATGCCTACGCAGTGGACGCCCAAGACGGTCTGCGGAAGGTAAAAGCGTTGCTGAGCTAGAGAATCATGTAGAGCGGGTGATTCTTGATTCGCGGCTTCGTTCCCAATCGTTTCATGGCATAATAAGCAACTATGGCAGAGTTCAGGGCACAGGCGGGAATCATGTTCTTTGCCTGCTTCAGCGGACCGTATATGAGGAAGTCGGCACCCCACAGTTGGGCAATCGTGTGGGCAGACACGTTGGCCGAGGCAAACCCCTCACACAAGATCGATTCCTTCACCGCTTCCCTCCACGCGTACGTGGCGTTGGCAGGTGAACACCCGGCAGGATACCCCAGCTTGATCTTCACGAGCTTGATG
>CAYNAW010000008.1:0-38921 GCA_964395545.1 uncultured Candidatus Bathyarchaeia archaeon | reverse complement strand
CGCTGAGTCATTGTGGTTTTCTTGACAGTTCCTCTCACTCCAATGCAGTACTGTGTCTGCAAGGCTTTCGCCTTCTCCAGAACCTCCTTGTCAACTTTCTTGGTGGGGATGGTTATCTGCAGCGTTCCACGCAGGTCCTGTAGGACGATGAATTTTATGGCGCCCAAGTCTCGGATTTCTTGGACCCAGCCCATGACGGTGACCTCTTGACCGTCGAGTTCTGGCTTCACGTCCGAGGTGAATCCTGTTTTTCGCCAGCCACCCATCGAGTCGAGCTTCATAGCCATGTGTGCCTCAGATTGAGAATTCCACTCTTATAACCATGTTTCTGACTTTCTTAGCAATCTGTTTCATCGCCTTCACGTTTATCGGCCCCGGTCCTCTGCCTCTTCTCCTGAGAATCACCCGAGTCTCCGTGGTGTCGTCAGGCAGCCAGATAGTATTTATCGTGAGGACAGTCAACGGTGCAAAAAGGTCTTCGATAAACTTCCTGTCGTCAACGCGATGCTCCAAAATTCGGATATTCTTGCCGGTCTTTTCACCGATAGCTTTGACGATTTTCCCACCATAGCCTAGAAGACGAGCAACATCGCCTTTTCCCACAATCAGAGCGAGAACTCCGTCTGCCTCAATCGCGTCGTAAAAGTCGGTGTCTTGAAGAGTAGGATACTTCCCTTCAAGAGATAGGAGTAAGCGGGCGACTTCGAGGTAAGTTTCACTTATCTGCCCAGATTTGACTCTTGACTGGCATTTTGAGCAGAGTATCCCGCTTCTTAGGCAGAAATTGCATAGTTGTGTTTTCATGGTCTTGCATCCTCACGGCCGCAGGGGGCAGGGCGTTCTCGTAAGGCTGTTTTGTCCTTACACTTTTCCGAGGCGTGCCCCTTTTCTTTCTTTATATTCCTCTCGGCATTTGTCTCATATTCTTACGCGCGTGCTGGCTTTAAGGTGCGGTGGAACAGATAAATGCATTACGGTATGCAGCCCATTTTGTGCGAGTTCGCAACGTTTCGGCTCGTCGGTGCAATAAGCTTATAGGCATTACTATCGTAAAGTTCTGCTTTGTCTAAAATCAAGGTGACAGGCCCTTTGACAAACGACACAGTTCTAACAAGCAGACCTCTGCGCTTACTCCGAATGCTCCATGAGACGGGTAAGCCAATCACAATCTACACTCTTCGTGTCAAGCAAAGCGACTTGGCAACCCAGCTCGGCATAAGTCGACAAGCGCTGAACGTGCACCTGCGAAAGCTCCGAGACCAAGGCTACATACGCACTGGGAGGGGATTCATAGATGTCACAGAGAAGGGTCTAAGCCTCTTGGGAATCTCGGCAAACCCCGCTTTCGTTTTCCTCAAGATCTCCCCATTGAAGCGGAAGGAGGCGTACGACAAAATCTTCACATTTCCAGTTCAACGAGTCTTCCGCGTGGCCGGAGACATGGATGCCATCTTGATTCTCGAGCGGGAAAAGCTGGACGAAACCCTGAAAATTCTGGCAGATGTGGAAGGAGTATTAGACACAAGAACTTATATTGCCATCCAAACGTTAAAATAGCTTTCTTTCAAGAAGGGGGAAGTCCTGTGAAACTCTTTGAACACGAAGCAAAAACGATTCTGGCCAAGTACGAGATTCCCACCCCACACGGAGTTCTTGCAAGCTCTTCTCAAGAAGCAAGAGAAGCCGCTTCTCAGCTTCGGGCTCCCTACGCCATTAAAGCTCAGGTCCTCGTGGCAGGCAGGGGCAAAGCCGGCGGGATTCAGTTTGCCAACTCTGCGGAAGAGGTTGAGGCTGCTGCTTCAAGGATTCTCGGCATGAAAATAAAAGGACTCGAAGTCAGTAACATCTGGGTTGAGGAAAAAATAGCGGTAAAACGGGAGCTCTACTTCGGCATCACCATTGACCGTTCCAATCGTTGCTACGTCGCTGTAGCCTCTGCTGCTGGAGGAGTGGACATCGAAGAAGTGGCCGCCAAGACACCTGACCAGATAATCAAAGTCTTCATCGACCCTGCCTTAGGCTTCAAGGGATATCATGCCCGTCAAATTGCTGGTGGGCTAGGCTACTCCGGCAAGGCAATGCTCACACTTGCTGCGACACTTGAAAAGCTTCACCGGGTCAGCGTGGATCTCGATGCTGAGCTTATTGAAATGAATCCCATCGTAGAGACCTTGCAGGGCGGGTTTGTGGCCGCTGACGCTCGGATTATAATCGACGACAGCGCCCTGTACCGGCACCCTCAGTACAAGGAACGACTGCTTTTGGAGGACAAGACCGAGCTGACTGCTCAGGAAATAAGGGCTAGAAAAGAAGGCTTGGCTTACGTGCAGCTAGCTGGCGATGTCGGCATTCTAGGTAACGGTGCAGGACTGGTGATGGCGACCTTGGATGCCGTTAAGCTTCACGGAGGCAGCCCAGCCAACTTCCTCGATGTAGGCGGAGGAGCCTCCGAGGAACAAATCGCCACGGCTCTTGACATACTGTTGGCCGATACTAAGGCTTCTGTGGTTTTTATCAACATTCTAGGAGGGATAACGCGATGCGACGAAGTAGCGAAGGGAATCTTGGAAGCCAAGAGGAAAATCGGCTTCAAGAAGCCTATCGTAATCCGACTAGTCGGCACCAACGAGGAAGAAGGACGGCGCATACTTACAGATGCAGGCATACACGTGCTCGACAGCATGGAAGAAGCAGCGAAGAAGGCTGTAGAGTTATCCAGAGGAGGATGACCGATGGGAATAATAGTTGGAAAAACCACGCGGGCAATCGTACAAGGCATAACGGGCTCGCAGGGAGCTTTTCACACACGTCTGATGCTGAACTACGGAACCAACATCGTCGCGGGAACCACACCTGGTAAAGGCGGAACAGACGTCCATGGAGTCCCAGTCTACGACACAGTAAAAGACGCAGTCCACAAACATGAAGCGAACGCCTCGATAATCTTCGTTCCCGCCCCTTTCGCAGCCGACGCCGCTTTGGAAGCTATGGAATCCAACATCAGAACCATAGTCATCATCACCGAGCACATCCCCATAAGAGACTCGATTCACCTCACGGACTACGCTAGAAAGATAGACGCAGTCATAATCGGTCCCAATACACCCGGCATCATCACTCCCGGCGAATGCAAATTGGGAATTATGCCTGCACATGTCTTCAGGCAGGGACACGTGGGCGTCGCCTCCCGAAGCGGAACCCTGACCTATGAAATCGCAGCAGAACTCACGAAACATGGCCTGGGCCAATCTACATGCTTCGGATTAGGAGGAGACCCTATTGTGGGGTTGAGCTTCGTTGACAGCTTAAAGATGTTTAAAGAGGACAGCCAAACACACGCCGTGGTCTTGATTGGCGAGATTGGAGGTAACGCTGAAGAGCAGGCGGCAGAATACGTTGTCGCCTCCAAGTACCCTAAGCCCGTGGTTGCCTTCGTCGCGGGCCGCACGGCCCCTCCAGGGAAGCGTATGGGTCACGCCGGCGCCATCGTGATGGGCAAGTCAGGGACTGCGGAAAGTAAGATCGAAGCTTTCAGGGCTGCAGGCGTCATGGTTGCCGAGAGACCTAGCGATGCTGCGACGCTTCTTGCTGGCAGGGTCTGAGGAGCGAAGGCTTAAGTATCAGAAATGAAGCTTCATTCATATGAACAGTACGTCATATGAATGGAGTTGACCACAATGAAAGGTAACATTCCTAACACGTGCTACGTATTCTTCTCAACCCTATCCAAACCCACAAGATTAGCCATCCTAGAACTTCTCAGGAGCGGTCCCAAGAACGTGACAGAGATTGCAGAAACCCTCAACCAGGAACAAAGCACGATTTCCCACAACCTGAGATCATTGGAGAATTGCGGGTTCGTATTCTCGGAAAGAAAAAAGAAAGAACATTTCTACTCCCTCAACAAGGAAACAATGGAACCGCTGTTCAAGCTTTTCATGCATCACGCCACAAAGTACTGTGACACAAAAGGTAAATGCGTGGTTAAAGACCTTCGGAAGCGCAGCAAAGAAGCGGCCGCCAAATCGCTTTTCCTCAGTCGTCATTAACGGAGGGCGACAAATGGCAAATCGAGAGGATGCGAGTGCGGGCGACATAGGAGGAAGAAACACCTACATACGCTACTTCCCCGTGCAGAACCAGAAAGGCGAAAATTTTGCCATGCCTGGAAGTCACAGAGGGCGTCACCGACGTCAGGAAGACTTAGGGTGAAAGACGGCTGCTCAACGGCACAGCCCCAACCTAAAACCCTCAGGTCCGCCGACCTCACGTCCCCACTTTCAGACCCACAGCCAACATAGAAGCGTTAGAATGGGAAATGCCTTGCTGAGAGTGTAGAGACCACAGTAAAGTATATTTGGTCCTGTCTTGTTTGAAACGTGAGACAACAGGAGACCCGCCCATTGCCGATAACCGATTTACAGAAGAAGACCATTGCGCAACGTCACCGGCTTTACATGAAGATATGCCGAGATTGTGGTGGGCGGAACGCGTCTTCAGCTGTAAAGTGCAGAAAATGCCGTAGCAAGAACCTGCGATGGAAGAAGCGGGAACTCGTACGCTAGGCTTCTGTCAGCGTCTCTTCTTCTGAGGCGACGAAGTCCCGCCATCCCTGTCGGATGCTGCTTATTCGGCTCAAATTCGTTCTGACTATGTCGAACCTGAAAGGACTCTTAAGAGTCCTGGCCAATTGTTCCAGCAGGAAGTTTGGGCGTCGGATGAAGAATTGGCTGTAGTAGTGGCGAACTAGTGTCTTGATCTCCCTATGTGGCACCGTGTCTGGGTGCATTTTTGAGACGGCAACTCCCATCTCCCAGTACTTCTCCTCCTGTTCCTTGGAGAGGTAGCCTTTCTCCTTGAATTCATCCCAGATTGCCATGCCTGGGAATATGCCTAGAATGTTGTACTGCGGGACGTCGAGGGGAGTTTCCAGCGCAAATTTGAGGGTGTTCTCGATTTCTTGTCGCGTCTCAGTGGGGGCGCCTACGATGAAGGAGCCGACGATTATGTCCATCCCCGCTTTTCTCGTCGTTTGTATGGCTGTTTTCGCCTGCTGCGGAGTTGTCTGTTTCTGGTAATAGTCGAGGATTCGCTGGTTGGCACTTTCTACGCCGAAATAGACTATTCTGCAGCCTGCTTTCACCATAGAATGCATCAGTCCGTAGGAGGCATGGTTCACTCTGCCCTCACAGATCCATTCTATGTCCATTTTCTCTTCGGCGATTCTTCTGCAGAGCTTGACTACTCGCTTCTGGTTTATGGTGAAGCTATCGTCTACCAAAAGGAATTGTCTGTATCCCTCGTTCGTCAGCAGCCTGAGCTCTTCTAGGGTGTTCTCGACGGAACGTGGGCGCCAAGTGCCATGGACGAGTTTTTGGCACCCGCAGAACCTACAATGGTAAGGGCATCCGCGGGAGGAGATTACGGTGGTGAATTTCTTGGGTGCTCCAATTGCGCCTATGAGGGTTGAGTGGTACTCGGCTTTTAGGAGTGTACGGTCAGGGATGGGCAGGGCATTGATGTTCTTTATCAGTGGTCTGTCAGGTGTGGCTACTATCGTGCCGTGTTCTCTGAAGGTTATCCCGCGGACTTTTTTCAGGCTGCCCTTGTTCTGCAATGCTTTGGCGAGTTGGCGGGTGGTTTCTTCTCCTTCGCCTCGGACTATTGTGTCTACTTGTGGGTACGTGGTGAGGATGCGCTGATCATTGAAGGTGGCGTAGTAGTTGCCGAAGACGGTGGTGATGTTCGGGTTGTGGTCCTTGACTTTTTGGGCGATTCTTGCTGCTGTTTTGCCTGAACTGGCGAGGGTCGAGAAGCCTAGCACGTCGGGGTCTTGTCTCAATGCCCATCCTGCGGCTTGTTCGTTAGTGTAGCCTTCAGCTGCTTGATCGAGGACTGCGACTTCCATGTCCTCGTGGTCCCTGAGGATGGTGGCTAGGTAGAGTATACCCAACGGTGGCCAGGAGCCTACTACCTTGCTCTTCTCGGTGCGGGAGAGCTCTTGGTTGGCGCCGGGGCTTATGAATGCCCATTTCATGACGTTGTGTTTCCGATAGGTCTTGTTTTAGGTGTGGCATATGAAACTTTCGCGGTGTTAGTGAGTCTGTGGGTGCGCGGGGGATTCGGCCGTCTTGCGTATGTTGCTCTGCTACTGTGCTACAACCATGATTGTTACGCTTGGCATCGGGTTGTAAAAGAATATAAGGAGAAGGCCGTTACCGTCTTATCGTGTGCTGCGGGCCGGTAGTCCAGCCTGGTTAAGACGTCGCCCTCACGCGGCGAAGATCGCCGGTTCGAATCCGGCCCGGCCCACTGGCTAGTTCTTTGTGACTTTGCAGAAGATGCTGGATTCATCCACTTCTACGATTGAAGCGCCCAGTCCGAACTGACTGAATAGTCCGACGAATTGATCGGGGCTGACCGTGGTCGCTCTGAACCCGTCTTTGCACACTATGGTTCCACTGTGTGTCTTCTCTTCATCTATTTCTCCTAGGAGACCGATCTTTGATTGCTCTCTAAACCAATCGAGTCGTTCGTTCCATATTTTGGGCGAATAGCTGGAAAAAAGCACTAGTCCATTGCTTTTCGTCACCCTTATGGATTCTGCCACAAGGCACTTCTTGTCTGCCCCGAATGCGGAGATACCGTTTTGAATGCAAAATGTGGCATCAAAAATGCATGGACGGAACGCCATGCTGGATGCATCCATGTGAACTGTCCTATAATTCCTACATGGTTTCATGTATGATTTGGCGAGTCTTAGACTTGCGTGTGAAGTGTCATTGCCCACTATCGTGGAGACGAATGGAGATATGGCTTTCATGGCTCTTCCGTAGCCACATCCTAGTTCAAGGACCAGATCTGCGTTTCTGATATTGGAGATTACGAATTGGATTTCTGCGTTGAGATACTGTCTTATCCTGGGGGTGGCTGTTTCATAGCACTTGAGTAGATTGCTGGCGGACAGTCTGTCTTTGTAATACGTACCGTTATGCATAGAGCAGATTAGGACAAATCGCACTTAAAATCTGTTCATGTGTCTGGCTTGCGGCGATTTCCTAGGAATGTGTCACTTCTTGGTTTTGGGTGGGCAGTGTTCGGTTCTATGATTCGATGTGTCCGCACGTGCACTCAACTCTGTGGCTTCGTTGACCATCTTTTTCACTGCGTTTGGGGCATTTCTGGCCTCACTGATAATCCCATTTCTTCTTCCTCGTCTTCTCTTCTCTCTCTCAGCCTTCATGGGCATTTTCTTCTTTCTTTGCTCAAAGAACGCGTATCTCCGCACATCTTCGTAAACCGGTCTGGGGATATCTGTTCTGGGGCAGTACATGTCTATTCGTCCTTCGGAGGGAACCATCGGGTATTTTGGCTTGATCCCTCCGTAGACTGAGCGGTGAATGAGGTAGCAGTACGTTGTGAAGCCTGCTAGCAGGAGAGTCGCATACACGGCGGCGTAAGCAGTGCCTCCCTCGATAAGCAGCTGCGTAAATGCTAAGAAGAGAGACATTACAGCATTTGCTCCAGCGACCAAAAGGAGCCAAAACTTGCCTCGTCTCTTCACAACTGCTCCCGATAATGGTGCTAAACTTGCAAAAACGCTTTGCGCTCAAGTCTGAGCAAGGGCGAGAAGGGAAAAGTGAGGAAATTGGTGGAGCGAACAAACATCAGTGGTGCTACTTCAGTTTCTGCGGTATCGCGACGGCGGTATGGGTTCCGCGCACTCCTTTTAAAGTCTGAAACTTCTCGAGAATGTTTGTAAGTACCTCCATCCCTGCGAACTCGATGAAGGCGACCACATCGTACTGCCCCGTGACCGCGTGAGCCATCTTCACGTTCCCAAACTTGAGCGCAGCCTTAGCGATCTCCCAAGACTTTCCAGCGTCACAGTTGACTAAGACGTATGCTTCCACAAACTTCACCATCTTAAAGGCTGCAGAGGAAACATATAACGTCTATGTCCCCGACCAGCCAAGCTAGAGGGTCAAGAAGTATGCCGCAAGCATGAAACCGCCTGCCAACAGGAGAACCAGCCCCAGACGGGCAAAACCCTTCGCCCTCCACGCATCCCTCTGCAACATCTCCCGCGGACCGACGGTGTCCTTGCCACTCACTGCCGAGGCTGTCGCAGCTAAGATTGCCGCTCTCACGCTCCATGCGTTCAGTCCACCCCTTCCCAGAAGGAACATGACGCCAAACAGCAGCGACAGTACTCCCTCTATGAACAGCGCATCTGTAGGCGAGACCCACTCGTTCGAGGACAGCAGCCACACATTGAAAGAATACGTTGCCACTGTCACGACGAGGGCCACACACACGAGCAGAGCCACATTGAACAGCGTACGCTTCCTCAAACCTTCTCCCACGGTCTCGGATTCCTTACCCTACGATGCACTCAATATTTAGTTAAGCTTTCGGAAGCAACGACGCCTAGAAAAACTTAAAGACATGGTACCGCAAGATTGTGATGCACCCAATGCCGAGGTAGCTCAGCCTGGGAGAGCACCCGGCTGAAGACCGGGTTGTCGCCGGTTCAAACCCGGCCCTCGGCACCAAACCCTCTTTGCGCGCGCATACCTCATGCCCTCAAGCTTCACACGTACGGTCATCTCCACCGAGCGTTGGTTGGTTTTTAAAAAAAGGGTAAAGTTTTATCCACCAAACAGGAAGAAATGGCACAAGTCATATGGATATCAGACGTATTAATCTTCTTTGGGGCTCTCTCATTGAAATCACAATCCAGCAAAGTACTTGATTGGTGGTGGGTAGCTCTTCTTGCCATAATAGTGGTTGGATTGGTAACTTCAAGTGAATACATGATTATGATAGGTTTGGTTGTAGTCTTAATAGCTGCAATATTGACTTACATGATTCGACGTAGATGGACAATCATGTCATCCCAGAAAGTCTGAATAGCTATATTCATACACCACAAATGCTTGCATGCATTGAGCTGGTGCCTGTCAGTCTGCTACAGGGTTGAATCGTTGGAAACACTCTATTTCCTTTTGAGGAGACGCTTTGGGTCCCCAACTTACATGTGATTCTTGGCTGGCAAATTTCGCTGCAAAATAGAAACCGAGGCGCTTTTTGGATGAAGCAAGGCAGTTGGTTAATCCCCTTTTCGAATACGCCAGCACAATGCGCGCGCACTCCGGTTGTATATCTCTTTCCTTCACGTGCGCATTAACCATCATTGCTGAGGTTGGCTTATAGTGAAGAAAACTATGCCGCCGAATTGGCTGATCCGTTTGCCTGCTGAGGTTTCCGCGTTGACTACTCTTGTCTTCACTTTTCTATTCTTCGCGATCTGCAGAAGCCTATGAACCTTGTCCTTATCCTTGCTGAAGGTAAGATACTTGTCTGTGAGCATCAAATGGCTCATTCTCAGGTTGTTCTGTCCTTTTGGGCTATATACCATGTCCTCGATTTCCCTTAGGGTCTATAGGACTACCGAGTTACTGCTGATTCCGAAAAGACGCTCATCCAATTCATCCACAATGTGATCAGCTTCTCGAGAGGTCGTCTCTGCGATTAATCTGCGAAAATCCTTGGTTTTCACCAGTTCCGCTACATTATGAGACTGGTCAGCAGAGCCAACTAGCTCGGCGAAAGCTGCCCTATTCTGCCGCTTGGATCGAAGTAGATATGAGTGGTGTCTTTGCACATGGTCCATGAAGTCTGCGGCGTAAGTAGTTCTCATTGGAGCTGTGACTATGACGCTTCTTACCCCTTCCTCAAGCAACGGCTCAACGCGTCGATCATAGATTCGTGAAAATTATACAGGGCCTTCTTGTCTGTCCTCCTTCCACCAATCTCCAATGTACGGTGCTGTTTTGCTACATTGCTGAATACTCGCCACAAAACTGCACGGTGCTCCTCAAAACCCACAAGCAGTGCCACTGAATGCCCTCGTCTGTAACCTCGTTTCCTCTTCGCCCTTGTCACTTACTCTCCCACCCGTCACATAAGGACACACGCATGCCCACGCGCATTGGACACTATCCGTTCCATCCTGAAAATTTCATTATTGGTCGTAAAACTTTTCTGCCATGCTTCCATCGATAATACAAAGCATAGGCAATCATTGCAGCAAGGCGCATCTTCCATTGAAGGCTCTTTGAAACGAAAACCTTTATGTTGCGTTCCCAGCATGTGGCTATAAGCTCCCATTGCAGTGGCGTTAAACCATTCAAATCCATGTGTCGTGTTTCCCTGAGCTTGCATTCTTCTTCTGAAGTAAACAACAAGGGCACATAGAATGCTTTGCGACGTTTTAATCTGTCTAATAGTTCAAGCGTTGCGATCGTATCTTTCTGAGTTTCATTGGGCAGACCAATGATTAACGTTGCCAATGGCCAAATACTATTCTCATTTAGAATCTCGAGTCCCTTTGTCACGACGTCATGCCACTCTTCGGGCTTGTACGGCAGCATCTTTCCTTTCATGTATTCTTTCATAAGTCGAATGCTGCCAGTCTCTATGCCGATTTCGACCGAGTTATGCTTGATGCCATTTGAAACCCACCGAGATTTCTCAAGAAGAATCGGCCCAATCTCTTCAACCGTCTCAGGATCAAAGACAATGGGGGCTAACGACGCATGAGCAGGTTGAATGTACTCGACTCCAGGAACAGCGGCAACCGATTCAACCAATTCTACAATTGCTTCACGATTCGGCAGAAACTTCCCTTTGGACTGGTACAAAAACAGGTCTTCACCGCCCAAAGTGATCATTTGCGTGCCATTCCTCGCATTCAATTCTACTTCTTTCAAGATGTGCCTTAGAGGAAATGAATAACGTTCTCTCTGAGTCGGCGAACAAAAACTGCAACCACGTCCACAACCGCGCATGATTTCTACGACACCAAAAATGGATGGATGCATAATACAGGGAATTTCTTCAGGGTCAGGAGACTCGGTTTTAACTACTGGTGGGAGTTCCTCGTTATTGAGAGCCATGCGAAAAATCTTCGAAGCTGACTTTTCACCCTCACCCATTACAATGCAATCTATGCCGTATTTCTTCTGCAGTTCTGCTTCATGGATCTGCCATGCACCTGGACCCCCAAGAATTATTTTAGCACCCCATTTTCGCAGAAATGGCTTGTTTACTAGCTCTCTGAACTCAGCAGCCGCCAGCGGTTCTCCGCCAAAGCCCACAAATGATGTGTAGGTTCGGCTGACAAAACCTGTTCCGGCCGGCTCCATAGAAGATATTCCGATGACTTTCGTATTTGATCCTACAACCATTTCTAGATTATCCGGATGTACGACTGCAACATTCTGCACGCCAAATTCCCTAGTTAGTACGGCTTCAATTTTTCGCACTCCATAAGGCGCATATTTGGCAGTGCCATCCCCATTTTCGGGTACTGGAGGGTACCAATATTTTCTCAGCAGGATCCTCGGGATAATGCCTGTTGGGAACCCTCCTAAGAATGCTCGAAAAGGACTGAGTTTGAAGTCGCTCATGTCGGTTGCTGATCCGGTGAGAACAATTGGGACTCCTCGAGCCTGGTGAGAGGCAACGTTTCTTGAGAGCATGCCACTCGCAATGTGCATACTATGTTAATAGTTTTGCCGCTGCCATGGATAAACATTATCATGTGATATTGATGTATTCCATAAAAAAGGGGGGTTTGCGGGAGATGTCTCCACTGGTCGCGGGTTCAAACCCGGCCCTCGGCACCTTCATGTACTTTGGGGGTAAGCCGAATCTTCTGTAGAAGATTAGATCGAATAGGGCGGCTGTCAGCTTTGATCGTAGTTATCGCAGCTGAGGGTTAGCGGGTTGGATTAGATTTGACGTTTCATTGCTCCGCCTTAGTCAATAGTTCCTCAGCGTTTTTGACTGCTGTTCTGTGAAACGCGCGTGGCGACTGGCGGACGCGGGCGTAGCGGTGCGCAACGACACGAACTCGGACTACATGCACAACAAGGTCATGACGTCGACGGTGCCGTCGTGCTCACGGGCAGCTTCAACTGGACACGATTGATGCCCTATTCTAAGGGCAGCTCCATCAGTATTCTGTCGCTGTAGGTCCCATCGAGGAATTTCACGTCGCGGGTCAGTCTCCCGCACTCCTTGTATCCGCACTTCTTGTAGATATGAAAAGCCCTCTCGTTCGTGGCGTGGACGGAAAGCTGAAGAATCTCGATTCCACGTTTCTTGGCGATGTCGATGAACATCCTAGTCAGCGTTGTTCCCAGTCCAAGGTCGCGGTAACCGTCGCGAATGTAGATGCCGAACTCGGCAGTATGTGCCCCTTTGTCCGTGCGCGGATGGATGCTTGCACCTCCGACAAGTTTGCGGTCAACCCTCGCGACGAGGTAGAGCATTCCCGATTCTGTGCCGCGTGCGAACCATTTTCGTTCCTTTTTCATGTCTGTTATCTCGTTGTTCATGAAGAGGTATTTGCCTTCGCGGATGACGCTGTTGAGCGCGTCCACGACTTCCGGCAAGTCTTCTGGCGCTAGCCAGTCAAGTTCTGCAGCTTGTCCATTCTTCAGCTTGACCGCCTTGTAAACCATCAATGAACACCCGCCTTTCAGAAAGATTTTAAGAGCAGTAGATAAACTTGTAGTATGCCCAATAGAAGACAAGTGCGGCTATAGTCTAGCCTGGTCTAGGACGTCAGCCTGCCACGCTGGGGACCCGGGTTCAAATCCCGGTGGCCGCACCATGATCAATTCTAAGCTTTCTGCGTGGGCACTGCAACCTCGTCCAAGGCTTTCATGAGTTCCGCCTTGTCGGTAGCAGCGATTCCCTTCCAATCCAGCACCGCGGCTTCAACTCTTTCCACTGTCCGCTCTATACATTGCCTAATGACTTCCGCATCGACTTGCGAAATGGCATACTTAGGGATGATGTGACCGAAGGCGAATGCACCTTCTAGCGTCATCCGTGTGAACTTCTCGCTGTAATGTGGACCGCCAATGCCGACTGCTACTGTCGCAACTTCCGGGTGTCTCGTGATCGAGGCGATAGTCGCGTGGGCGATGGCTTCCGCGGCTTTCGTGTCCTTCCACTGAGCCGGCGAGCTTCCCAGTTCCGCAAACATCGTCGCTACGTCGAGCGATGGCCCATGATGGGTGCACTCGTAGGAAACCTCGTAGTCTAAGCCCAATGTTTCCCTCTGGTTCGCCATCTCCAGCAACGCTACTTTCATGGCGGTCGCTGGCGCAATCGATACTTTTCTCGGTATGCCGCCCTTCTCTGCTCTTCCAAGGTTGCCCGGAGTGTGAACGGAGAGTGTTGGGGTACCGCTCTTGCTACTGTGACGTGAAACGTAGACTATGAATCGTGGGCTGAAATGGTCTGTGATGGTTTGGTAAAAAATTGGCTCTTCCTTGATCGTCACTAGCTGGACCTCTTCGCCGACAGCTTTCATGCTGTAGACTGTGTTGTCGTGGAACTTCTCTGCGGTCTCTTCAAAGTTGTAGTGACGCAGCAGTTGCTGCTTGATGTTGACGCCTGCCACGTCTCTCGTGGAAGCCACCAAGAGAATCATGTGCCGCGCTCCCAACTCTTCCTTCAAACAAGCCGAAAGGGTTTAAGGGTTTCCATAAGGCTTATATCCGCAAAGTCTGGCTTGATGTGAAAGGCTGGATGCCGAAGTATGAGGCACTTGATAAGCTTCAAAGACTGGACATCAGAAGAAGTTGAATTCCTAATCGACAAGGCGATCGAGGTAAAGAAGAGCCCTGAAAAGTATCAGACGGCCCTGCAGGGCAACTCCCTAGCCATGATCTTTCAGAAAACATCTACCCGCACACGAGTCTCCTTCGAAGTAGCTATGACTCAGCTGGGAGGACATGCTCTCTACATAGACTGGTTGACGACCCAACTCGCGATGGCAGACCTAGGTGACGAGGTGAAGTATCTCTCACGCAACGTCGACTGCATCATGGCGAGGCTCAAGAAGAACGCTGACCTGGCAAAGATGGCGTCAGCCTCACGCGTACCTGTCATTAACGGCTGTGACGAGAAATACCATCCCTGTCAAGCCATCGCTGACCTCATGACCGTCAAGGAGCACAAGGGCAGATTGAAGGGCTTGAAACTAGTCTACATAGGCGTCCACAACAACGTCTGCAACTCCCTCATCGAAGCCTGCACGATGACCGGAATGCACATCACAACCGTCACGCCCATCATGCACGAGCCGGCAAGAGACAACGAGCTGCTCGAGAAGGCTCAGAAAACGGGGCTGCACACTCTGACGCTCGACGCCAAAGAAGCCGTGAAAGACGTTGACGTAGTCTACACGGACACCTGGATCGACATGGAGTTGTTCCTCGACCCGAAATTCAAGGAAGAGAAGGAGAAACGCATCAAGCAGATGCTACCCTACCAAATCAACAGTCAACTCGTGGAAGGCAGCCAAGCCCTTGTCATGCATGACATGCCTATTCACCGAGGTTACGAGATAGACGCTGCAATGGTAGAGGCGCCCAACAGCGTGATATTCGACCAAGCCGAAAACAGGCTGCACAGCGAGAAAGCGATACTGCTGAAGCTCTTGGACAAGGTATGACCCGTCTGAATTCTCGATTCCACTTGGGCAACCTGATACCCACAGACTCGACGAAAGCCCTAGCAGTCACTGTCACAGTCTTCTTCTTCGCCACCCAACTCACGGGCACTTTTCTGCCACTCTACCTGAGAGACGTGGGGTTCAGCATCCATGAAATCATCGTAGTCCTGTCGCTTACGTTCCTAGTCATTGGGCTGCTGCCCACTGTCCTACTGAAAGCGACAAGGAATTTCGAGCGAATACTGAGTCTCGGCATCCTCTTTACCCTGCTCTTCTACGTTGCCCTAATCTACGTCAAAAACCCCGTTTTCCTAGGCTTAACTTATGGCCTCGGCATAGCAACCTTCTGGCCAAGCTTTAACCTTCTCCTCTTCAGGCTCAGCGACGTGGACAAGCGAGCGGTGATGATGAGCTTCTTCTCCGTGACCATTCCCTCTATAACAGGGATAGTGAGCCCAGCGATCGGAGGATATGTCATTGAAGCCTTCGGGTTTGTTGCCCTCTTTGCCTTCTCAATCATCCTCTATCTCCTTGCCTTCCTGTTTTCTCTGAGGATCCGTTACCAGCCTGAAACTCAGAGGCTTGCGATTCCGAAGAACCTGATGTTCGCGATTTTCATGCTAGCCTTCGTCCTCTTCGGCATGTCAGAATCCTACTGGATTGCTTACCCCCTCTTTGTCTACAGCGTTTCTACCACGATCTTGAACATGGGTCTTGTAGTCGCGGCCAGCTCGTTTGTTATAGCAGTCATAACTGTCGTGATCTGCCGAATTTCCGACGTGAAAAGGACACGTGTAGAGTTCGCCATCATCAGCGCAGTGCTTTACGCAGCTTGGTATTTCATGCTTACCCAGGTTACCAACATGCTGGAGATTGTGGTGCTCTCGATAGTCTCGGGCTTTGCGAGTGCCTTCGCCCTTTCTTGGCCAGCCCTGTATGGAGACTTTTTCGAGAGAAAGTATCATGCAAGCATCTTGGTGATGATGGAAGTTGGGTTGATGGCGGGCAGAGTCTTCAACCTAGTTCCCACATACCTCTTCATCACTGCACATGACTATGCGCCCTATTTCACGGTCCTAGGAGTCGCCTCGCTACTCCTCATTCCCCTCTTTGCTCTCTCAAGCAACCGAGCCCTTTCGAAGCCTCGATAAGCAACTCCCCTCGAGTTCCAACAGAGTCAACTACGCACGGATGCTGGCTAAGCAGGTCCACGTCTTCTCTACTTCAATATCATCTGTGTAAAACGCTCAGGAACAAAGGGCTGTAGGTCCTCGTAGCTCTGACCCACGCCGATGAAGAGTATGGGTTTACCAGTCACGTAGGTAACGCTTAGGGCTGAGCCGCCCTTCACGTCCGCATCCACCTTTGTCAGAATCGTTCCATCTATGCCAACAGTGCTGTTGAACTCCTCGGCCTGCATCACCGCGTCATTCCCAGTCAGAGCGTCGACCACGAGGACGGTGAAGTCGGGCGTAACTACACGCTTAACCTTTGCCAACTCGTTCATCAAATTCTTGTCAGTCTGAATGCGTCCCGCCGTGTCGATGAGCACAATGTTCACTCCATGGGCCTTCGCGTGTTTGATGGCGTCGAAGGCGACGGCGGCGGGATCAGCGCCGTACCGGTGCTTGATGACGCGAACGCCTAGCCGCTTTGCATGCTCCTCCAACTGCTCAATCGAGCCGGCCCGGTAAGTGTCACTGCAGGCGAGGACAACGGTGTATCCCTTCTTCATGAACATCTTGGCGATTTTAGCGATACTCGTCGTCTTTCCTGTGCCGTTGATGCCGACGAAGGCAAGGACCAAAGGTTCTCCTCTCTCGCGTTTTTCTTCAGCCATCATCAACAAGTCTGTCTTGTTGCCCGTGTTCAAGATTTCCAGAAGGACTTCTCGTAGATTCTTCTTCACGACTTCTCTTCGGTCTTCCAACCGCTTAATTTCCACACCGTCGAGTCTCTTTTCCATCTCCCCGCATATGCGCTCGGCGACTGGGAAGGCCACGTCGTTTTCCAGAAGGCTTAGTTTGAAGTCGGAGAGAACTGGTTGGAGCTGCTTTGCCTTAAGCTCGCTCGTGGTTATCTTGTTGACTAGGCTGCTAAGCCCTGCCTTCAGCTTTTCGAACATCAGCAGTTTCCTTCCTGCTCAGCCTCAGCGACACGTCGTCGAGTTGCTGCCGCACCAGGCGCATGCGCTCCATCACTTGACCCGCCTGCTGTTGAAGCGTATTCATGGACTTCTCGAGTTCTGCAATACGTTTGTCCACTATTTGCTTCGCCTCTTCCCGAGACTTCTCCACGGATACGCCGGCGCCCATACCTACCACCAGGGTCTCGGTGGTTGTTGCTTCGGCTTTGATGAACGAGCCTCCTCCGATGGGCACGAGCAGAGAAGTGCCTTTCTTCTCATTCCCCAGTCCCTCTATGGTAGCAGAGGCAAAAGAGAGCTCCGTCATCGCGGCGTTCACTAGGTTTACTCTGCTCTGCAGGGTTTCCGCCGTGCCCTCGAGGATTCTGAGCTCAGTCAGCAGTCTCCGAAAGACTTCTTCGTCATTCGACATCGGGTTCTTCTCCTAGGGTCAGCTTCCTGATCAAGGGGTTCTGGATGCTTTCAGGCGGAACCTCTTCTACTTTTAGTATCCTTATGTGGAAACGTTTGGCGCGGTGTTTGCTCCCCAACTCTGCGTACACGGTTTCCTTCGCGTTCTCGGGCGTTAGGGCTCGAATCTCTTTCTTGAAGGCTGTTCTCATGTTGGGCTTCGCTATTTCGCCAGTTACGAGGAACACCTTAACTTCAGCCATCTATTTCACCACATCAAACGCTTGACCGATTATGAACATTTCAGGTCCCGTGGTCAGGAACCCTGTCACTACATTGCTGCTGTTCCCTATTAACCCTGTGGCCACATAGGGTATTCCACAGTTAATGCTTCCTACATCCACGGGCACCTTCAACACGTCCTTCAGAAGCTTCTGCTCCTCCTCCTTGATCATGGGGTGCGCCATAACGCCTTTGTTCGTAGCCAAGGCCAACGAACCCACATACGGCAAACCTGCGATCTCTGACGGGACGGCTTCCACGCCCAGCGTATCCGATATTTTTTCGACCGTTTTGGGTTGGAGCCTCGGGTCAACAATCGCTCCGTAATCGTTGGCAAGCGCGATGTTCCCGTACGCCGTCCTCCTTGTGTCCATCACTGTAAGGTTGGCGTCCTCACACACCGCTTTCACGATGTCCAGCTCCTCCTCCCTGACGGAGTGCGGTAGGAGTACTCCGTTAGAGTTGGCGCACACTAAAGAGCCCACGACGACGGAGCCGCCGATCGTCGTTTTGGCGGTTCTCACTCTCAGCCACTCTCCGATCTTTTTCGCCTTGGTCTCGGCGACTTGGGGAGGGATTATCGCCATCTTTTCGGTTGCGAGAGAATATACTCCGATGCTTGCGCTTCCGAAAAGTCCTAGAAGATAGATTGCCAAGCCTTCTTCTCCTAGGCCAGAAACACGGTTACATTCCCTTCCTCGTCTCTTGCTGCTCGTATCTTTAGCTTTCGAGGGGGCTTCTCAATTCCTCTGCTCCACACTTTGGTGTTGACCTCGTTGCTGATGATTATCCTTTCACCTTCTTCCTCCTCGCCCTCCTCTTTCACAGCTTTTTCACCCACTTTCATGTGCTTCTTGACGAAGGCTTTGATGAGGCGAATGGCTTTTGGAGCTCGTTTGTTCGGCGGCATTATCCAAGCGCGCTGCAGAGGTATTATGTAAATCTTCTCCTCCACGAATTCTTCTTCTTCCTCTTTTCGGCGGGAAGGCTTCTTTTCTTCCTCGCCCTCTTCCTCGGGCACTGCCTCTTCTTCAGCAGCTCCTTCTCCTTCCTCTAGCCCGATCTCAGATTCTTCGGCGGCCTCCTGCTCTTCTGCCGTTACCTCAAGCTCCTCAGTACTCTCTTCTTCGACGAGTTCTTCGTCTTTTTCCTCGGACATCTCTGGTTCTTCTCTCATGGAGCTGCCTCCTATGCTCTGAGCTTAGTGTGACGCCACTGCTTGCTCTTTGGGTGTCGCCTGACGCCGCCCTGCGTGCGGGCCACTACCCATGTCGGGACTGGTTTCTTCTGTTTTCCAGCCTTTGCCAGTCGGCGTTTTTTCGCGGTCGGCTTCACTCTTGCCATACTATCTCCTCCTTATCTTTATGTCTCTGCGTTGAGACAGTAATCGGGCCAATATCTCTTTCAACTGCTCGTCGGTAACTGGGATCTTTAGGCGTCCCGTTTGGGCGAGTTGGATGAGTTGGAGCTCGATTTGCTCAGCGAAATCAGGCTTCACCATCTTCAGGTTCGTAAGACGCTGCCTCGCCTCTGGCGAAAGTATGCGGCGGAGTACCGCTTGCTTCTGCATCTCAACTTGCTGTTGCACCTGAGCCTTCTGCTCTTCTTGAGCGAGTCTTCGCTGAAGGTCCATCATTTTCCTCTGGCGCAGCGCTTCGATTTCCTCTTCCTCGCTCACTAGGCTTCACCCCGGGGTTAATACTTCGCCAGCTCGGGCACCTTCTTCTCCAACTCTGTTTTCACTTCCGTGGCTATCGTGTCCATCAGTCTCCTACCCTCACTGGTCAGCACTCTTCCCTCTCCCTTGACGTTCTCAACGAGCCCAGCGGCTTCCAGTTGCTGGAAAAGCTTCCTGATAGCGTTTCCAGCCCCCTTTCTCACGTGTTCGGGGCGAGTGCCGCAGTCTTTCCTTTGGCTATACTGTCCTCTCAGTCTTTCAACGCCGACTGGTCCTTGGACGTAGGTTTTCCTGAGGAGCGAGGCGCATCGGGTGTACCACCAATTGGGGTCGTGTGGTTGCTGCGTGGCGTATGAGCCCAGCTTCGCGAAGGCTGTCCACGGAGGCGGCGTGACTTGGTCAATATTGTCTTTTACGTATTGAGCCAGCTTGTTGATGAAGATTTGTACAGGGACGTCGTATGGTGTTGGCAAGGTTCTTACCCTGAGTATTTTTCCTTCAGAAGATTCATGTAGCCTCTTATAAAGGCTTATCCCTCTCCTTTGCTTGCGCTTTCTGCGCGGTGTATGCGTGCGCCCAAGGTTCCTTCAGACGCCGAGTTCCTCAACACTGAGTTAAGTGAAGAAGAAGCCAAATCCCGAGTGAAGTCAGAAGTCCAAGCCAAGGAGCGACTGATTGAGGGAGAGGGTGGAGACCCTTCAATCGTGCAACGTCAATGTGATCCTCGGAGAAGCTGAGCTTGTCCACGCACCAATCTGGTTTGCCCACTATGCGTTAAAAGGAGAAAATTACGTGATCGCCGTGGACGGCGGCGACAGAAAGGTTTTAGGCGGCGGAAGACCCTTAATCAAAATCACCTAGGAGACTCGCGCAATGTCAGAGAAAGAAACGATTGAAAAGATCAAAGACAGACAGGGAGTGTTCGGAAAAATTCAGAACATATTCACGTTAGGATATGGAACTAAAGAGGATCTGAGAGAGCTCGACAGAAAACTCCGCGACTACTACTATGCAGACTTCCGAGACCTGCGGCACAGATGGGAGGAAATCTACTTGGCAGCCCTGAACGCGGGACAGAAGGCCACGGGAGCCCACTTCAAGAAGGTGATCCAAGTTATAGACCGCGTCGCCGAGAAGGTGAACCGGGCTGATTATGGCTATGCTGGGCTGTTTGACCGCAAGGGCAGCATCAGGGAGAATGAACTGGCGCGCATGTTCAACTACGACAAAGCCCTCGAAAATGACATTGAAACCATAACGAAAGCTATAGCTGAACTTCATAGCGACAGCGAAGCCGAAAAGTGGGGTGAAGTCGAAGCTAGGGTGAAGAACGTCAAGTCTTTAATACTCGATTTTGAATCTAAATGGAATGGAAGAGAGAAGGAATTCAGACCATTGGAGATGTAGAATAGATGCCGATAATCGAGAAAGTTGCATGGGACTACGCGGGAGCAGAAGACATAGCCTACAGGTTTCCCAAGCTTTCCCTCAAGTATGGAAGCCAAGTAATCGTGAAGGAGAACCAGTGGGGGGTCTTCTTCCGAGACGGTAAAGCTTATGATGTCTTCGGTCCAGGCAGACACACCATCACCAGCAATAACGTTCCCCTATTAACCGGTGCATTAAAGGCTCTGGGCATCATCGGCGACATCTTCGAATGCGAAGTCGTCTTCGTCAGCAACAGCCAATTCCGAGGTAACTTCGGCGGAACAGCCTACTCGGCACCGAGCGGCGACATCAAATACCAAGCCGAATTGGGCTTCTACGGGTACCTCCTCTACAAGGTCGAAGACCCCAAACTGTTCGTCATGGAGTTCTTCGGCAACCGAGGAGCCACCTCATCGAGGGACATTGAAACCTACATCCGTGGCTTTATAAACGAACGCGTTATAAACGAGTTCGGCGACTTCGACATATTCACAGTCGTAAAGAACGTCGACGTGACCACTGACAAAGTGGCGTTGACAATCAGCGACGAAGCAGCCCGCATAGGCTTGAAAATCATCGACTGCGTCTTCGAGGGTGTCAAAATCCCCGAAGAAGCCAGACGCTTCGCCTCGGGAATGGGCGCCCAAGCCATGACGATGCAGTACATGAAGGAGACGGCTACAGAGTTGAAGGGCTCAGAGGGAGGCGGAGCCGCCGCCGCAGGCCTAGGCGCGGGAATGGGTTTAACCATGCCCTACATAATGGCGCAGCAGATGCAACAGGCTCAAGCTGGGAAGCCCCAGGAAGTGGTCATCTGTCCGAAATGCAGCACCAAGAACGTAGTTGGCACCAAATTTTGCGGAAACTGTGGAACAGGTCTCGCCCCAGCGCCCCAAATTACCTGTCCTAACTGCAAAGCCGAAAACCCCGCAGGCATGAAGTTCTGCGGCAGCTGCGGCAAACCCTTACCAGCCGCCGGAGCCGAAGTCACATGCGCCAAATGCAACGCCAAGAACCCGGCTGGAACCAAGTTCTGCGGGAACTGCGGAGAAAAACTCGAGAACTAAGCTCTCACTTCAGTCTCTGTCTCTTTTTCTGTCTTCGGAGCAGTGTGCCACACTCACCGCAATACTTCAAGGCGGCCACCGGAGCAGCGCATTTCGGGCACGTCACTTGGGGTGGAGGGTAGAGTGGTCTGCCACACTCGTTGCAGAACCTGTTCCCGTCAGGGTTCCTGTTGCGGCATCTTTGGCAGAGGATTACTTGCCTAACTGCGCCGTCAGGATACTTCAAGAGAGAATACATGGAGCCCGCCAACGCTAGGCCTAAGGCTAAGCCCATGCCACCTTGGAACGCTTGTCCAGCGCTAACGTTGTGCATGCCTAAGCCAGCAGTCCAAATTGAATAATTCGGTTCACACCCTTTAAACCTATCTCGCTTTGACCCTATCCGAAAGCTGAATAAGGAAGTCGCTTCAATCATCGGTGGTTTCCTTGGACAAGAAGATCGTAGTCGGACTCTCGAGCTACCAGTTCATGGCGATGGCGAGGCGAGGCTTATTCTACACATTCCTGTCACTGTATCTGATGGCGGGGCTGGGGCTCTCTGTTACGGCGACCACGCTTCTTGCAAGTCTCAGCATGATTGCCAACAGCGTCTCGCAGACTTTTGTCTGGGGAAAAATCGCGGACAAGTACCGACTGCGTGCGCGGCTTGTAGTCATCGGCGAGACAACCGCAGCGTTGGGCTACATCCTCGTCTATTTTGTCCACATTCACCTGTTGAACACCGTTAGCTCGGTGGCTGCCGCCTACAGCATCATAGCCGGGCTTACGTTCCTCGAGTTTTTCTGGTCGATGAGTAATCTGGGCTGGAGCGCTCTGATCTCAGACCTCTCTACTTCTGAAGAAAGGGGAAAGCTGATGGGTGTTATCTCCAGTATTGGCGGTGTCGGGCGGATAGTCGGCATTTCGGTTTCAGGGTGGCTATATGATTGGGGCGGAAAGGCAGGAGGCTTCAGGAGTGGCATGCTCTTCTTCTTTTCAGCTGGCATAATGCTTGTAAGTGTCGTACTGATCTGGCTGAGCACAGGTTCCTCAGAGAACACGTGTAAAGCACGTGCCGGCGCGGCGGTTGCACCGAGCAACGGCTCGCGTGGCTATGGCTCCCGAGATTTCTACTGGTTTCTCGCCTCCCTCTTCATAGTCAGCCTAGGCACGTACTCAATCCTTCAAATCCTCGTGTTCTATGTAGCCCTCAGCGCGCCCATCGGAGCAAACTCTTACGATATAGCCATGATTGCCAATGCCGCTTCGATAGCTACGATAGTTGCCAGTCTGCTCGCAGGACCGTTGGCAGACAAGGTCGGCCGAAAAAACGCCCTCGGCTTGGGATTGGCGTTGACAGTCGTTACTCCAATCCTCTACATCTTTGCCCAAGATGTCACGCAGATGATATTGATAAACAGTCTCAGCGGGGTGTCCATGGCGCTCATCAGCGTCGTCGGTTACCTGTTAGCCTCCGACCTCATCCCCGTCGAAAGCAGAGGAAGGCTTTTCGGGCAGTACAACGCTGCCAGCTACATATCCTTCGGAGTGGCGGGCACGCTCATCGGAGGACCAATAGCTGATTCCCTCATCAGCACAGGAGCGGCAGAAGCGACGGCGTACATCTCGGCCTTCCAAGTCGCTTCTGCCATCAGCCTACTCGGAACCATCATTTTTGCGTTGAGAGTGAAACAACCCGCTCCTCAGGTTGGGAAATCCATAAAAACTCGTTAAGCCTTACAAGTGCCTGCGATGCCAAAAACGCGTAGGCAAGTCAAAGAATTCATGGACCGAGAACAACTGGCAAGCTTCGCCACCGTAGACTCTGAGAACAGGCCCCATGTAGTTCCCGTTTTTTTCACCTATGACGACGGCAAAGTATATGTTCAAACCAGCCGAGAATCCGTGAAAGCCCGCAACCTCGCAAGAAACAAGAATGTGGCACTCGCCGTCTACAGCCAAGAAGAAGCAGTCATAATCATGGGCGGAGGACGCATACTAGAAGACGACGAGGAGTTTGTCAAACGAACACGAGATCATATTGGCAAGTATAGACTGAAGCTCGATGAGCACAGCAGAGACTCGTTGGGGATACCTCTTTTCGACAGAAGGACTCGATGCATAGTCGAAGTTGCCCCTAAACGGACGATTTTCTGGTGACTCAGTTCTGCTCAGAAAAGAAAAGCCGTGTTTGTCCCATAGCCTGCACGTCCAAATCTCTAACCTTTACAACTATAGGAAAATCGTTTACGACTTTGCCTAAGACGAGACAGTGATGGGGTGGCAAGTCTCGAGCCACAGACTTCACGGTATCCGCGTCCACTTTTGAGGCCTTCGAAACCGTTTCTAAATCATGTTCGTTCGTGAAGTTGAAAAGGAACAGGTTGTCGGCTTGGCGGTAAATGTTCTCTCTTATAGTGTCGGGCTGGTTTGTTATGAAGGTTGTGAAGACGCCGAAGTGCCGCATGCGCGTGACTATGTCGTCCCAGTAGGTTTCCCTTAGATACAGGTGGGCTTCTTCAGCTAAGAGAAAGACCGCTCGTAGTTTCCAACAGGATAAGAGTTCGAGCAGCTTACCGAGCACGTACTCGACCACGATCAGCCTGTCCACAGTCGACGCGTCACGCAAGTTTATCACCACTGCTCCTCCCACCCTGGCTTTGTATAAAGCGTCTTCCAACGTAGCTGCCTCCTTCGGGTTGTCGGTGAATAAGCCCGAGTTCATCAGCGTGTGGTAACGCGCGAACAGGGCATCACGAACGTGCTGGTTGCATTTCCAGTCTCTGAGTGCTTCTCCGAGTTCATGCATCGACAAGGCGCCTTTCTCTTCTAGACCGTACCATATGCGTCTGAACTCTCGCGCTGACGTGCCAGGCAGGTTCAAGGCGTTGACAAGGATGTTGAGCATCACGCGGAGTTTTAGCTGGGCTAGAGTTACTTTGAGGTTCTGTCCAGGTGTCAGGACATGGATTTTTCCTTGAAACTCGTTAGGTCTTCCGTTTGTGCCTTGGTTCAGACCCGTGTACTCGCCGTTGAGGTCTAGGATGACTGCGGGGGCGCCGTGGCTGATTAGATTAAGAGTCAACAGTTTTGACATGTGGGATTTGCCGGTTCCCTTCTTTCCTGTGACTATGTTGAGACTGCCATCTAAGGCTCGCACGTCGGCTCGGAACTGCTTCCTTTCTTTGGTCTCTCCGAGATGCATCAAATGTCCATCCGCGTTGACCGGATTGAACAATCTTTCCGTGGCCAGTTTTTTGATAGTGGCACAGGAGCGGGAGGGGAGCCAGGAGCCAGTCGGTGTCAGTACATCATTGTGGTTGGTCGCTCGAATTTTGCAGACCAGCAGTCGCGCATCTTGAATGTACGCCATATGTGTCGCCACTTCGAACGGGTCCACGTCCTCTCCGTGGACGTAGAAGTTGCCGTCATGGTCTCTGAGCAGTTCTTCTAGGATGCCTGGCACGTTAGCATACTGCACGTCTATTACCTGGACAATCAGGCTTTTGCCAGTCTGCTGTTCTTCAACCTCCAGGTAGTCGCCCTTTTCGACTTCTTCATTTGGGAAGCCGATAATCTGCATCGTGGCGCCTTCTTTTCTATAAAGCCTCATCCTCTAACCTTCTGGTCCTTTTCCGAAGCGATCGAAGAGCAGGCGACGTATGTTCGGTCTCGTCACGATTTCCAACGCACTCTTCTTGACGATGCAGCGTTGCAGACCTAAGACTTCGGTTGCAGTGAACGTGGAATAGATGTGTGCTAGTCTAAGGGTTTCTGGGTAGCTTTGCGAGAGCAACTCGTTGCCAAGTAGCCTTTCTACCGCGTCAACTGCTTGTTCGTGCGATAATGTTTTGTCCACGTCGAGACGGAAGGCGCAGCTGCCAGCCGTCAGCTTGGCCGCGAACACGTTGCCAAACATACGCATAGACCCTTCGAAGACGGAGCAGTCTTCTATTTTTAGCAGGCATGGCGGCTCCGCCTTCCACACATGATCTGTGACACGTTTTCCGTGTAGGAGCAGTCGTGTGGCTTTTGAGAAGGCTAGAACTGTGTTTTTTCGAGTACGGGCGTCGTTCAGAAGTCGTTCCATAGCTTCTATGGGTGTTTCAGGGGTACCTGCGGCGAGGCACCCGTCCCAGAGTATGAGGCTGCCGTGGGCTGTTTGGTTGACGTATGCCTGTATCCATCTTTCTAGGAGGGTTGTGAGTCGTGTTTGTGCGTGAGCGGCGTTGGGAATGGTGTATTCCTGAACTGGCGGTGTTTGTGCGTGATTTTGGAAGAGCTTGCGGATTTCGTCTATGCTGTTGTCTGTGATGTGAAATGGGAATGGGCCGAGCCTGAGGTAGCTGTAGTGGCGAGTTTGTTTCCACACGACGGCGCCTCTTATGGCGAGAAGTATACCGTTTCGTGTTTCACCTAGTTTTATGCTGGAAACGTCTATGGCTACTACGGGGGTATTGTTGAGGTTCGGCTTGAGTCTTATGAGGGTCGTCTCAGGACGGGGACGAAGCACACTTGGTTGGGCTGTCGAGTCGGTGGAGCGGTCTTCTTGTCGAAGAGGAGTGTTTGGGGTCTTTTTGAGGGATTGTATGCTGAGCTCGAGTAACCTTTGCGGGATTTGGATGGGGTTTTCTGTTTGGTATGGAAAGTTATATTTTGGTGTTGTTTGTGTATATTGTGTTTGTTGAATCAAGTTGATTTCACCAATAGACATTATATGGGTTGCTGGTGCGTATATAAGTGTTGCGCATGAACAAGATGTACAATACAATATACAATAGGGCGAGAGCATGACCGAAACCCCGCAGCCGCAACCAATCAAAGTCAGAATTAAGGTTGGCAACGTCGAATTCGAAGTAGAAGGCACCGTAGATCAAGCCAACGAAGCAGTAGGGAAACTTCTTGCCACGGTTGCCGAGAAGCTGAAAGAAACGCCTCTCGTTGCACAGCGAGAAGAAGCTCCACCTCGAGCCGAAACCTGCAAAGCCATAATACAAAAGCTGTGGGAAGAAGGCTGGTTCGCGGCCTCACGAGGACTCGGAGAAGTCCACGGTGAAATGGCTCGGCGAGGTTTCCACTACGACAGGACCGCCGTAGCCCACGCGCTGATAGACCTGGTTAAAGAGGGCGTCCTCAACCGGGAGGGAAAACCCAGACGATACCAATATGTACAAAAGAGACCTGCTCCCGCGACTCGCTAACTGAGATCAATCGAGGCCTCAGGCTACGTCCTTAACTTGGCTTTCTCCCGCTGCGCCCTCACGACTGCAGCCGTGGTAATCCTATATTCGCCCTTTTCCGTTCTGACCACGGCGCCCTGTTTCACGAGTTCGCCCAGTCGCGTGGTCGTTATTTTCATGTTCTTTGCCAGCTTCGCCTGTAAGTCTTCCCTCGTCAACGAGTCTTTCGCCAGTTTTCCCAGTCGATACCCCATGTAAGCAGCCAACAAATGAAGCTGCAAGGTTTCGCTGTCCGTCAACTTGTCCTTTGGCAATAGGACTACCGGGCCTTCGGGCGCGATGGCAACAACGTCCTTGAAGTCCTCAACCAACTTGGCCAGATCAACCGTCAGCATTATGTTGCGCGCCACGTTGAACGCTGGAATGGCCTCGCTGAAAATCCTGTTCAGCGCAATCCAAACGTCGTCCACGCTGCCCGAAAGAGTCTGCTCCACTTCACCACACTTAACGTGCACCGTCACCTCGCCCTCGTTCCTCAACGTCATGCACTTCCGCGAAGCCTCAGCAGTACCTCTTCCTCCACCCAGTTCTCTCCCTGCACGGTTAGCTTGAATTCTGGCCTTGCCCGATCGGGCTTGAACACCAACCCTCTCTTGGTCATTTCGTTGAGCCTCGCCGGCACCATCGACCTCACTCCGCTAGACTGCAACAGACGCTCTACCAGAGCTGCCGAGGCCGTCCTTCCTTTGCAAGCATACAGTACCAGCCCGATGGCTTCGTAATGCGTCAGCTTAGCCCGCGCCGTAATCACGGGACCTTCAGTCGTGAACTCTACGATGCCCTCCAGTTGGGCCTTCAACGGCGTCGCAAGTTTAGATGACACCAAGCCTCCCACTTTCTCCAAGAATTCAGGCGATAGGTTTTCGAACGTGTCGAGGATTTCCTTCGTGTTGGCGCCTTCTACGACTACTTCGCCAAATGCGGTCTTCACCCTGACCCGCAGGCGACTTGGCAAAGACTTAGACAGCCTCCTTCTCAGCGAGGATGTACACGTAGCCTGCGTCAGTCTTCCAACGTCTCACCTTTCCCTTCTTTACAAGCCACGAGAGCACCCCTGATAAGGTTGATGATGGATAGTGCAGAGCGTTCGCCTTCAATGCTTCCACGATCTCAGTCATCGTCCTAGGCTTCCAGGTGCCCCACTCAGTCTCAAGCAACTTCACAACAGCTTCGCTGCAGTTCCTAGCTCGCTTAATCGACGGAACCATCTTTGAAGCCATTGCTGTAGGCGAAGTCAACCGCACCGTTATGGGCGCATTCTCAGCCGACGAGGCCGTCTTCGCATCTGTAGAAGTGAAGGCCCTAAGAACATGTCCCATGAGCTTCGGCAGGGTTTCAATAGTCTCCAACACTTCTTTCCTTGTTCCCGAAATCTCGACTTCGTTCTGATTCATCTTGACGCGGAACGAAAAAGTCATTCTTGTCAACCTCAGTAATAGAGTGATATTAGAAAAATATTATAAAAATGTTTTACTGTTCACGACAAAATCGTGTAGTCGAACATGGGCCCTCAATGCATTGACTTTTAAACTGCCACCGCCATTCTCTTCTCGATTCACATGTTCGACAAAGTGGAAGCGGCTTACAGGCGCATCCGCAGCACAGTCAACCACACACCAGTAATGACCTCGTCAACCCTTAACCAGACGATTGATGGCGAGTGCTTCTTGAAATGCGAGAACTTTCAAAAAACTGGCGCTTTCAAATTCCGGGGCGCCTTGAACGCCTTGACGCTGCTGCCTGCGGAGAAAAGGAAGAAAGGAGTAATCACTCATTCTTCCGGAAACCATGCTCAAGCGCTTGCGCTGGCTGCCAAGCTTCTCGGAATAAAGGCAGTCGTCGTCATGCCTGAAAATGCCTCACCTGCAAAGACAGCAGCAACCGAAGGTTATGGGGCTGAGATCGTCTTCTGCGGCTCGAGCCCTGCTGAGAGAGAAGCAGCTGTCAAACCGCTCGTCGAGAGATACGGCTACACGCTCATCCATCCTTCGAACGACCTCGACATAATTGCTGGAGCTGGAACCGCTGCCTATGAACTGATTAAGGAGGTAGGCAAGCTCGACTACGTTTTCTGTCCTGTGGGCGGCGGCGGGCTTCTCAGCGGAACAGCCATCGCCACAAAAGGACTGCTTCCATCAGCTCAAGTCGTGGGCGTCGAGCCCGAGAACGCTGATGATGCTTACCAGTCGATGAACGCTGGAAGGATAATCCGGATAGAGAACCCAGACACGATAGCCGATGGGCTACGAACCTCTCTCGGAAACAACACTTTTGGGATAATCAGAGAGAACGTGAATCAGATCGTGACTGTCTCTGAAGAAGAGATTGTAGACGCGATGCAGTTCGCCTGGGAGAGGATGAAGCTGATTGTCGAGCCCTCGGGAGCAGTTTCGCTGGCTGGGGTCTTGGCAAAGCAAGCAGACTTGACCCGCAAGAGGGTGGGAGTGATTATCAGCGGAGGGAATATCGACCTAACAGACTTTTTTGCAGCACTTCGACGTAACCAGCTCTGTCGTGGCTAGCTTAGGCTCTTGAAGCCTTTGGTAACGTGAAAACTTGTGATAGATTAACTGTCACACAGACCTTCAGCCATGGTCACTCGGGTTGCCACCGCATTCAGCAAAACGACACGTATCAAGAAGGCGGAAAGGAAGGTGGTAGGCATTCTCTGCTCTACGCTTTCTCCTGTTTGTACGAATTGGCACAGTGGACACAGCAGAAGGCCATTTCCTTTTGGTTAATGGTTTCCTTGTAGCCGCCTTCGTAGACTTTGCAGCCGCAGTGAGCACAGACTTCTAACCGTGGCTCGATGGCCACCGAGACCAGGTTTGAGAACCGTCTGAAGAGACGTACGCACAACGCTCTGCCCTCGTCGGTTAGCTCGAAGATTTTTTTGCTCTTCTCACCAATCTTCTTCACCCTGTGCCTCACCAGTCCTTTCCTTTCCAGCTGTCTGAGGAAGGGATACACGAGGCTCGGGCTCGCTCTTTTGCCCAGTCTCTTCTGGAATTCGCCGAGTATTTCGTAACCGTGGGAAGGTTTCTCGTAGAGTATGGTGATTATGTAAAACCTGGAGAAGTCTGATAGCAGTTCATTAATCTCTCGGGCTTCTCGTTTGGCTTTCATCTGTGTTCTGTGTGGTTATATCTGCGGGGAGAGATATAAGTATTACTCAAAGGGATATATCTTAAAAAGATATATTTAAATAGGACACAAACCCATACCATGGATGACGGTGATAAGCAGTTGCCAAAAGACCCAGTCTGCGGAATGACCGTAGACGCCGAGAAGGCGTTGAAGAGGAAGATCGGAGACCGAACATACTACTTCTGCAGTGAATCGTGCGCCCGAACCTACGAGGAACCTGAACAAGAACTCAAAGCCATGAAAAGAAGAGTGGCTATGGCGCTTGCAGGGGTAGTGGCCGTCGCGGGATTGCGAGTGCTGGTGATGTTCGGACTCGTAGCCGTCATCATGACCTTCACCTTCGTCGGCATCTCTGTCTACAGCTTAGCCATTTTCATAGTGTCAACACCAATAGTATGGCTCGCTGGGTGGGGCATAATCTCCGGAGCCTATGCGGCACTTAAGAACCATTCAATAAACATGGACGTGCTTATCTCCACAGGCGTGGTAGCTGGCTGGACATACGGTGCAGTCAACGCCTTCTTTCCAGACGCAGCCGCAGGGGGAGAAGGCTACCTAGAAATAGCCATCGCCATATTAGCCTTCGTACTTCTAGGCAAGTACATCGAGGAAACGATAAGGCGAAGATCAGCAGCGTCGATTCGGAAGCTGCTAGAACTCCAACCAACCGTGGCTCGAGTATTGAGAAGCGGAAACGAAGTTGAAATCCCCGTAGACGAGCTTGAGGTAAACGACGTTATAATAGTTAAACCTGGTGAAAAAATCCCGACAGACGGGGTGGTGGCGGCGGGCTACTCCTCTGTTGACGAGAAGATAATCACAGGAGAGAGCATTCCCGTCGAGAAGAACGTGGGAAGCGAAGTCATAGGCGCCACAATTAACAAGACTGGTCTGCTGAAGATCAGAGCCACCCGAGTGGGGGAAGACACTGCATTAGCCCAAATCGTGCGCCTCGTCGAAGAAGCTCAAGCCTCCAGCGCCCCGGTTCAGAAATTCGCCGACCGTGTTGTTGAGAAATTCGTTCCAGTAGTCTTCGCTGTTGCAGCAGTTTCCTTCGTGTACTGGTACCTCATCGCAGGCTTTTCCACGGCCTTCTTCGCCCTGCTCGCAGTGCTTCTAATTGCATGTCCCTGCGCCCTGGGAATCGCCACCCCCACGGCAATCTTAGCCGGCGTCGGTAAAGGCGCAGAATACGGCGTGCTTCTCAGAAGCGGCGAGTACGTAGAAAAAGCCAGAAAACTCGACACCGTGATCTTCGACAAGACCGGAACCTTGACGAAGGGCGAACCTTCAGTTACAGACGTTATCCCACTCAGCAAGGACTTTACAGAAAGAGACGTGCTGCGTTTCGCGGCTATCGCAGAGAAGGGCTCAGAACATCCGTTGGCAGAAGCCATAGTCAAAGCGTCTCTTCAGCGCGGTCTCAAAATCCCGGACGCTGATTCCTTCGAAGCAGTACCAGGGCACGGTGTGCGATGCACGTTCGAGAATAAAACGTTGCTCCTTGGAAATCGCAAGCTCTTGCAAGAAAGCAGCATTCCCGTCGACGATCTGGAACACGATCTCCAGAGACTAGAAGAAGAAGGCAAGACAGCGATGATCTTGGCGGTTGACAAAAAGCCTGCGGGCATAATCGCCGTTATGGACACGCCTAAAGACCACGCTATCGAAGCGATGAGGAAGCTGAAGAGCATGAACTTAGACGTCCTCATGCTAACGGGCGACAACGAGAGGACCTCCCAGGCAATTGCCAAGCAACTGGGCATCGACCGTGTAATCGCGAACGTGTTGCCGTGGGAAAAAGTCGACGTCATCAGAGACCTCCAGAAACAAGGCAGAACCGTAGCGATGGTAGGCGACGGCATCAACGACGCTCCAGCCTTAGCCCAGTCTGACATAGGCATCGCCATCGGAAGTGGAACCGACATAGCAAAAGAGACAGGAGGCATAGTGCTGATCAAAGACGACTTGAGAGATGTCGCTCTCGGAGTAGAGCTGAGTAAGAAAACCATGAGAAAAGTCAACTCGAACCTCTTCTGGGCCTTCATCTACAACACGGTCATGATTCCTGTCGCTGCCTTGGGACTGATGAATCCCATGTTTGCCGCAGGGGCGATGGCGATAAGCTCGCTGACCGTGGTGACTAATTCGGCGACCCTGAAATTAGCTCGATTCGAGTTCGAGAAACTTGAGGAAAGGAGGTGAAAAAGGTATGGCTAAGGACCCCGTTTGCAGCATGGACGTAGACGAGAAAACGGCCAAGCTGAGATCGGAACATATGAGCAAGACCTACTACTTCTGCAGTCAAGCCTGCAAGACTGCTTTCGACAAGAATCCTGCCAAGTACACAAGCGGAAGCGAGCACTCTGGACATTCCGGACATGGATGTTGTCGCTGCTCGAAATAGGAGAGCTGATTCTTGCTCAACTGCCAATTGAAGAATGAAGAAATCGAGGGAGACTCTGTTAGAAATCAGCTGTGACCTATTGAGAACGCTGCCGCGAAAACCACGAGATCTCCCGGATTTCCTTTCTCCGGAACACCGAAGTGGCATTCACGCTAGGGAGATACGGGAACTTTTTTTGAAACAGGGGGTTTGCATGATAGTTTGCTAGGTTTTCTCGAGCCCAGCGAGGTTGAAGTGTTTCCTAACGTCCGCTAAGGCAACTAAGAACGTGTTCAGACTCTGAACAGCCTTGGTCTTATACATTTTTGCGATGAATTCTGAATAGTCTGTATAGTTCTTGTGTACCGTGACTATCACGGCGCTCTTTTCCATTCCGTGGCCGTCTGCGATGAACACTACCCTAGGGTCCTTTTCAAGCCACGAGTAAGGTGAGTCTGCTTCTGGTTGCCACTGTGTGAAGGTGAACGCTGCGACTTCGAATTCAAGCTTTGCAAGGTCGGGTACGGTTGTGTACTGCAGAACGTAGTTTTCGTCTTCAAGCTTCTTCCTAGTCCGTGTGACTGTGGGTTGCGAGTAGCCAAGAGTCTTTGCCAAGTCCCTGTCGCTTCTTCGCGAGTTTTTTATCAACTCGTATAGCAGTCTGGAAACCTTATCGGCGTGCATGTCCTTTACTTAAATCGACGCAGTATATAAATTATACAACGAAGTGTGAAACATATTCTGCTTTCTGGGCTCATATTTTTAATTTTCAGCAATATAGTGACGTTTTTTATGATTTTTATAAAATATGCAGCCCTTCAGTCAGCCGTTCCGCTTTACCCTTCTTCACAACCACGGTATCCTCGATGCGAACGCCGCCAAAGCCGACGATATAAACGCCTGGCTCATCAGTGACTACGTTTCCGGTCTTCAATATGTCTTTGCTGACGGAATTCAGAGTGGGCAGCTCGTGCACTTCCATCCCGATGCCGTGGCCCAGTCCGTGCACAAAGTATCCGCCGTAGCCTGCTTCGTCCAGAATCTGTCTGGCAACAGCATCCACGTTTGACGCCTTCTCTCCTATCCGTATTTTGCGAAATGCCTTTTCTTGGGCTTCCGCCACAGCCGCATAGATTTTCCTCTGTTTCTCGGAGGGCTTGCCAACGATGAACGTGCGAGTCATGTCGGCGCAGTAGTTCCTGTATTTTGCTCCTATGTCGACGATTACCAGCTCGCCCTTTCTTATCTTATGTTCGCCGCATCCGCCATGCGGGTAGGCCGACCGCGGACCTGAGGCGACACTGCTCTCGAAGGCGAAACCGTAAGACCCGTTGTTCCTCATCGCATATTCTATCTCGGCAGCCACTTCAATCTCCTTCCGCCCTGCTTTGATAGTGTCACAGGCCGCCCGCATACCGATCATTGTCAACTCCGCAGCCTTCCGCATTTTCTCTAACTCCTCCTCGTCTTTCACTCGGCGGAGGTTCGAGACGTACTCTCCTTTCTCCACGAGCGTTGCAGCAGACCCTAATGCCTCGCTGAACCTTCGGTGCGCTTGAAAGCTCATCACGTCGAAGCCCAGTTTCTTCAGTCTCTGGCTTTTGACCTGTTCTGTGATTTTCTTGTGCAGGTCTTCGCCGCGTTTCACGAGCTCTACTACGCAGTTCTGAGCCTCTGCCTTTGCCCACTCGTAGTTCACGCCGTATATGTGAAGTGTACTTTCTCCTTCCTTTGGGACGAGCAGAGCTGTAGCGCCCAAAGTGTCGGGTGCACCCAGCAACTCGGTGAAGTAGAGAAGGCTGACTGGGTTAGTGACAAGGTAGCCGTCCAAGTCGTCCTTGAAGGCATCTCTCAAGACTTGGATTTTGCTTCTCAAAGTACATGCCCTCTCGAGAAGAATGGTGTTACCGATAACAGACTATAACTCTTGCGGACCCGTTTAGCCGCCGCTCATCAGGGACATGAGGATAACGTGGTCGCCGTGCTCGAGCCGCGTCCTGACGCCCTTGAGCTGTCCTACCAACACCCCGTTGACCGTTACCACAAAACCCGTCTTAACATCTTCCTGGCCCGGCTCGAAGACCTCTTTTCTGAACACGGCACCGTACAGGCTAGAGAGTCTGCCCAGAAGCCCCTGCAGCGTCGTCCCCTCATCTAGCTCAAGCTCGTCCATTCGCTTGTTGAGCATGTTCATAATGAACCCTAGATACTCCACCTTGACCCTCACTGTCTTCGCTCTCCAAAGAATGCTGTTCAGGAAGCTGATTATTTAACTCTTCCAGCCTTCGTGCACGCGATCGAGAACTCCATCACTAGTGCTCATTACAATGCTGGCCGGCAGCTTCGAGGGCTCACATTCCGGGTCAAACCTTCGACTCGCTCGAGTCAGAATTCGCTACTCGTATGTACCTGATCTTGATTCTATATGCTTGCGACGCCAGCTCAGAACGCGCTCTGCCACGCGCGCCGCCATCTACCGCACACCGAGCATTCGTGGATACGTCTGAGTACGGTTGAGAGCGCTGGAAGGCGAGGAGCTGCTATTCAGGAGATACTGCCGTACATCGCTGCGCGAGTGGGTTGTACGGGTTTTTCCTGAGATTTGAAGCGGCGCATTGTTTATAAACTCCAAAGAGTCATTATGCATTAGGCGCAGCTAGGGAGGAAGGACGAAGAACAGATGACCCGCCTACTAGTGGAACTGTTCAAGGTCTACGGAGCACGATTGGGGTTTCCGGCCAGTCGCAGACTGATTTTTTTCTCCTTCTCTATCCTCCTTCTTTCCTCTGCGCTTTTGTGTCATCAGTTTCAGACCCTCGGGGCTTCACCACCCAAACCCGTAAGACTTTCTCCTCATCCTCCCGTGCATATTGCTGACCATACAGGTGAGATGTTCAATGTTAGTCTCGAATTGGCAGACGTTGAGAATCTTCACAGTGCCAACTTCGTTATCGCCTATGATTCCATGCTTCTCAGCGTCCCGCAGGTGAACAAAGGCAGCTTTTGGCCTAATGACGCCAGCTTCCACTTCGAGACAAATGAGCTTTTGGGACTAGTCGAACTCAACATGTCCTTGCCCTCTAATCATGCGCCACTCGGTGGAAACGGTTCCGTAGCTGAGCTATTGTTTGAGGTAGACCAAGCCCCCTCAGAAATCGATGGTAGCCCAGTCAGATTTCTGCAGTTTCAGCTTTTTGACGCAAACCTTGAAGAGTTGGACTGCAAATCTGTTAGTGCAATCTTCTTCTGGCAATCTGCACAGCCCCGCACGCCAGATGGAGAGCGACACGTCGACCTCTACACTCAGAAAGGTGGTGTCGGGCTCGGTGAATTTGGGGGGTGGTTCGGGTACGGGGACCTCGTGACCCTGCAGGCCAACGTGACCTACGCTAGCTGGCCCCAGCAGAACCTCCTTGTCGCTTTTCAAGTTCTCAATCCCTCGAATGAAACAGTACTGATTCTCGTCACTGAAACGGATGAAAACGGAATCGCCGAAGCAAGTTTCAGAATTCCACAAATCTCTGAAAGCGTGGGGCTCTGGACAGCGATATCATCCGTCGATATAGCTTGCGAAGTCGTATGGGACACTCTGACTTTTCACGTCAGTCCACCCGTAGGAGGCGAGACCACTACTATCAAGTTGCGCTTCGCATATGCCGTCTACTTTGCCCTCGTAGGGATGATGATGCTGGCCTTGCTGGGATCAAAAAGAGCGATTGGCGGATCACGCAAACGTTCGGTATCGGTTGCTTCGCGTTTGACCATGCTCCGACGACACAAGCAGTTATCCGGTAATGACATGCATATGTGGGGAATGACATGAGGCCTTTCCTACCGAGTCTGTTGTTGATCTTTCTGACTGCTCTGGCCCAGTTGTCGATGATAGGGCACTCCAGCTCAGTCGGATTAGACTATCCTGTCGAGATTCTTTCGGTTGAAACAGGTGTGCATGTGAATGGAGAATGGTATAGCAGGCTCTTCTTCTGTCATCTGGAGCCCATGGAAGCCGTCATGACCATTCACGTTAGGGACTCAAGCCTTGCGGAATTGTACCTAACCTTCACAGTGATGGATTCCCAGCAATGCCCTATCCTGTTCAAAACGTATCTTTGCCCGGTGGTGGAAAGTGGGAGATACATCGTATCACTATATCTCGGTCTTATCCCGCGCTACGCTGCTCTAGGCAACGCAACACTGTACTCAAATGTTCTAACAGGTTCTCCAAGCCAAGGAGGCAGGCCCATATGCCCGCAAGACCAACGGCGCTTTGCGATTTGGTGGAACGCCGCAGACGTCAACCGCGACTATTCGGTGACTTTCCTAGACGTGGTACTCGTCTGCGCCTCCTATGGACGGACGGATTCGGATCCCTCGTGGAGTGAGCTCTGTGATGTGGCTCCCCCATATCGTTCGATTGACATCTTCGACATCTTGAAAGTCATGACTAGCTATTCTGAACAGTGGTGCCAATAGCTCAGCTCGCCCTCGGGCTGACGCTGCTGTATGTCCGGTCGAAGCGAATGCGAACAGCTTTCTTCGACTTCTCTTTCATACGGTGCGCTCTGGCGGATAGCCAGTGAGGACCCGAATGCATTATTTATGCGATTCTTGCCTCCTCATAAGATAAGACAAGCGACAACCCACATAGAGAATTGTTACATATACCTATTTAAGTGAGAAATCAGAAATACCTAAACAAGGGAGAAGTTCGAGTGAGGACATGCGAGCGGTAGCGTTATGATAGCGATGGTGCAGGTGCCCTCGACGTGCCGAAGCCCCTCTTTGATAGCTCCGCAACTTGGCTTCTCTCAGTCAGAAATGCATTGCCAAGACGAAGGGAGCGAGATTGCATAAAAAGCTATTCGGTCTGGTTTTGATACTCTTATCGTTACTCATTCCATTAACCCTACTCAATCTGGGCAAGAATCGAGTAATCGTTGCAGCCAGCCCTGGGACGATAACGGTTCCAGATGATTTTCCCACGATACAACAGGCCGTCAACCATGCTAACCAAGGAGACTTGATAATTGTTAGGAGCGGCACATACAACGAGAACGTTATCGTTAACAAGTCCGTGTCGCTTGTCGGGGAGAGCTTGGCAACAATCATCGACGGCAGCTTGGTTGGAATCGTCATTCTCATCACTGCACCCAATGTTACACTGCGTAGTCTAACGATAAGAAACAGCGGCTACGGGTCCTACGATGCCGGGGTGTGGATAGCCGCCACTAGCGCCAGAGTGACAGGCAACACGATTGTCGACAACTCGTGGGGCATCGGCCTATCCGCCGCCAGCGGTTCCTGCCAGATTAATGGTAATAATATAACAGGAAACGAGCATAGCCAGTGGCATTCTTGGGGTGGGGGGGTCCTTATGACGGATTCGAGCCATAACTCAGTAGTCGGAAACACAATATCCTGCCTCGAGAACTACGGCGTTTATCTTTCCGGCACTTGCAGCTACAATAGCATCCTCGGAAACACCTTCACGAACCACTTCTCCGCCGGACTTCGCCTAGCTTGCAGCAACAACGTCATCCATCACAACAACTTCATGGAGACCAGCAAGCAAGTTATCGTAGACTCGGGAATCAACATTTGGGATGATGACTACCCTGCCGGCGGCAACTACTGGAGCAACTACACAGGCTCTGATGAATTCAGCGGACCCAGCCAAGACCAGCCGGGCAGCGATGGTATTGGAGACTCGCCGTACGTAATAGATCCGAGCAACCAAGATAGGTATCCCCTCATGCAGCCCTTCAGCTTGGTCAAGAACCTCGCCACCGGGCTCTGCTACGTGACAATCCAGTCAGCAATTGACGCTTCCGAAACAACAGACGGACACACGATCTACGCCCCCTCTGGAGTATACTACGAGAGCCTGGTCGTCGACAAAGCGGTGTCCCTGGTTGGAGAGAGCCAGCAGACGACGCTGATCGATGGACGATCCTCTGGAACTGTAATAGCTGTAACCGCTGACAACGTTGGCCTATGCGGTTTCACTATCACAAATTCGGAGCTCACCCACGGCCGGGCACTGTACATGCGGTCGGCGGGGGGCCACGTCTCCGATTTGATCATAACGCACAGCTACTATGGGATTTTCCTCGAGAACAGCAGTGACTGTGCCATTTCAAATAGCCTTCTTTCCAACACCAGCCGTGCGCTCCTTGTCTCCAACTCAGACTACATAACCATTTCCAGTAACAATGTGTCGTTCAACAGCCTTTTTGGAATAGTGCTGTCGTCTTCGGCCAACTGCAGAATTGAGTTGAACCGTGTTTATCAGAATTCTCATGGGATCTATCTCGACGTAAACAGCAGGGACAACACCGTTCGCGAAAACACTGCACACGACAACTTTTACGGCATCTATTTTGACAACAGCGGCGAAAACAACACCGTCTGCGAAAACACCGTACACAACAATTTCTACGGCATCTGTCTCTACAGCTCCAACAACAACGCGATCTTCCATAACAATTTCGAGAACACCAACGAAGCTTACAGCTACAATTCGATAAACCATTGGAACAACAGCGTTCCAGAAGGCAACTACTGGAGTGACTACAACGGAACCGACTCGAATGGCGACGGAATCGGTGACACACCTTACCTCATCAGAGAAGATGCCCA
>CAYNAW010000007.1:4292-44979 GCA_964395545.1 uncultured Candidatus Bathyarchaeia archaeon | reverse complement strand
AATTGCAGCTTGCAGGGTTTGGGTGAAGAGGCCGGTGAACAGCAGTACGGCTGCTATGAAAGCGGTCGTCGCAACCAAATGGTCGATAGTCACTCCTGTCATTTGTCTGTCTCTCCTATCCGAACGAAAAGCAGAGAGTGCCGTTCGACTTTTCAACGATTATACAAGCGCTAGTGGAGTTGCTCAGGAAAGGGGTACGAGGCAAATCCTGCCATAACGCGTTAGGCCCCAGCGTGACCCGGGAGGTGACGGCGGTGCCTGTGCCCACTAGATCCAAGCGCAAATCTATGATCGTGCTGCTCTCAACCGTCCTGTTTGACGCGGTGATAATGTAGGGAATCGATTCGATAAACGGAGGCACGTTGGGGGAGCAGACGGTTGTCCCGGTGGCGATTTCGTCACGGTCAAGGGAGAAGTACAGTTGTTGTATCGTTGTTCCAATGTGGCTGGCAACGTCTTGGAGGGCGGTCTCTTTTCGTCGAACATCCCAGACATCGATCATCCACCCTGCGGCCATGGGTATCAGAATAACCTGCAGTATAAGCACCGGAACCATGATGGCGTACTCCATGCTCACATGCGGCATCTAGGCACCTCTCAGGCAGCTTCTAAGCATGCACTCCAAACGCCACGTCCACTCCGCCCAGGTATACTTCAAGAACGGCGCTGCCAGCTAGAGAGAAGACCACCGGGTTAGGGTCGAAGCTGAAGAAGGAACTGTCGAACCCGCTGAGGGCTTCGGGAAAACTCGCCTCGACCTTTATGCTTGTGACCCCTTCGATAGTCTTCGTCTCTACAGATCCGCCTGTCAAAGTGATAGATTGAGAGCTTCCTGACGACGAAGCTACGTTAAGAATCGGCAGGTAAAGACGAACATACCGCGTGCTACCGATGGATAGATTCAGCATTCTGATTGTGGGCGCCACAACGACTCTGACGAAACTCCCATCAGCCATGGGCAGCTTCTCTACTTCAAAAACTCGGGCTACGGGCGACGACGCCCCCGTAAACAGAAGACCATCGTCAGAAGACGGGTAGACAAGCCTGAAGTAGTCATTGCCTAACGAATGCTGCGACACAGGCATGTTAAAGCAGACAATGCCCGTGGTGAACTCCCAGCTTGGCTCGGCGGCACCGTTGACATAAATCGCGTATTTCAAAGCGGGCTCGAAGGAGACCCCTCCGTACCGGCTCGAGTAACGCACGGTTTCTGTGCGCCCGATTATCCAAGCGACATCATCTACCTGCAGCCCCAGGGTCTGCATAGTTTGTTGAGCGGAGTTGAACTCGCTCTCAGCTATCCGGATTAGCAGGAAGTTGCTCGCGAAGGCGAGGGCCACGGTGACGAGTGCCACCATAACTCCGGTGATTATGACGGTTGAGATTGCGGGGCTTACTGCCCTGTTGCTTCGGCGTCGCGTCGTTCCCTTCAAAGCCATGTGGATGCTTTAACCTCCCTAGAAGCTGATCAGGGACGGGGCTACCTTGGCAGCAACTATGGCAATTAAGGTTAGAAGCGCAGAGTGCTTGAAGCCGGCGGCCACGGATTCTTCACTAATTTTTCCGCCCACGAGCCCGATGAGATAGCTGTGGATGATAACGGACGTGGAGAAGATCATCATCAATCCCGCCAAGTCAGGCGGATTCGCCGATGCGCCTGTTCCTGCTAGACCCACTGTTTTGGTTGTGAAGGTGAGCATCATGACTGTGGTGGCAACCAGCATGAGGGCTGCAAAGTAGGGCATCATAATGTATGGTTTGACGGCCATCTTCTTCTCCCGCTCGACCTCCTGTGTGGTAGTGCTGAATTTGGCCAGGGATTCGACCATGGCTATCGTGCCTCCTCCAACGTCCACGGTCTCCACTAGAAGGAACATGACAATCTGCGTGGTCCAGCTCTTGGTCCGGGTGACAAAGTCCATGAAAACCTTTCTCAGCGGGATGCCCCACGACAGTTCTGCGGTGATTTTCTTCAGATGCTTGCTGAAGCTTCCATACTCTCGGTTGGAGAGGGTTTCGATGCATTTTTCCGGCGCCAGACCTGTTTTCCTAGTTTCTGTAAGGTCTTGGAGGAAGAGCGTGACTCCGCGTTCCGTGCTCGCTTTCTCCCCCGAGAGCCGCATCTGAATTATGGCTGGCGGACCCGTGGAGATGATGAGCGCTACAGCGACGGCTGTGGGCATGTCGATGAGCTGTGTTACTGGCTCAAGGAATGGGACAGGCATAATGCCGAAGCCGTTGGTCAGGATTGCCAAGACGACTGCCGCTGCGGCTAAGCAGACTCCGAAGGCTTTGTATGGTCGCCAGTCGGTCACAGGGGACTTGGGCTGCATTCCATGGGCTAGGTAGATGAATACGAACGAAAGTAACGGAGTGAAGACGTATGTATAGAGGATTATTCCTGAATACGATGACATTCCTGTGCTGTAAATTGACTCGACGCTGAACAGGATGTAGAAGCATAGAGACATCAGAACCATGACAATGATGAATGATTCGAGAAGCATACCCAATCGCTCAGCAGCTGCCCGCACTCTCGCGGCTCTGGTCTTGAAGAGCTCCGCTGCTTTGGTCTCTAGGAAACTTGTGATGTCTCCGCCAATAATCACGGTGGATGCATAACCCCCGACGAACTCCCGATATATGTCCAGGGGGTTTCCCTTCGCGGACCTCTGCATCGCAGTCAAGGGATCTACGCCGAAAATCTCCACGTCTCGGATCAGGTTTCTCGCTTCTTGGCTCATCGCGGGGAGCAATTCGGCTTCTCCGAGCCTCTTGAAACTCGTGTAGGGAGCGATGCCTCCTGACGCCATGACCGCGACGTAGGTTGCGGCAAAGGGCATCTCACGCTCAAGTTTCTGGGAACGTTCGCCAGCTCGGGATATCGGGGCCAAGATGAAAATGACAGCCACGAACAATGGAGCAGGGACCAGGAAAATTAGGGGCAACAGCTGCAGGTAGTAAAGGAGTATGATACCCACTACACTGACTGGGATGGTCAAGAAGGCTACGAAGAACATCAATGACACGTATACTTCAGGGTATATCCTCATGTTTGCCCGTCTGAGATAGTCTTCGAACTCGAAGACGTTTCTAAGAAACGCTGGAGCCATCTTTCCAAAGAAGCGGAAGGACAGCCCTTCAAGAGTGCTTAACAGTGGCAAGTGGTTCGATTTCTCCTATCGTGACTCTCTCGTAGAACTCTTCGGGTCTGGCATAGTATTCTGCGATGATGGTGGCAACATCTTTGTAGCTTCGGATGTTCTGCTCTCTCATCCAATGCAGTACTTTCAGCCGTTGCTCAATTTCCCGTTTGATGTCCTTGTTACCTAGTCCAGTTCGTTCAGAAATGTAGGGAACCATGACGCTGTCGTCGAAGGAGGACACGTAGTCGTCTTTGGTGGGCTGCCATTTGAAAATGCGCCTATAGTCTTCATAGTTGGCGACTTCATCGATCTCCATCACACGCCGGAACGCCTTTGCTTCGCCGTCCACTTTCAGGTGGACCCTTTGGACGGACAGAACCAGGTTAAGCAATGGAATGTAGGCGGGGGCGATATTCATGGGTTTCTGGGTGAGACGTTTGACTGCTGAGTCGATATCCTCTGCGTGCATAGTGCTCAGGCCTCCGTGACCCGTGGCCATTGCTTGAAACAACACGTAGGCTTCGTTACCTCGGATTTCTCCCACGACCAAGACATCAGGCCTATGCCTCATCGAAGTCTTCACGAGATCGAACAGCGTCACCTCACCTGTCTGGTTCTCGCCCAGCCCGTAACTTCTCCTTGCGATGAGAGAAACCCAGTTGTCGTGGGAAAGGTTCAGCTCTGCTGTTTCCTCGATCGTGATGATCTTGCTTCCAGGCTTGATCAGGCAAGCAAGAGCGTTCAACGCCGTTGTTTTCCCGGCAGCAGTGCCGCCTAGAACCATAATGGAAGCCCGGTTCTCCAAGCACATCCAGAAGTACGCAGCCATCTCTTCGGAGAACGTTCCGAGGTTGATTAGATCGATTATCGAATATGGGTCTTCTCTGAACTTACGTATAGTGAAAGCCGTGCCGAAGGGCGTGATCTCACGTCTATAACATACCGCCAGCCTGTGTTTTCCAGGGAGCGAAGCGTCAACTATGGGGAAGGCTGAGCTCACGTGCTTCCCAGCCATGTGAACAAGCTTGACCACCGTGTTATCCAATTCGGAATCCTCGAGAAACAGAAGATTGGTCTCGATGCTCTCGTACTTGCGATGCCAAATGTAAACAGGTTTCTTGACACCATCACAGGAAATGTCTTCGATGTTGGGGTCGCGCATCAGCGGGTCAATTCTTCCAAAACCCACAAGGTCTCGCTCCGCGTGGTAAAGTATCTTATACCACGAAACGTCAGGTAACCATCCCAAGCTTATGCGGTACTTGTCTACAATCTGTCTGGCCTCAGTAGCGAAGAACTTTCGGGGGTCGATGATCTCTTCTTTGGGAGATTCGATCTCCGCCAGCAAGATGTCCAAGACACGGTTATAGATGTTCTGCTCGAGGGGATCAAGCTGTAACTCGTCAAGAATATACTTGTACTCCCCCGTTTTCGGGCTCTGCACAATTGCGACGTGGGCAAAGGGTTCGTACAAGGGATATCTTTCGACAACCTTAAAACCGCGGGGAACTGGCTTGGGTGTAGGGGTCTGAACGATCGCATCTGCAGACGGTTTTTTCGTCCTCGAGAATCTGATTTTCTTCATAGAGCTCTTTAGTTTCCTAGGCACTTCTTTTAGATGTTGCAACGTTGTTCTCCTATACAAGTAAGATGCACGACTATCTATTAAATATTACGTCTTGCTAAATCGTAGTCAAGTTCAAAGAAAGCCACCTGACGATGACTCCTCTTCCAAATAGAAAGAAAAGGAAACCGTGTTTTCAGCAGGATGGAGGCCGGACGCCAACTCACTTTTGTGCCTTGACGTCCTGCAGTTTCGCCTTAAGCGGAGGAACGATTTTGAAGAGATCTTCGACGACACCGTAATCGGCGACACCGAAGATCGGAGCGTTCGGGTCTTTGTTGATGGCGATTATGAGGTCGGAAGTCTTCATCCCGAGAATGTGTTGGAAGGCGCCGCTAATGCCCAACGCAACGTAGAGTTTCGGCTTGACTGTTTTTCCTGAACTGCCGACCTGCCGGTCATTAGGGAGCCAGCCCTTGTCCACGATGGGGCGTGAGCATGCCAAGACCCCTCCGAGAGCTTTGGCCAAATCCTCTATTGGGGGCACTTCGCTTTGATCTTTTATTCCTCGCCCAACTCCTACAAGAACGTCGGCGGCGTTGATGTCGACGCCGCCAGGGGGAAGTGGTACATACTCTATGAAGCGTTTCTCTTCTATTTCCTCGGATAGTGGTGTGGGTAGTTCGACGATCTCTCCACCTATAGACGGTTTCTTCTCTGCTGGGAAAGTGGCTTGGCGGACAGTTACTATGTAGCTGTCGGCGTTGCGAAGTGTTGCATTGACGTTCACCTTGCCGCCGTACATCTGGCGTGTCACCGTCAGCGTCTCATTCTCAAACTTCAGGTCGATGCAGTCTGTTGCCAAAGGTATACTCAAAGCGACTGCAAGGCTTGGAGCGAAGTCCACACCGAAGGAGGTGTGCCCGATTAGCGTCAACAGCGGTTTGCGTTCTCTAATCAAGGAAGACAACGTTGTTTGGTAGGCTTCTGAGTTGAAGTCCGCCAGCTGGGAATCTTGGACGAGTAAGACCCTTCGTGCATATTCTGCCAAGTTCTTCGCGTATTCTTTTACATCCTTTCCGAAGATTACAGCAACCAGTTCGGAGCCTGTTTTCTCAGCGATTTCGTGGCCTTTCGTCAGCATCTCGTAGGTTATCTCTCTAATCTGACCTCGTCTATGCTCAGCTAGGACAAATACTTCTTTCATCTAAACCAACCCCTTGGCTTTGAGGATCTCCACAATCTTCGCAGCTACTTCGTCCGGCGTGCCTTTGAGGAACTCGGCTTGCTTTTCAACGGGCGGCACGTACATTTTTCCGAGTTTGATCCATGCGCCGCTTTCGCCGACTTCATTTTCGCTCAAGCCGATTTCAGCCGCCCCTAAAACTTTGATTTCTTTCTGCATGGCTTTTCGTATGCCCATTATCGAAACATAGCGTGGTTCGTTTATTCCCGTTTGAATCGTGAGTACGGCGGGAAGTTTTATCTCCAGAACTTCTTCTAATCCGCCTTCTAATTCTCGGTTGACCTTGGCAACGTCCCCGTTCAGTACAATTCTCTTCACCATCGTAGCATGAGGAATTCCAAGCATCTCCGCAAGCATCGATCCTGTGGCGGTGTAACCGTCGTCATCTGCCAAGGCTCCAGTGAGGACCAAGTTGAAAGGCACGTCTTTGATGGCTTCGTGGAGGATTTTTGCCACAACATAGCTGTCAGAACCTTCGAACTTAGGGTCTGTTATCCGTATGGCCTTGTCTGCGCCTCTCGCCAAGCATTTTCTAAGAGTGCTGTCAGAGTCTTCGGAGCCCAACGTTATGGCGGTTACCGTGCCTCCGAACTTCTCCTTCATCTTGACGGCTTCCTCTAAGGCGTAGTCGTCCCATTCGTTGATGTCAAAGACCAAACCGCTTTTCTCAACAGTTTTTCCATCAGGGGCGATTCTTATGGTTGCTTCCGCAGTCTCTGGAACATGTTTTACACAAACTATTATGTCCATCTTCTCATCTCCTAAACACCTAACTTTTCTCGAATCTTGCTACGTTCCTCATTAGAGAGAGGACCAAACTTCCTAATCCTATCTGCAAACATGGAGAATAGCTCTGCAGCTTTCTTGTACACTGGAAGGGGTACATAGCTGTAGCGGACTCTCATGCCCTTTATTCCGTAATCTGCAAGAGAACGTGTGACTTCTATCATCTTGCTCTTGGAGAATCGCTCGTCGATTTCCTCTTGTCCTTCAATCACTAGGATTCCGTCGGCTCCAAAGGCGAAGGCATGGAGTATGTGCTTTAACCCCAAGATCGCTGTGGAGGGCACCGTGATTATTCTAATGTCCTCGGGATAGTTGACGCGATCAAGCCCTAGAAAATCCATTCCAGTGTATCCCACATTCCTGTCTACGAAGGCAACCACTCTGACTTCGTCGGGAGTCTTATCCGCGAGTACGCCGCGCAAGTTGGCGATAATCTGCCTGCTTGTGGAATTCTTGAAGTCGATTGCCTCTTTGGGACAAACTGGGATGCACGCACCGCACCCAATGCACATAAAGGGGTTAATTGCGGCTTTCTCTGCCTCCATGGTTATGGCGTTCACCGGGCAGATTTTGACGCAGTCACCACAGCCATTGCACAGCTCCGGAATCACGAAAGCCTTCTCAGGACTCGTTGTTATCTGTTCGCCTTTAAGAAAAAGTGAAGCCTTTGCGGCTGCTGCTAACCCGTCTGAAACAGTGTCACGAACATCTTTCGGGCTCAAGGCACATCCGCACGCGAAGACTCCTGTCGTGAGAGAGTCAACAGGGTCAAGCTTTGGATGTTTCTCTTGCACAAAGCCTTCTTCTCCCAACGAGAGTTTCATCTTGCCCGCTAGCTCTTTCAGTTCTGAGGGTGGAACCATGGGGGTGGCCAAGGCGACCATGTCGAATTCTTCTTCTTTAACCTCGCCCATCAACGTGTCTTCTGCCAGAACTACTAGTCTGCCGTTCTTGCTCTTCCAGATTTCAGCCACTCTGCCTTTTGTGAATATGACCCCTGCTTCTTCATCTCGCCAATAAAGCTCCTCGTAGCCCTTACCTGTAGCTCGAATGTCGATGTAGTAAACGTGGACGTCGATTCCGAGCATTTTCTTCAGGACAAAAGCTTGCTTGAGCGAATACATGCAGCATATTCGACTGCAGTAAGGTATGTAGTTCTTGTCCCGTGAGCCCGCGCACAGCACGATGGCCATTTTCTTGATGTCGTTCCCGTCTGCCCCTTTCACGTAGCCGCCAGTCGGTCCAGAGGCCGAGACCAGTCTTTCCAAATCCATCATTGTAATAACGTCTTTGTAGACGCCGTAGCCGTAAATCTTGAGATTATTTGCGTCGTACAGCTCAAATCCAGTCGCCATGATTATGGCGCCCACCTTGAGGTCAATGGTTCTGCCTTTGTCGTCTAGGTTTATTGCTTTGGCCGGGCAGAGTTGTTCGCATTTTAGGCATTTGGTGCACGCGTCGAAGTCGATTGTATATGCGGAGGGTACCGCTTGGGGAAAATCGATGTAAGCCGCTCGTCTCTTGGACAAGCCTTGGTTGAACTTATCTGACGTTATGACGGGGCAGACCTTGGCGCAGACTCCACAACTCCTGCATTTCTCCGTGTCTACTCCGCGGGGTTTCATGAAAACCTTCACTTTGTAGTTCCCTGGGCGTCCGCTGACTTCGTGAACTTCAGCGTACGTGAGCAAATTCACGTTGGGATTACGCCCGACTTCCGCCATCCTCGGCGTAAGTATGCATTGGGCGCAGTCCAATGTGGGGAAAACTTTCGTGAGTTTCGCCATGTTGCCGCCGATGGTTGGCTCCCGCTCTACTATGTGGACCTTGTGACCCAAGTAGCCAAGCTCTAAGGCAGCGGTTATGCCGGCGATTCCGCCGCCAACGATGAGAATCTCTCTCGAGCTTTTCTCGCTGATGCTTTGTAAAGGTTCAAGTTCGAGGCTTCGTTCGTAGCCGCCACGTATCAGGCTGATGGCCTTCTTGGTGGCTTCGGCAGAAGCCTTTGGACCGTGGACCCATGAAGCCTGTTCGCGGATGTTAACGAATTCCAACATGTAGGGGTTTAGCCCGGCGCGTTCCAGCGCATTCTGAAAGGTTATGAGATGCATTCGGGGAGTGCAACTGGCGACTACGACGCGGTCCAAGTTGTGCTTCTTAATGGCGTCGATTATCACTTCTTGGGAAGGCTTAGAGCAAAGGTATTTCTGGTATTTCGCGTCGACGACTCCTTCCCAGCTCTTGACTGCCTCCACTACAGCCTTCACGTCCACAACGTCGCCTATGTTGCCACCACATTCACACACGTAAACCCCGATTCTAGACGGCTCTCCGTTCATCTGCCTACTCTCACTGTTATCGAGTCGAGAAAGTGGATACTAAAGAAAACGCTTAAAAAACCTTGTGCTTCATGATATCCAAACGAGACGACAATGATGAATGTGCAAGAGCTCACCCAAAAACACAAACTTCTCGAATGTATTCACTGTGGAATCTGCACGGGAAGTTGCCCAGTAGCTCGAAAAGCCCACCTGAACGTTAGAAAATACATGCGAGAAGTCTCCACAGACGGCAAGTTGACGATACACCCCCAAGACGAGCTGTGGAGCTGCACGACGTGTGCCACGTGCGGACTTCGCTGCCCAAAGGAAATAAACCCATACGAGTTTCTGATCGACATTCGAAGCCTCGCAGTTGAGGAGGGACAAATCGCCACAACGCTGAGAGATGCTTTGGAAAGCACCTTCAAAAACGGAAACCCTTGGGGAAGAATAAGGAGCAAAAGGTCAGAGTGGGCACAAGGACTCGACATCAAACATGCATCTCAAGGCGTCGAATTCCTCTACTACGTAGGCTGCACATCAGCTTATGACCCACGCGTCCAGAACGTGGCAAAGAGTCTGGCAAAATGCCTCAAACTGGCTGGAGTGGATTTTGGGACTCTTGGAGACGAGGAGAACTGCTGCGGAAACGAGGTCTTCGGCATGGGCGAAAAAGGTCTGTTCGACTTCCTCGTCGAGGAGAACGTTAAACTATTCAACAAATACTCTGTGAAGCAGATTGTCACGAACTGCCCTCACTCGTATCATTCTTTCAAGAACCGATATGGACAAACCGGCTTCGAGGTTCTACATCATACACAACTGCTCGCAGACCTAGTCAACAAAGAGAAGCTCAAGTTCTCCAATGCAATTAACAAGACAGTTATATATCATGATCCTTGCTTCATCGGAAAACAGAACGACGTGTATGACGAGCCGCGCAGAGTCCTTGAGAACCTGCCAGGAGTGAAGCTGGTAGAGTTTGAGAGGCGTAGGGAACGAAGCCTCTGCTGCGAGGGCGGTGGAGGAAGGATGTGGGTGGACATCCCAGGTGAACGTCTTGCGGAAATACGCGTCAAAGACGCAGCTGAGGCAGGCGCGGAGATCTTGGCTGTCGCGTGTCCATTCTGTCTATTAACCTTCGAAGACGCTGTCAAAACGACGGGTTTAGAAGGAAAACTGCAAATCCTAGACGTCGCTGAGCTGGTCGCACAGGCTATATAGCCCTTTAATTCTCTTAATGGGCCCTATCACGTCCTCCGCAGTCTTTGGAAAAGTTTTAACGTAAGTCTGCAGATTCATACTGTCTCTAAAAAGTGAGATGTTAGGTGAACCCGTTGGAAAAGATAGGTCACGACATTATAATTGTGGGAGCGGGCATCGCTGGTTTGAGAGCTGCGATAGCGGCTGCCGAGGTCAACAACAGAATTGATGTGGCAGTTATTTCGAAAGTGTATCCAGTGCGTTCTCACTCTGTCTGTGCACAGGGAGGAACCGCCGCCGTGCTCAAGGAAGGCGACTCCTACGACTTGCATGCTGCAGACACGGTCAAAGGTGCAGACTTCTTGGCCGATCAGGATGTTGTCGAGTTTTTCGTGAGAAAGGCTCCAGAAGAGATAGTCAAGTTAGACCATTGGGGACTCCCGTGGAGCCGGACTGACGATGGAAAGGTCAATCAGCGCCCCTTCGGCGGACACAGCTTTCCGAGAGCATGTTTTGCTGCCGACATGACAGGTTTTCACGAAATGCACACATTAGATGGCAAAGCCAAAACGTATGAGAATATAACCTTCTATGACGAATGGTTTGTAACCTCCATAATAGCGGAGAATAGCACCGCAGTCGGCTTGACGGCCATCGAATTGGAAACTGGTAAGATGTGTGTTTTGCGCGCCAAGGCAATAGTCATCGCCACAGGTGGCCACGAACGCATCTACGAGTTTACAACGTTTTCCCACACAGCCACGGGAGATGGAATGACTATGGCTTATCGAGTGGGCGTCCCGCTAGAGGATATGGAGTTCGTCCAATTCCATCCGACTGGACTTGTTCCGTCAGGCGTTTTGATAACTGAGGGATCTCGCGGCGAAGGAGGATACTTGGTCAACTCTAAAGGTGAACGTTTCATGAAACGCTACGCCGCTGAGAAAATGGAATTAGCGCCGAGAGACATAATCTCCAGAGCTGAGCAGACGGAGTTGAACGAGGGACGTGGCCTTGAGGGACCACACGGAGCCTACATAGCCTTGGACCTGAGACATCTGGGCAAAGAGAAAATAGACGAACGACTGCCTCTCATTCGAGATGTAGCCATAAAGCTCGGCGGAGTTGACCCTGTAGAAGAGCCCATACCCGTAAGACCAGCAGCTCACTACTCCATGGGAGGAATCAAAGCGAACATGAAAACGGAGACACCTATCGCGGGTCTATACGCGTCTGGAGAATGTTCATGCATGAGTTTACATGGAGCAAATAGGCTTGGAACGAACTCGACAGCCGAGTGTTTAGTTTTCGGGGCAGTGAGCGGTGAAGAAGCTGCAAAGTATGCACTGTCAAAAGACTTCAGAGGCTTGCCCAAAGAGAAAGTCCTTCAAGAAGAGCAGAGAGTCTTCGACAAAATTCTGGGCAGCAACGGCGACGAACATACATCAGCCATCAGAGACGAAATGCGGCGCATCATGAACGATAGGGTGTGGATATTCCGACATGGCAAAGAACTCGAGCGTGCACTGCAGGAAATCAGAGCTCTGAGACGACGATTTGAACACGTGACCGTGGAGGACAAAGAGAGACATTTCAACACGAGCCTCGAAGAAGCCTTACAGCTCGACTTCACGCTGGACTTGGCAGAGGGCACGATCGTCAGCGCTCTCGCCCGAACTGAATCCAGAGGAGCTCACTCCAGACTTGACTATCCGAAACGTGACGATGGCAACTGGCTGAAACACACCTTAGCATACTATACGAAAGAAGGCCCAAGACTCGACTATACTCCAGTCACTATCACAAAGTGGGCTCCGGTGGCCCGCACCTACTAGGAGGAAAACTGTATGAACCCATTAGAGGAGAAAACCGTGGAACTAAAGATACACCGTTTCGACCCTGAACGCAAGAGGAGTCATGTGTCAACTTACAAGGTGCCAGTCCGCAAGGGAACGACCCTGCTTGAAGCCCTGACTTACGTTAAAGACAACCTGGATGAGACGCTTACCTTTAGGTCTTCATGCAGAATGGGAATCTGCGGCAGTTGCGGAGTCATGATCAACGGAAATCCGATGCTGGCATGTTACACCCAGGTACTTCACCTGAACTCTGACACACTCGTCATCGAGCCGCTACAAGGCATGCCCATAATAAGGGACCTTGTCGTCGACCTAGAGCCCTTCTTTGCCGAGTACAAGAAAATAGCGCCAATTTTGGTCAAACCAGAAGAGGCTATGAAAAAAGCGATAGAATTCACTCAATCGCACGCAGAGCTTAAGAAGTACTGGGACTTGTCACTCTGCATTAAGTGCTCTATCTGCTACTCGGCTTGTCCAGCAGCGATCGATGAGAGATTCCTGGGGCCTTCCGCGTATGCCACGAATTACAGGTTCATCGAAGATTCCAGAGACGAGGGACAGGACAAGCGTTTGAAGGCTATGACCGGCAACTTGTGGCTTTGCACTTCCTGCAACTCTTGCACGAAGTTCTGTCCAAAGCTGGTTGATTCCTCATCGTCCATAGTTGCTGAACGTAGCCTATTGGTGGAGACTGGAGAGATACCCAAGACAGTCAAGGACGTGCTTGAAAGCGTTGTCAAGTACCACAATCCTATGGGAGTGCACCCGAGCAAGAGAATGGATTGGGCTAAGGACTTGAAAGTGAAGACCTACCCCGAAGTTGCGAGGGCAGACGTTCTGTGTTTCGTGGGTTGTGCACCAGCCTACGACCCAAGGAGTCAAGCGATTGCGAGGTCGATGGTTTCCGTTTTCGACCATTTGGGTCTGGACTTTGCGACTCTTGGCAACGAGGAACAATGCTCAGGAGACCACATCTTGAGAATGGGTGAAAGAGGGCTCTTTGAAATGGTTGCTGAGCACAACATCGCGATGTTCGAGAGGTTTGACGCAGCCAGAATGGTGACCCTTTGCCCGCACTGCTTCAACACGTTCAAGAATGACAAGCCTTACGCTGAGAAGAAGCTGAACGTGCAACATTACACACAATTCCTTGCCGACGCGCTCAGGAATGGCAAGCTCAAGCCTTCTAAGCCCGTCAACAGAAAAGTCACATACCATGATCCGTGCTTCTTGGGCAAACGCAACGAGGTTTACGATGCACCTAGAGAGGTTCTTGGAGCGATTAAGGGATTGGAGCTACTTGAGATGAAGCGGAACAGGGCGAATAGCTTCTGCTGCGGCGGCGGAGCCGGAAGAACATGGACTGAAGAAGCAGTTCCTGAGAAGAGACCCAGCGTGGACCGTGTGAAGGAAGCATTGAACCTCGGTGTCGATGTCATCGCTACGGCTTGTCCCTTCTGTGTCACAACTTTGGAAGACGCTGTAAAAGTGTTAGATGCGGAAAACAAAATTGTGGTGATGGATCTCCTAGAGCTTCTCAAAGAAGCACTATAGGAGCCTCTCTTAACGCCCTTACTGGATGCCTAGCTGCTCGTATATCTTCTTTCTGTTTTCCTCTGTCTTCTTTTTGACATCTTCGTAGACGTTGTTGCCGTGGGAGTCGATGGCTACTGCTAGGGGACCGAATTCTTCGACCTCAAAGATCCATAGGGCTTCAGGCATACCCAAGTCGTACCATTCCACGGCCTTAACTTCTTTGACGGCTCTGGCTGCTAGAACGCCTGCTCCGCCTGTGAAAGCTCCGTAGATGGCGCCGTATTTCTGCATGGCGTCGGTGGTGCGTTTTCCCATGCCTCCTTTGCCGATGACCACTCGGACTTTGAAGTTCTTAATGAACTCGTCTTCGAATATGTCCATGCGTGTACTCGTCGTTGGACCCGCCGCTACTACCGCCCATGTGTCTCCCTCTTTCTTAACAATGGGTCCACAGTGGAAGACCGCTGCGCCTTCCAAGTTGACGGGGAGCGGTTTTCCTTCTTTGTGGAATTGGAGAGCCCTACTGTGAGCTTGGTCACGCGCGGTTACGACCGTGCCTGTAACGTATATCACATCGTTGACTTTGAGTTCTCTTATTTGCCCTTCTGAGATCGGGGTTTTTAGCTTGTAAGTTGCCATTAGTTGTTCACCTCACTCCACTTTGTGAGTCAAATATTCTACGCGTCCGTCAGGATGTATGCGTGCAGTGGCTCTTCTTGCTGCCCAGCAGTTGAAAGCTACGGCTGCAGGGAATGATGCTGGGTGTCTTGCGGCGTAGTCCACGTTTACGCCTAGGACCGTGGTGCTGCCGCCTAGTCCCATGGGTCCTATGCCTGTTTGATTTGTGGCATCGAGAAGTTCTCTTTCGAGTTTGGCTATTTCTGGATCTGGGTTTGGCTGATCTATTGGGCGTAATAGGGCTTTCTTGGCTAGCTTAATGGCTATGTCTGCTCCGCCTCCGACTGCTACGCCGAGGACGTTTGGGGGGCAAGGCATAGAGCCTGCTTTCACCACTGCGTCTATGACAAATTTCTTAAGCCCTTTGACTCCTTCGCCCGGGACGAGCATGCCTATGGTACAAACGTTTTCTGAGCCCCCGCCTTTGGGCAGTACGGTGATTTCTATGGTGTCGCCCGACACGATTTCCCAGTTTATGCACGGGATGTTTCTGCCTGTGTTGTCTCCCGTGTTTTTCTGGGTAAATGGGTCGACCGCGTTCGGTCTGAGTGGGATTTGAGGTGTAGCTTTTTTAGTGGCACTAACGAGCGCGCCTTCGATCTTGTCAAGGTCTCTTGCCTGTGCGCCTGCTCTGACGTAGAAAATTATTGTGCCTGTGTCTTGGCATAGGGGGGTTTGAGTTTGTTCGGCTAGCTGAATGTTGTCGAGGATGGCTCTGAGTTGAGTTTTTCCTGCTTCGCTTGTTTCTTGTCCGTAGGCTCTTTGGAGGGCGGTTTTGATGTCTTGGGGGAGTTGTATGACTGCGAGGCGTAGGAGGGTGATGGCCGTGTTTTCGACGGTTTGTTCGGTGTTCAATGAGGGTTCCTTCTGATTTTTGAAGGTATGTTGTTTGGGCGGGGGTTTATAGGTTTTGTGCGTGTTTGTTGTGTTGGGTTCTCTGTAACGTGAAGTTGGAATGGAATCGCGATGACATTTTGGCCTTCGTTCCAATTAAGCTGGCGTACAATCCAATAGTTTCTGACACGTGTTCTGTCTTATCATATGCACTAGATAGAAAACGGCTTTGGCTAAGACATCCATGATGGGCAAGTTATAAATATAGTCGCGGTCGAGAGTAGGTTTCTCACATGCGTGGTGAGTCTATTGGGTAAGCTCGACGAGCCCGTTTTGGAAGCCCTGCGAAGCTCTCCACAACCTATGACTTTAGCAGAAATCGCCCTAAAACTTGGTAAGCCCGAGAAAGCGGTCTACAAAGCCCTCAGACATCTCTTCGAAACAGGTCAGATTGAGACAAAAGGACGACAATACACAATCGCGGCAAAGTAATCTAACTTTGAATCTCTTCTTTCTTCACGCCAGACAACATCATATAAAGTCCAATCAACAAGAAGACTACTCCACCGAAGATTGGGGGCCCAAGATACCGCCAATCAAAGTAATAGTAGCTGTGGGAGGACCAAACTACAAGAGGATACCAAAAAACGGCAAACAGCTCAACCACTGAAATCCCAAGAATTATCAAGCCCCACCAAAAAATCCGAGTCTTCTCTTTCTTGAACATTACGTAACCACCCCAAATACAGCTGTGCTAAGTGACACCTTTATACTTTCGCCCCCACAGGCTTCAACATATCGAAGAAGAGCCAACGTAGAAAAGAAGCACTGTGTAAACGTCTTTTATCGATTCGGTTGGACAAGTCTCTGTCTTTTGGGTTGATGCACTCGGAAGAAGATTATGAACAGCATCGGAACCGTCAGCCCGATGGCTAGGTAGAAGGGGAGTTGGGGAATGAGGTTATAGAAGAGGTTGCCGAGCAGCATACCGACGCCGGTGAAGAGGTAGCCCAGGAAGCTGAGGAGCCCTCTCACCTTGCCCCTGTTCGGGGTCTCCACAAGACTGGCTGTAAGAGTCATCCCTGAAGACATGACGAGCAAGAAGACTATGCCGTTCAGGCTCATCGATATCATGATGGTTGCGAAGTTCCCGTGGACGAAGAGCAACAGAGCGGAGGCCAGCACAGGGGGTCCGAGCATAAGCGGTCGTCTCGGTCCGATTCTATCGATCATTTTCCCAACGGGTATCGATGCGACCATCATCGTTATCAGAAGCGGGAGAAACGTGAGCCACCACAGCTCTTCTGGAACGCCGAGCTGATCCCTCGCGTATATCGCGTTGATGACGTTGACTTGGGCATTCGCGAACATCAGCAGGATTTGGGCCGCGAGGAGCCACAAGACGGACTTCGGCACGATCTTCCAGACGTCGACGCAACATTCTCTTATGGCCTGTGGGTATGAGGAGATGAAATATCGGAAACGAATGGGCTCAGTGCTCTTCATAGTCTCCTTCAGCCTGAGCCGCCAAATCGCTGCTATAAGGAACAGGAACATCACGATGAAATAGACTATCCTCATACTCGTGATCAGCCCAAACTGCAGAAGAAGCATGCCAGCGATTATGGGGCCAGGGGTGTTGAACGTTCCATGCACCATCTGGATTAGCGAAGAGCCTATTCCCCTGCGTTCCTCGGGAAGTGAATCTTGAACCATCGCAAACAATGCAGGCTGATAGATCAAGCATAGGCTGTGAATGATAGTCCCCAACAGGATGAAGTGCCACGAGGGGGCAAGCGCGAAGAAGATGTAGGAGAACGTTAAACCGAAAGTCATCGTCGTTATGAGCCAACGCCGCCCATACCTGTCGGCAAGGTAGCCGCCTGGGAAGGACACGGCTGCCATAGCAAGGAAATTGGCAAGCCCTATAATCCCCAGAGCCATCGGAAACTCCTTCCCACCCAGAGCTTGAACGTAATATTGATAGTTCGGGACGGGCATTTCCATGGCGAGGTCCATTATCATCCAGCTTATGATGAGAATTCGATAGTTACCCGTTATGAACGAGAACTCATGCCTAAGATAGCCCGTTATCCCCATCAAGGTCCCTTTTCTGAAGAGCAGAGAGCAAGCGGGCAGCCGATTTAAAGCTTTACCCTCAGCGAAAGAGAGGGAACCTCGGAAACGATAATCGTTATCTATTACCCTCACTTATTTGCATAAAAGACCGATGGAGTCTAATCCATGAAACCGCTGCCGAAGGACATAGATTTTCTCGCCACTGAGGCAAAGTGGCAACGCCTGTGGGAAGAGTGGGGCATCTACCACTTTGACCAGAGCGACTGCAGAAAACCCACATTCAGCATCGACACCCCACCGCCCTACCCCAGCGGCGAGTTTCACATGGGCAACGTCCTCAACTGGACCTACTTTGACATGGTCGCCCGCTATAGGCGCATGCGGGGCTACAACGTCTACTTCCCTCAAGGATGGGATTGCCACGGTCTCCAGATCGAGAGAAGAACTGAGACGGAATTCGGAGTCAGAAAATCCGAGACACCTACAGCCGAGTTCATCGAGCTCTGCAAGAAATTCGTCGACAAATACATAGACGTCATGAAAGCCGCCATAAAGCAGCTCGGCTGCAGCAACGACTGGACGACCGAATACAAGACCATGAACCCCGACTACTGGCGACGAACTCAACAGAGCTTTGTACGCCTGTACGAGAAGGGCTACATCTACCAGGGCACGCACCCGGTGAACTGGTGTCCAAGCTGCGAGACGGCCATCGCCGACGCCGAAGTGAACTACGAAACACGCAAAGGCACACTTCACCATATTAAATTCCCACTTGAAAAGCGGGGCTACTTAACCATCGCCACAACGCGTCCAGAACTTATACCCGCCTGCGTCACAGTAGCCGTAAACCCCAAAGACGAACGTTACAAGCAGTATGTGGGCAAGAACGTCGGCATACCCACCACAGACCGCGTCGTGAAGATAGTCAAAGACGATATGGTGGACCCCGGTTTCGGAACGGGTGTGGTCATGATATGCACTTACGGCGACAAGGCAGACGTCAAGACCGTGGCTAAACATAAGCTGCCCACCATCATGACGTTGACAGAAGACGGAAGGATGAACGAGAGGGCTGGCAAGTATAAGGGGTTGACGACCCTCGAGGCTAAGAAGGCCATCGCCGCAGACCTCGAGAAGCAGGGATTGCTGGTTAAGTCCGAGCCGATTCAGCAAGAAGTAGGCTTGTGCGACCGCTGCGACTCTGCCATCGAAATCCTCGAGACCAAGCAGTGGTTCATGAAGACCCGACAGCTAGCCGACAAAATTGAGGAAACCGCCAACACGCTCCAATGGTACCCAGACTATATGAAAACCCGCCTCGTCGACTGGGCAAAATCCCTCGACTGGGACTGGGTCATAAGCCGCCAGCGAGTCTTCGGCACCCCGATTCCCATATGGTACTGCCAAAAATGTGGCGAGGTCCTTCTAGCAGAAGAAGACTGGCCACCCATTGATCCGAAACAGGAAAACCCGAAGACTGAGAAATGCCCCAAATGCGGGCACACGAAGTTTGTTCCTGAACGAGACGTGTTCGACACTTGGATGGACTCCTCCATAACGTGTGCTGTCCACGCAGGATGGCCAGACAAATCAGACAGAGAGATGCGCCGGCTCTTTCCAGCCGACCTTCACCCCTCGGGGACGGACATCATCCGCACGTGGGCTTATTACCTCATGGTTCGCCACTTGGCACTCTTCGACCAGACCCCGTACAAGGCTTGTCTCATAAACGGCATGGTGTTGGGCAGCGACGGACGCAAAATGAGCAAGAGCCTCGGCAACTACATAGCCACGCCAGAGGTCTTCCAAAAATACGGGGCAGACACAAGCAGACAATGGGCAGCAGGCGGAGGCACCACGGGCTCAGACATACCCTTCCGATGGCCAGACGTGGAATATGCTTGGCGTTTCGGTATCAAGCTGTGGAATGCCTCCCGATTCGCCAGTTCCCTGCTGGAGGATTACAAGCCTCCGAAGAAGAAACCTCCCAAGCTGACCCTGCTGGACAGGTGGCTCCTAGCGAAGATGAACAAAACGACACTGAAGGTGACACAAGCTTTGGAGAAGTGCCAGTTCAACATTGCCATGGAGGAAATCAGGAGTTTCGCTTGGCGTGACTTGTGTGATAACTATATAGAAGCCGCGAAGCACAGGCTCTACAGGGGAGAAGTATACGGCGAAGAGAAGCGCGACGCCGCGCGGTACACGCTGTACACGGCCCTGTATCGTCTCCTGCAGCTCCTCGCTCCGATCGCGCCCCATGTCACGGAGGAAATCTACCAGACTATGTTCACCGAAGACTTCGGGCATAAGAGTATTCACGTGTCGCCTTGGCCGCAGGTGGCGAAGAGCGACGTGGATGAAGAGGCTGTGAAGAAAGGCGACCTGCTGGTGGCTGTCATCGGAGAGATCAGACGTGAGAAGGCGAGGAGAAGAATGCCGCTGAATGCTCCTGTCGCGGAGTTGACGGTTTATGCTGGGAACGAGGAAAACGCTGAGGCACTAGACCAGTCTTCTGAGGACATCGTGGGTACGTGTAAGGTGGAGAAAGTCAACGTGCTGGCGCAGAAGGGCGAAGGCATTGAAGTAGAAGGCTACCGAGAGGTACGGTTCACAGGTTTATAGCAGACCGATGAGTAGCAAAGCATTTTAGGAGACAACTTCTAAACATAGAGTCGGGAATGATGTATGCCAGTAGCCTTTGTCCTCATAAACACCGAGATCGGCTCTGAAGCTGAAGTGCTGAAGACCCTTAAAGGCGTAGAAGGAGTGATGGAAGCCTATGCGGTCTACGGAGTCTACGACGTGGTCGCCAAGATTGGCGCCGACACCATGGACAGGCTTAAAGAAATCGTCACGTGGCACGTCCGCCGCCTAGACAAGGTCCGCTCTACGCTGACAATGATAGTGGTCGAGGAACCAGCAGCTACTTAGCCCCCCTCAATCCCTTTTTTCTATCTCTCGACACAGCCCTTTTATCCGAGCTTAAACAATCAACACGCTGAACGTTAATGGACATGCTACACATCGGCTTCGACGACACTGACTCTCCCCGAGGCGGCTGCACCACTTACATAGCCGCCTTACTGGTGGAGAAACTTGAAAGGCTGGGCGTTAAATTCGTCGATTATCCTAACCTCGTTCGCCTGAACCCAAACGTACCTTGGAAGACCCGAGGTAACGGCGCCCTCTGCCTCAGGATAACGTGCGACGAAGACATAATCCCAACAGTCTTCGAAGCAGTAGCTGATACAGTAGAGGAAAACTCAGACTTGGGTTTCAAGGACACCGATCCGGGCATCGTATTCTTCAAGGGCAACGATGTTCCCGATGAAATCCAAGCCTTCGCAAGAAACACAACCCAGAGCATAGTCAAGATGGAACAAGCGCTGGAACTCGTGAAGAAGTACAAGGCAGAGGCGCTGGGATTCGGGGCAGGATACGGAGTAGTGGGCGCGTTGGCGGCAGTGGGCGAGACCCTCAAGGGAGACCACACGTACGAAGTGATAGCCTACCGGACAGCAGAGAATCGTGGCACAAAGAGACAAGTAGACGCTCAATCAATCGTGGAGATGGACAAGCAGACTGCCCCGTCAACTTTCAACAACGTTGACCCAGAAACTCGGCGAGTCCTCATCACGCCCAGAGGTCCAGACCCCATACTCTACGCCATCAGAGGAGAAACACCGGAAGCGGTGATTCAAGCCCACACGCTGATTAGAACCTCAGAACCCGTGGAGAGATGGGCCGTCTTTCGAACAAACCACGGAACAGACGCCCACCTGAAACGTGTACAAACACTAAGCCAAATCCAGCCGTACCTGCCAGTCATAGCCGCGGGCACTGTAGCGTCGGCTCCGAGGCTAGTTCCACGGAGACACAGGATATTCTCCATAGAAGACGAGACAGGGAGAGTGGATTGCGCTGCCTACGAGCCGACGGGCGCCTTACGAAAGGTTGCAGGGGAACTGATAGTTGGAGACTCGGTTGAAGTCTACGGTGGAGTCAAGCCGAATACGCATGAGCACCCATTGACGGTGAACCTTGAGAAACTGCGAATAGTCAAACTTGCGCCAAAATTGGTTACGCACAACCCGCCTTGCCCAAATTGCGGGAAAAGAATGACTTCGATGGGTAAGGATCAAGGGGTGAGATGTCCCAGATGCGGCTTCAAATCCACGTCTTTAAAGAAAATCACGGTTGGAGAGGAACGTGGAATCGCCCCAGATCTCTACGTGACATCCCTCCGCTCTCAGAGGCATTTGACGAAGCCGGCTAGTCGCTATGGAAGAGAGAAGACGGAAAAGACGGGGAATCTAATCGCCAAGTGGCACAGCCTGTAGGCCTATTCTTCCGTTGCCTTGAACATCTCGAGGAGCAGGTTGTAGAGCTCTTCCCCGCCCTCTACCTTCGTGAAGAGCTCTTTCTCAGCTTTCAAGACGCGGCTGACCGTGTTGTAAGTTCTCCGCCACTCCAGCTCTTTCCACATGATCCTGCAATTCTTGAGCTCAACCCACGCTCTGAAGATGAGTACTCCGAACATGCCAACCGTTACCATCAGATTTAGCAGGTACAGCTGGAGCAAATCCATAACGAATACCTTCAAACCAACTTTGCCCACGACGGCGCATTTAACCCTATCTCCGGACATTAACCCAAGCTCGTTTCGTCACACTAAGGAAGCATGGAGCAGGTTGCATAAGCCTCAACACAGATTCCTCTCAAGTCGAGCACTTGGACAAACACCTTCACGGCCTCGAAGGACTGATAATCCGGCTCGAAGGAGACCAAATAGGTTCCGTTGCCGTAATCCATCACACGGTGGGTGGGTGTCTCGTCCGCGCGAAGCCAAACACCAGACGCCTCGTACAGCACAGTGATATTCTCAGCAAGTGCTGCGACCCCTTCATTCAAGACATGACACGTGACGCTAACCTGCACGGAGTCATCCAGCAGCCTCCGATGGAAGCCCTCTACGATTAGCGACGTAGTCACGTTCACCGTATAAGGCAACTCCACACCGACCTGCCCATCTTGCAGAGAGAGATTGAAGCTCACAAATGCGCTGGTGATCCCCGAGCCGTCACCCCACGAGATGCAAGAGCCGTTCACGTAGGGAAGCGTGTCACTGAGCCCGAAGCCGAGGATAGGCGTCCCGAACCAGTAGAAGCTCTCGACAACCGATGCCCAGTCTTCCACGTTTGAAGACAAGGCTGCGCTGTAACCCCCATGCGAGATGTTTGCTAACGAGCCGATGACAACATGCCTAGAGCCTAGCTTAACAGCATAGATGAAGCCGCTAACGTCACCGGCCTCAACCTCGATGAACGACCTGCCCACATCGTAGATGTAGACCTGAGTGGACAATAACACGAGGCTTACGATCAGGGCTGCAACGACAAGTACCTGCCCTGAATTCTGCCCACCCGTTTTCGCTCTCACTATTGTCACCTCGCAATCGCTAGCTGCAGATTAAGAAGATAGAAACGGACTTGAAGGCGTGGGCTGACACACGGATATTGAATGGCGATCACGTTTTGGCTTGGAAGCACACCGTTCGAGACGGAGAAGTTACCGAGTGTGTGCATCTCCCTGTCATAGATTGTGAGGTTATAGACTGTTCCGACGGGCAGTATCGCATCGAAAGCCTCTTTTAGGGCGGTCCAGTTCTTGTCGTCGATGAGTCTACCTAGCTGTCCATCGCTGTCCGCGGAGACGAGGGCTTGCATGCCGAGCGTCGCTAAGGGGTAAGCGCCTTCGTTGGGGTTGGATGCTGGAGTAACGAGAGTGGCTACCGTGATGGCTGAGAACAGAAGTAGAATAGCCAAAAACGCCTCAACTGTTCTCATCTGCCCCTTGCTGTCAAGCATCCGCAAAAGGCACACTCCTACAGGTTATGACAAGTTCGTACAACACTGACTCGATGCTCACAACGTAGGTCAAGGCTGCAGCGTTAGACTCTACAGAAAAGCCGCTGAAGTCTGCACCCAACTCCAGAGGCAGCTGAGGGTAGGCGGTCCATTCAGCAAAGGATGTGGAACCGTTGCTCCCTCTGACAACAAAAATCAAGGGGCTGGCTTCGGAGAGGCGTGGGACAACATACTTCACGCTTTGATTACTTTGGGCGGTCTGCGTGAGGCGGTATTGGTGGCTATATGAGAACATGTGAGCCTCGAAGATCTCCACGGTAGAATAGCGGAGAGAAACGGTCAGCGTGTAATTCAAGGGACTGAGCCTGACATAGGTGAGGTTTCGCTCCGGATCCTCAGAGTTGTGCCTGAAAGAGTAGACGCCGAAGGACGTTACCTGGGGGAATATTGGTATCTTTGCTAATACAACAAGTGAGGCTACACCGCTGACCGCGTTTGGCAGAGTGACGTTGACCATGCCAATCCCTTCAGAATCAGTTAACGAAGAAATCCCCTCAACATAGTCGTGGATGATTATGTAGCAACTTAACCGGGATGAGATAGGGAAGCCTGACTTGGTTGTAGAGACTTGAAGGGAATAAGTGGTTTCGTTTCCAGCATTTCGACTTGAGGCGAGAGTTACAGACACCTGGAACAGTGTTTGGATTCTGATGCTAAAGGACAGGTCACTTGTGGCCAAGGCCGCTAACACGTCGCGGTAGCTGATTGCGTGGATGTTCTGGCCATTGAGCCGAGTGACTTTATCCAAATCTAATGCGTAGGGCTGCTGACTTTCGGACGCCAAGCCGAAAGCGGATGGTCCCTGCCCTTCGATCTTTCCCCAGTTCGACGGTGTTCCTTTGTTCATGAGGATGTACTCGGACAGGCTTCTGCTGCGTTCTACGCTACTGGCACCCGCTAACTCGTTCAGGTAGGGCTGAACAAGCTTAGCCGTGCTGACCATGGCAGAGACGATGAGAACAACCATAAGCGAGCAGGCGAAGAAGGTGTCCACCGACGACGCTGGCACTGACCCTTCACTCCTATGTTGACGGAGCTCCTAACATCACTACCAGGTAGTTCTGGCTGAGGAAGAGCGAAACGTAGCCTGTGACCGCGAGCATGGCGGAGTATTTGAACCCTGCGGCGAAAGTGCCTTCGCTTATCTTGCCTATGAAGAACCCTGACATCCAACATTGAAAGATTATTCCCACCGAGAACATCATCAACTGCTGCTGCATCACACTGAACATTGCTGGCGAAGCACCCGGCGCAGTGATCTGGGTGAGAACATAAATGGTTATTGCCACAATCGAGGTCGTCAGGGCGATGAGCACACTCCACACGAAGGCGAGCAACACGTAGGGTTTGAGTGTTGAACGTTTGTTAGCCTCGATATCCTTGTTCTTCTCGCTGTACTCAGACAGGATTTCTAAGGCGTTCGCGGAGCCGCCTCCGAACTCGATGGTCTCAATCAGAACAAGGAAGTACATCAGGACAGGCCAGCTCCGAATGCGTTGGTTGACGTTTTCGAAGATTTTCCTAAGCGGGACTCCCCACTCGATTTGACTTCGTACAAGTCTCAGAGTCTCGGTAAATGAGCCGTACCCTGTTCTTTCAGTGGCATGCACGATGCTCTTCACGGGTGAAAGCCCGACCTTCCTCGACTCAGTCACGTCTCTTAGAAAGCTGGGCATCGCCTCTTCAGCGACGAAGTTCTCTCTGGCTATCTTCTCATAAACGATGCCGGGAGGCAGAGAAGCCACTGCGAGGCAGGCAGTCACCAATCCAGGCAAAGTCAGAGCATCTATGAGGAACCTTAGTTGTGGAAAGAACGCAGCAGCGGCAAAGACGCCTAAAGCGATGCCACCTGAGATCATGCCGTGGCGGTAGGCTTCCTTGACCGTAAGCAGGTTGCTCTGACGAGCTAAATTGGCTATTGCCATGAAGACGAACGTGATGAAAGGGGTTGCGAGGAAGATCAAAGCGTACATGAGAGGCTCCGAAGCTGAGGAGGACATGCCGGCGGACATGCTCTCGAATGTTGAGGTTGCCGTCATAACCACGTAGAGGATGTAGACACACAGAGTTACGATTAGCATGACTGCGTATGCTTCAACCAGAGTTCCCAGCCTTTCGATGGAACGAAATGCCGCCGCACTCTGCACGTCTAAGACCGAACGTAGTTTACTCCTCAGAAAGTTCATCACGTTCACGCCGCTCTTCACCGAAGAGACATAGCCCGCCAGAAAATCGCGGTAGGATTTGGACTTGGATTCCTCAGCCTTTGCGTGCATCACCGTCAAGGGATCACGTCCAAGCACCTCCACCTGCCTCACGACCTCCTGGGCTTCCCGCTGGGTTTCGGGCAATAACTTGACCCGGCACATCTTCTTCCAGGCATCGTAAACGGCGATTCCGCTGGCAGCCATTAGCGTGAACAACATCACGGTGAAGGGAAGCTCCTTATCTATTACAGAAGCCTTCTGCTTTCCAGAGAGGAGCGTAACAAGAGAGGTGAACATTCTAACGGGCTTGAAGCCGGAGGCCAACGTTGTCTCCACCTATGTGGGCTTTTTAGTCTTCGGGTTGTAATAGTACTTGCTGAGAGCATTGTTTACACTGCGGTAGTCTCTGATGTTATGCTCCGCCATATCCAGAAGCAGTTTCTTCCTCTGCTGCCAGTCGTCCATGACCCGCTCCACGGGAACGTCGAGATCGCGGGCGATCTTGCCGATTAGATAGCTGTCGTCCAAATCCGCTTGGAAGGTATCCGTCGAGGGGCTCCACGTGAACACGTCTCTTATCGAGTTGGCGTTTTTTATCTCAGCCACGCGAATGAATTTACGGCTGGACAATCTCTTCTCGCCACTCAGGAAAATCGGCGTTCTAACATGCTTTACGATGATCGCGGAGTTCATCAACGGAATTATGGATGATGGAATGCTCATAGGGGGCTGCGTTAACCGTTGAATCGCGGTTTCTACATCCTCAGCATGGATCGTGCATAAGCCGCCGTGCCCAGTGGCGAGGGCTTGAAAGAGCACGTAAGCCTCTTCACCCCTCACCTCGCCCACGATGATCAGGTCTGGACGATGTCTTACAGCGGACTTTATCAGGTCATAGAGCGTGATTTCGCCTTCGCTTTCTACTCCAAACCCTGAACGGGCAATTGTAGCGGTCCAGTTTTCGTGAGGAAGGTTAATCTCAGCCACTTCCTCTACCGAGATTATCTTGTAGTTGGGTCTCATCAGACATGCGATAGCGTTCAGTGCCGTCGTCTTGCCAGCACCCGTGGCACCCATCACCATTACTGACATCTTGTTCTCCATCAGCAGCCACAGGTATGCAGCAATGTTCTCATCGACAGTTTCATTCGCGATTAGGTCTACGATAGTGAACGGGTCTTCTCGAAACTTCCTTATCGTGAAGCTTGTTCCTGAAGGTGTAGTTTCCTTTCCATAGGACACGGCAAGGCGATGCTGCCCTGGCAACGTAACGTCGACTATTGGAAAGGCGATACTGACATGCTTTCCGACCTTGTGGACTGTCTTCATTATGAAGTCGTCGAGTTCCTCCTCTTCTTTGAAAAGAATGCTAGTCCGGACGTTCTCGTAGCGTCTGTGCCAGAGGAAAATATTCTTGTTGATTCCGCCGCAACTTATGTCTTCCACATACTGGTCATGCATCACCGGGTCTATCTTTCCGTAGCCTACAATGTCTCTCTCGAGGTAGTAGAGGATCTTTCGGAGACTTATAGAAGGAACATCCCTGAAGATCTTGGGATTAGATTTGACTATCACGGGCATTTGGGCTTTGAAAGATTCAGCGAGCGTTTGCTCACCTACAGGAGCCAGCAACTCGTATTCAAGAAGATTCTTCAGTCTGACGTAGAGGTCGTTCTCCTCTTTGGTCAAAAGAAGCTCGTCGACGATGTACAGGTAGACGCCCGTGTCTTCGTTCTGGACTATTGAAGCGTAGGAGAAGGGGGCATTCAGCGGATAGGTCTCGACCTCAGCATGTCCCTCCGGGACGGTGAGCCTCCTGAGGTTCAGGTACCCAGCAAGCGTCTCCTCAGAAACGTCGACGCCTGCCTTTGCCTCGCCACGAGTCTGCTTCTTCTTCAACCTCAAGTTCAAGGGTTTGTCCTCCACGTACGAAGGTCGAGTATGATCGTTGAGCCGTTCATTCGACACTCTAGGACTGCGGGACCTCGGCTACTGGAGTAATTTCCGGTAGCCGAGATTGGGTTGGGCAGGTATACCCGGTTGTTGACGTTGCCTCTGCGGATAGGTCCTAAGGCACCCTCAACCCACGTCTTTGACAGGTCTCCTCGGAGCCCTATCCAGTACTGCTTAGCTCCGATGGCAGAAGGTAGCCGAAGCACAGCTTGGGAGGTCGAGTTAGTCTTGGCAGTCAAAGCTGCGAGTTCGTACCCCTTTGTAGCAACATACTCCAGGACATTCCTCAGCTGCTCTATTTCGGGTATTGTTCGGAGTGTGGCTGCGTAGGCCGAAAAGGAGGAGATGAGGATGCTGGAGACGGTTAGGAGAGCCGCAAAGGCATAGATGTAGCCGGTAGCCAAAACTGGCACTTTTAGCTTCCTCCTCGAATTCGTTGAAGTTCGATGCTGCAGACTAGCAATTCGACTTTGACGAGAGCCCCGCTCGAGTTGCTTTCTACAGGAAGGACCACTACGTCGCTTTTCCCGTCGAGGGTTGCTTTGACCGAGAGAGAAACGATGGGAGAAGTGAAGTTCAGAGTCTGCACGTTTGACGATATGCCCGTGCATGTGGCCTTTATCTTGAATCTCCCCTCAGCAGTCATGGATTCTGATGTGTTCAAGTTGATGATGTAGAGTCTGAGAATATTAGTCGGTTTCTCTTCGGCGGAGCTTGTTCTGCCCATGGTTGCCAAGGGACGATATGTAAGCGTCAGCTCTGGTGAAGGCGCCCCGAATGAGAAGTAAAGCTGTGCCATCGTGAAGGCACTCTGGTTGATTACGGCTCGGCTATCGCCTTTCAGGAAAGACGCGTGGATTGCCGCTTCGGCTGAGGGTAACGCGTAGAGAGCTTTTCCCACACTGCTGTTGAAAGCGATGAACGAGAAGGTAGCGTCGTCTGTAATGTTGATCAGAAGGTTTTTCGCCGTGGGATACGTCTTGAAGGTGCTTCCAGAGTCTTCGAACTGGTAGACGCTGGAAGTTCCGGGTGACCACTTTGTCGAGCTTATCGAATCCTCGAAGTAGAGCATGTTCTGCTTGGCCACCGCGACGTTGAGGATTCGTCCCCTCGCCTCAATCTTGGTTACAGAGACGTAGTAGGTTGCTGAGATTATCAGAGTCAGCGAGACAAAAAGCATGAGGAAAGAAACAGGCAGCGCCGTCGCTCTCTTAGAGCCGTGGAATCGTTGGGTCGCCCTAACCTTTCTCTTATGCAATTGACACGCCCTCGTCAGCAATCTTAAACGAAGCTCCGATAGGATGCTTCTTGGGAAATGAGATAAGACGATTTGTGTGTACAACAGCACTACGCATGGAGACGTAGCCTAAATATCTAGAGGACCTGTGCATTCGGATGACAAAAATGGGGAAAAGGAAAAAAGGGAGATGTTGGCTTAACTGGCGGACTGTACGTTGACTTCGACCTTGTACTGTGCGCTGGCGGTGAAAACGGTCATGCTGCACGTAGTTCCGATATCCGCAACGGATATGGTGCCGGGGTTTGTGAGGTAGATGATTAGGCATTCGCCTGACTTCAGAGACAAATCGTCGACGGCTCCTACCCATGTAGTGGGGTCTGCACCGGGGTCAGCCACATACTCCAAGTCTACCGTTGGTGCCGCAGATGTCCTGTTATAGAATACTTCAGTAGCAATCCATGGAATGTCTTGGCCTCGGACCTGAATCTTGTCGATGAGGGTATCCCGACCGCCGATGTTCACTAGAACAAATGCAGCTTGCGCCACAGAGCTGTTTGCCCATATGTGACCCTTGGTCACCTTCAGGTTTTCTTCTTGGACTCTCGTCGTGGTCATGTTTATGGCGTAGTAGGTGACAACCGTTGCCAGTAGCACTGAAACCACTAGGATGATCAGCGTTGTTACGACTGTGCTAAGCCCTTTCTTGCTCTTTAGGAGGCTTTTCATTCTTGTTTTCTCCGGCTTAAGGGTTCAGTTTGAAAAAGATAAGAGAATTTGTGTGTACTTGTGTACTACAGCCGCGTGTTGAGGTTTTTTGGCATGGTCTTTATGGAAGGACTGAGCTTGGAACTGCTTGAGTGTTTTCACGACTCTGACCTCAGAGAAGAGAAGAGGTAGGGAGAACGATCAGCTAGCGGATTCGACGTTGACTTCGATCTTGTATTGTGCGCTGGCGGTGAAAACGGTCAAGCTGCACGTCGTTCCGACGTCTGCAACGGATATGGTTCCGGGATTTGTGAGGTAGATGACTAAACATTGGCCTGACTTCAGAGATAGATCATCTGTGGCTTCGTGGTAGCCCGTGAAATCGTCTAGGAACGTCAAGTCTGACGTCGGCGCGGTGGTTGTTCTGTTGTAGTACACTTCGCCGGCATTCCATGCGATGTCTTGGCCTCGCACTTGGAATTTGTCGATGAGAGTGTCCCGACCGCCGATATTTGCAATGACAAACGCGGCTTGCGCCACAGAGCTATCTGCCCAAATGTGGCCCTTAGTGATCCTCAGGTTCTCTTCTTGGACTCGTGTCGTGGTCAAGTTGATCGCGTAGAAGGTGACGACTGTCGCGAGGAGGACTGACACTACAAGTATGATCAGAGTGGTTACTACTGTGCTGAGCGCTGCCTCACTCTTCAAAAGTTGGTTCATTGTCTTTTCTCCTGCATTTAACAGAGAAATGCGTCTCGGCGCATAATGTCCGTTTGTGCGTAGATGATACGAACGCAGCATTAAGATAAAAATTGACGCTTATTCTTCAAAATACTGCCGAAAAATGTGGTTTTCTAAGAATGAAGAGCATACAGAGGTCTTTCAACGTTCCAAAGCGCGGAGAACAGCTTTCCCAACGCTTGAATGAAGGCTTCATAGTTCGTCCAGAGTGCAGCAACTGCCGCCCGCTTCGTTCTGTTGTTGTTCTTCCTTATGGTCAGAAGCAGCTGTTCCTGATCTGTCACGATGAAAGATGGGACCTCCTTGACGTCCGAAGCTGCAAGTCTGAGGTTTGGCAGCTTGATCCTTTCGATAAAGAAGCGGCTTCTGGGAGAGTCGTTCGTCAGGAGTCTTACGGTGAGCCCTTTTTTGGAGAGTTTCTCCAAGTTGTCCACTAAACCCGAGTGGTACAGTCGGGCAAGGTCCTCTTCTGACGCGAACACGTTGACCTCCCGCTGTGAGCCTTGGATTATCTCGTTGCCCTTGAAGTCGATCTGCTCTTCGCCCTCGAGTATTTGGAACACTTCTTTCCTCTCTGGCTCTACCTCGGCGTGTGGAAGAGAGAGCCAGACGTCGATCAAGTCCTTCTTCTTTCTCTCCAGCTGTTGTATCCTGAGCTTCTTCGCTTCGATGAGGGCTTCGATCGCTCGCTCAAAGGGCGTTGCGATGAATTTGAGAGGCTTTTCGAAGACTGAGGACACGAGTCCTCTTTTCTCCAAGTCTCGGAGGATCCTGTAGGTCTCTGTCCTGTGGAGCGTGAGGGCCTCAGAGATTTCACTCGCTTTTCTTTCCTTAGACCGTGCGAGGAAGACGTAGACTCGAATCTCGTTCTTAGAGAGACCGAGCTTCTGGAGCATTGTCTCGATGAGTTCTATAGACTTGATGGGACCACGGTCGTTCCTGATGAATTTCCATGCTCCCGTGTTCTCGTCATAGAGCTTGATGACTTTCTGCGGGTCTTCTACGATCGTCTCCATGTTCAAGCCAACTCCAGCTATTTCTCTTACGAACTGAATCGTGTTGATTCTCAGATGTGGGTTCCGCCTCTATTTTATACTTCTGAACTCGAAATATGGATTGAGACTCCATGCAGCCCCCTCAAAATCCCGGCGGACATATTCCTGACGAAGATATATGCACCGATGCAAAATAAGACGTATATTAAGACTAGAGATATAGTTTTCATAGCCAGCCACTCGAGATGATAATCACCAAACCGGAAGGGAAAGGCGTGTCTTACTTCGGAGAAGAAACCGAACTGATCCGCGGGAAAGAATGGAACTGGAAAACCTTCCACTCCACTGAAGGATATCCTGTTTCAGAAAACCTTCTCGAATGGGTCATCGGGCAAGAACGCGCTCTGAATGAGTGTTATTTATGCCTTGAAGAATGGGTTCATAAGCTTAAGAACCTGGAAAAAGAAAGGTGGTACGATACATGGAAAGATCCTGAGAAGGAAAAGCCCAGTGCCACCAAAACCGCTCCTCCAGGGCCCTATTTACTCCTGCTTGGTGACCCTGGAACAGGAAAGTCGCTAATAGGGAGAGCACTTGCAGCGCACCTAACAGAGCTTTACAAGGAGCACAAAATTCACCTTCAAGATGTGGTCTGCTGGCAAAATGAGATAATCCCGAGCGAACCTAAGATCACCTGCCACTCTGCAGGCAATGGGAAGAAAATTCTATTCCGAGAAAAGCTGAAGGAAACCAAGAAGTTGTTCCTACAGAGGGCAGGCATCAAGTTCCTCACCTATCTGATGATCACGGTGGCCTGCATCTTCATGTTCGCAGGATTCTATTACCTGTGGCAGCAGAAGATGCAGTGGGACGCCAATCTTCCTTCTAATTTCGGCATTCCCATCCAAGAGCACTACGGAGGCGACCTCACTAAGTACATGTTAGACTCCTTCGTCTCAATCGGCACAACTACCTTTGTGCCAGCGGGCATGATGCTGATGTTCCTATTGCTAGTCATCGTCCTAGGGCGCTTCGGAATCATGGGCGGCGCCAAAGGCGTCGGCGGAGCCAAAGCTACCAACGTGCCTAAGCTCATAGTAGATAATGAGAGGAGAGTTGCACCCTTCATCGATGCCACGGGACATGGTTCAGCTCAGCTATTCGGCAGCATCGCCTGGGACCCGCTCCAGACAGGCGGTCTTGGAACACCGGAGCATCAGAGAGTGTCAACAGGCGACGTTCATCGAGCACACCTGGGCATTCTGTTCATAGATGAAATAAAGAACGTGAAGCCTGCTGAGGCAGTGACTCTACTGACCGTGCTGGAAGATGGGCAATTGCCCATCACTCTGAGAAGCCGCTGGGACGAGGGAAACACGGCGGCCATGGCTGTTTCTACTGAGCCTGTGCCGTGTATGTGCTTTCTCGTGGGGGCTGGCAACTTTGACAGCATAGGACAAATACACACAGCGCTTATGGACAGGATTTATGGCTACGGCAAGGTAGTCCGGATGAACAACGACATGCCCAACACCGTTGAAAATAGGAGGAAGTATATCCAGTTTATCGCTCAGGAGGTTACACGGTTCCATTTGCTCCCGTTCAACCGAGAAGCCTGTGAAGAAATAGTCAGTGAGGGACGCAGACGAAGCAACAAGAGAGATGCGTTGACCACACGGTTTAGACCTATGATATCATTGGTGAAAACCGCCGGGACTTTGGCAGAGCTGGAGGGCTGCAGGACAGTTGGGAGGAAACATGTGAGAGAAGCAATTGAGAAGCACTGCAAGACTATTCAGAAGCAAATATTGGAACATCAGATGAGCGAAAGAGGCCAACTCCTAGACATCAGACCCGAGGGCTCTAGACTTGGGCAGATCTATGGCTTGGCAGTAGTCTCCGACCCCCACAGCGGCGAGATGACGGGAAACGTGCTCACGGTCAAAGGTTTCCTTGAGAAGCGGGACAATAGCAACGGCAACCATTTGCAGGGGTACTACAAGGTGACTGGGATAGCGAAGGGCAGGAAGGAACGATTCATCATCGACAGCGTTGCAAAGGTGAGGAGCGTCATACTGCAGAAGTACGGGGTAGACATCGCGCAGGATTACTTCTCCCACATTGATTTCGCGCAAGCCTATGGCGTCGATGGACCGAGCGCAGGTGTCACCATGACCATACTGCTGTGCTCGTTGATAGAAGGCAAGCCAGTCCGTCAAGACGTGGCCGTCACAGGCGAGATCAACGTGGGCGTCGACGGGGAGATTCCGGTAACAGCCGTCGGCGGGTTGCACGAGAAGATCAAGGCAGCGGAGGCATGGGGCTTCAGAAAGGTCGTGATTCCCGCGAAGAACTACAAGTATTCAGTGGATCCTAGTGACTACGATATTGAGATCGTTGCGGGTGAGACGCTCGAAGACTATTTGCGAGAGTGTTGGGTAGACGAACAGAGACCGTTTAAGACATTTCATCTGGGCAAATAGTGAAGCCAAAGCACTTTCTCATCTCAAAACCTCCTTGGTGTGTAAAGCTGTACCACAGACAAATTCTCTTATCCTGAGAAACGGTAAGCGTAGTGTGGTGCGCGCGCAATGGAGCCAGAACCTTGAGAGAGATCACCACAGAGATACGTAGCTTCTATTCGATAAGGGAGATAAATGACGCTCTGGAAGAGTGCATACAACAGTACAAGTCAATCGTGGAAGAATACAGCCAATGGCTCGGCTCATTCCTCCGAGACTCAGAAGCTGCACGGGGGAACGAAGAGTGGGCAAAGCAGATAGCGGAGCTGCAGAGGGCTAGACCCAAAGGAAAGCCACCCACCACAAGGAAAGGTAAGAACAAAGAGGCACAGGCTTCAAGCGAATGGGTGCAGTTCAAGGATCTCATGCTCAGCGCCTCGGAACTCGGTGAGGCTGAAGTGCTCTTCGAGGCCATTGAGAAGATCAACGCGAAGATAGAGCAATTGAACAACGTGAAGGAATCCATAGCTGAGCTGGAAAAGTCCCGGCTTGGAAAGGACATAACCTACATCACGTACATTCACGACGGCGTACCTGAGAAAATAGTTCTCCGTCATAGAAAGGATCAAGAGTTCAAGAGAAAGTTCCAATACATAGCTGAATTCTCCGCAGTTCAAGAAACGTAGATCAGGCTTCGAGCCACATGTCCGTCGCAGAGCCTACACACAAAGTGACAACTTCACAGCCTGATGATGATTGGCATTAGAGTTCATGGTAGACTTGCCTAATGGAAAATGGGGTATCGAACATTCGCCCATCAACTAGCTTTCCAAACGTTACGGTGAAAGTCAAAATCAGCAGCTTGCTAGGAACAAAACTGGCTGAGAACGATGCCAAAGAGGCTGTCAACTTCGACGTTAAGGCAATGATGGACGAGAAAGAGCGGCGGAGCGGACAAATAAGCGTCGGCTGCTCGTTGAGAGTGGGCACCAAACCCAACGTGGCAAAATACGAAGTCGAAGGAATCACAGTGCTTGAAGGAAAGGATGAGGACATAGAGAAAATGCTGGAAGTCAATCCTGAGACTGGGATTCCATTTGTGTTTCAGAGGGTCTACCAGCACGTCTTCATGTCAATGTATCTGCTGTCCACGTTGATCAACGCGCCGTATCCCCCTCCAAACCTCATACCCTCAGGAGATCAACCGGCACCCGTGACAGAGGCGAGTGCAGTCGTCGTTACCCCCCAAGCCACCAGCATGACGCAACCTACCGTACAACCTCCAACTCAGCCTGCAGTGTCGCCGACCGCAACGGACAATGTCCCCCATACGGAACACACTGCTTAGCGACTTTCAGGCTTCGAGGGCAGTGGCCGAGGCATTCAAGTATATGCTTGCGAACTTTTTCACCAAATCCTTTTGGTCATAAACAGAGCAGCTTTCCCTGAAGAAGTTACTCATCCTTTCACTTTCCAGCCCAACCCCGATGATAATCAATCCCCTTTTCTGCAGGGAGTCAATAACTGTGGACAGCTCAGTCAGCATCTCTGGATAGCCATAAGGCCATCCGTCTGAGAGAACGATCAGGAACCGCTGATCGTCGAACCTCTGGCCCAGGATTCTTCCACCAACGCGCAAAGCATCGGGCATGTATGTTGAGCCGCGAAACTCTAAGCCGCCGATTCGCGCACGGACTCTTTGCGAATATGCCTCAGAGGAATCTTTCAGCACGTAGAAACCGTCGTTAAAGGCGTAGAAAGACCACGAATTCGGGTCCATAAGCAGCTCCTTGGTTGCCTCGGCGACGCATATAGCGAGGGCTCGGCTAGCCTCCCCTCTGATCGCCATGCTTCCGCTGACATCGAAAAGTATTCCCCATGAAAAGCTCCTGCTGAGATACTCATTTTCAACAAAAACGTCCGTTCGAGGACTGTTGCCCGCTATCTTCTGGATTACCTCGGGGAGGTCCAACTGCCCCTGTTCTTTCCGCGGGTCTTCGTCCAGGGCATCTTGAGCCACTCTCAGGCTGTCCAAGAGCCGCCTGCTTCCGCCGCTGAGTAAGAGTCTAGCCCTGAGATACTGGGCATAGTCTTCCTCGGGAAAGCCAAGCGACTTGAACCGGGTGTTCTCCAAGTACCTCTCGAGTCTCGCAAGTATCTTCTGTTCTCGGGCTTTCTGTTGACGCCACGAATCGAAAACCTGCACAATGTCTGTGGCGGTTACACTGTTCCAGCAGGACTCCGTCAACTCCCTCATCGGAGACGTTTCACTCAAGGCGCTAAAGGCATCTCTGAAAGCTTTCTCAACCTGGATTTCATCGTACGTTTCTCGCGGAGAGAAAACGGTGCACGGGCCAAGGTATTCCGTATGAGGCAACGATGGGGTCTCCAATATTGGACCGGCGGTCTCAAGAGCTAAAGTCACGTCTTCTTTGGCCTCATTAAGAGCTTCGTTGACTCTAGCTTCGTTTCCCGCCAAGGACGCGGCAATCTCGCTCTTCAACGCGTTCAGCCTTGTCGTCAACTTTGCTAGCATGTCTTCAGTCTCCGAATGTAGCTTGCCCTTCACCACGCCCAAGTTGACCTTGGTCAGCAACGCGGCCATTAATCGCGTGGCAGGATTGAAAATCCTCTCAGACATCTTCATGTTCACGAATGCCAGGGAATTGGCGTACGCCAAGTCCGGCAACTTGCCGGGGTATTTGGCTGAAATGTACGTATTCACGAAGACGTCGTTTGCGAGCGCGTCTGAGAACACATCTGCATAGGATCGGTTCGATCCGCGCAGGGTTGGGTATTCGTTGTCTATAAGGGTATGGGCTGTTAGGTGGAAGATGCAGGCTCTGAACAACCGTCCCGCTTGGATTTTGCCTGAATCCCCTCGGAATTTGTATTGCAGAAAGGAAACGTCACCCTCATCAGAGACTGCAGGCAAAGGAATGGCTACGTTGAATCCGAAATCCTCTCGGAGGAGGATTGGCTGTCTAATGCTGGAATCGATTGTTATCTTGACTTTCAAGCTGTCCTTCTGAAGGGAGAGCTCATAAGCGTAGTCTAGGAACCCCATGGCAGCTATTCCAGCATTTGACTATTTTGGCTTGGGAAAAACTGATTCGATGATTCGCCGGACGTCTTCTTGCACTTCTGCATTGTCGCTCGTCAAAGCGATTATTGTTTCTTCCGCCGCGACGTTGGGAGTATTGCCGTCGCTTACAAGGGTCGCCCAGTTAATGAGGTCTCCTAGTGAAGGCCCGTAGGGAATATCTCCAGACTTGTACTGTCTTCGCAGCTCTGCGCCCACTTGAACGACCTTCTGAGCCAAGTCCTCGTCGACCTGTGACCTTTTCATGACCAAGCTGACTTCGAGCGGCGAGATTCTATTGCCAATGCTTGGGTAATCGAAGTTTATCCACACCGCCATGCGTCTCCTCATGGCGGCGTTCAGAGGTTTGGTTCCCGCGAATTCGGCAGAGTAAGGATTCATACTAATGACCAAGTACCCGTACTTGTGGCGTTCCACGACTTCGTTGTCCTTCTCGTTAAGGACCAGATGCCCTCGCGTGTCAAGTACAGGATTAAGCCTTGTTGCAACATCTTGCTTCATCATGTTGGCCTCGTCGAGGTACATTATACCCCCCATTCTGAGCCATCGCGTCACCATACCGTCTATCCAATTCTCTTTTCCCAGACCAATGAACCTGCCGACGAGGTCGTAGGATGATGTCTGAAGACCGCAGTTGACTTCGAAGACCGGCAGTCCACAGAGCTCTGCCACGAGATAGACGATGTGGGTCTTACCCGTACCTGATGGTCCTATGAGTGAACATTGCTTGAAGTAGTAGAGTGCACGGACGATGCGTTCTACGTAGTGCTCTCCGCTGTCGATGTATACAGGTGTGTTCTTGGGAATGAGATCAGCGAGATGCGCAAAACTGTAATTGGGATGAAGATCGTATCTTTGGATTTCATACTTGTTGTATAGGGGAGACAAAGACATAGGACGCTCTTTCTCTATGGACACCGTTATCCTGCAGTTCTCACGTTTGACAGAGGAGACTCTCTGGATTCGGCTCGGTGCCTCTTCTTCCCTTAAGCCTTGGTGTCCATAACTCAAAACTCGTCTGCCTCTAAGGATATAGGACGGAGGAGGGGATATAAGTATTGCGTAGTACGACTTGATATACGCCATTACCATGCACGCGAAGCGTGATCGTTGTGCGTGAGAAAGCGCAACATACAAGACCTTTTTAGCGTTCCCGCTTGAGAGACTAGAGAGGGAAAACCTCTTATGAGTCAGGCTGACGCGTTTCAAGTAACAGCGCCCATACTAGCCGGAGACACAACCGAACAGGCTGATGAACCCCTCCAGAAATTCATAGAACCTCTGAAAGCCATGCAGGAAGAAGTGGGCCAAATCTGCGAACTGATTTCTGAAGAGAAGAACTATGTAGCTGCGTTGTTTGAATCAATGCGCAGAATCATGCATTCCCTTAGAATCACCATACCTGTCTCCCCCTCCGCACTGGATGTAAACTCCGAAAACGTAGTCAAAGCAATTATCGATCCGACGGGGCAACTCATGGTTCTCTACAAGGATGAGCGAATGGAACTAAAGAACTTGAGCGACGAAGACAATCGCGACCTTTTGATCAGCGTGATCAAGGACGCGATGCCCAAGCTCAAGCTTTCCGCAAGCTCCTATAGACAAAGAATCGAGGCTAGGATAAGACTCATCTCAGCAGCCACGAACGAGCTACAAAAGATCGCGAAAGCACTCTTCACAGCCTTCTCCAAATAGCTTCACTGTGTCTCCTCCTTTAGCAACCTAAGAGGAGCCAAGAGAGCCAACGTGAGAGAAGCGATGATGGAGACCAGAAAAGGCATTGTTGCCGAAGAGCTGTAGAGCACACCTCCGACGTAAGGTGCCATTATGCTGGCGGATTGAGCAGTGGTCTGAACGAGTGAAATCCATCTAGCTCTCGACGCAGAGGGTGCGATGGAACCCACAGTGGCACCGATGAAAGCCCACATGGGAAAGGACGCCCCGCGCAGAAAGGAGGCAACCATGAGGAGAGCAAAGTTGCTGGAGGAGACGAAAATGCCCAAAGAAAGTGCCACCAAAGCCATTGCCGCCGAGATAGGAGCTGCTCTCCCATACTTGTCACCGATTCGCCCCAAGATTATCGACAGCACAGAACCACCGAAATACGTAAAAGACCCCAGCACTCCGATGTGGGCAAAGTCGTAACGGTACACATCACTCAAAAATTGGGGGACGAGCGGGAACACAAGGGACAGTGTAAAGAACGCAGCGGCAAGGATAACAGAAAAATGGAACATCATCTGCCTCTTGAACACAGCACCCTTCGACTCCGTCCGCATCTCCTCGCCTGCAACCCCAGTCTTCTGTGAGGTCTGGGTGCTGATTTGCGTGAGCATTATCGTGGTGAGCAGGTAGAAGAGAGCTGTGAGAAAGAAGACGCACTGCATCCCAGCAGTCTCAGCCAAGTAGCCCGCCACCGTGGGCGCGAACATATAGCCCAGCCCCCAAGCTGAAGCAAGCGTCGAGAACGTTGACACCATCTTACCCTTCTCGGCCCGTCCCACGATGTAGGAACTCGAAGCAGGGCCTGAAAAGAGTATTCCATAGAAGAACATCGCTGGAATCATCTGTGTCCAATCGGTTGCGAGGGCAAATAGAAGGGGCACAGGAACCCAGACTGCCCAGCCTACTATCATAATCTTCTTCAAATCAAATCTTTCGGCAAGGAGACCTCCCGGAATTATGGTTGTCGCTGAGGCTATCATGAGAACGGAGTAGAGGAAACCGACGTTTTCAGGTGTTGCATTGAGGTTTCGTATGAAGAGGGGGAGAAGATATATTGTAAGCCCGTCGCCGAAAGAGGCGAAAAGGTTCGACGTGAACAGTATCTGCAAGTCACGGTTGAGGGAATAGGCCGGAAAGGCATGGTGGAACAGCGTTTTCATGGGCCGGGTCATAGCAGTCAAAGTCCCACTGTCTCCTCTGACAACTTCTACGGAACTGAAAAACATTGCTACGCGCGCGCCATGGTGAAACTCCTTTCCTCGCGTTATCCTGATAGGAGATATGCCTATGCCTATCTCCCCTCCACAACTTTTAACACGGCGAAGTATCCTTAGACTATATGAGCAACCGCCAAGCCCAGTCTGGTTGACGATATGGAAACACGTCTTCTAATTCTTCTGTTCCTGTCGACACAGCTAGTCTGCACCCTTCCAATGGCTCTGCCAAATTCCGTACACAGTCGAATGAAAGACCCCGCCACCAAATGGGACTTCGCACGGTTAGAAGAAGTGCGTAGCCTCGCCCACGTTGACCGAGACTCCATCGAGCTAGTTATAGACGTAGAAACGCTTACCAGCGGATACCAGCGTCTGACAGAGTTGATTGAGAAGCACTACGGAAGAATCGTGAACCGAGTCCTTAAAGGCTACACGGAAACAGCGATGACCGTCGACGTACCGCTAGCGACAGTCGCTCTCTTCGTTGAAGAGACAAGGGCTGCGCAGCTGAGTGCCCACATAGAGCCCAACCTCAGGTATGAAGCCCTTTTCACACCCGATGACACGCATTTCTCGGAGCAGTGGAGCCTTACAACTATCGGCGCGCCTCGCGCGTGGGACTTGACCCGTGGAAACTCCTCCATCCTCGTGGCCGTGGTCGACACCGGCATAGACTGGAGACATGACGACCTGGCTGACAACTATGTTTCCCTCGGCTACGACTGGGTTCACGGTGATCCAGACCCCATGGATGACAATGGACACGGCACTCACGTCGCAGGCATAATCGCCGCGGCCCTCAACAACAGTCTAGGTGTCGCCGGCGTTGCCCAAGTGTCGGTGATGGCGGAGAAAGGCTTAGACGTGAAGGGCATCGGACATGTGGATGACCTTGCACAAGCCATCTTCCACGCGGTCGACCAAGGCGCAAGCATCATAAGCATGAGCTGGGGGGACTACGAAGACAGCTGGCTAGTACGCCGTGCTATCGTAGAAGCCTACCGCGCAGGAGTGCTACTAGTCGCAGCCGCGGGAAACGATGCCACGAGCGAGAGGATGTACCCGGCGGCATACGACGAGGTTATCGCTGTGACGGCGACGGACCAAACAGACCAGCCTGCATCGTTCACGAACTATGGCGACTGGGTGGAGCT
>CAYNAW010000007.1:0-4192 GCA_964395545.1 uncultured Candidatus Bathyarchaeia archaeon | reverse complement strand
CGAAGGGTAACTACGCAGTGAGTGTTTACGCTCTGCCGGTGGCAGACGAAGCCTCGACTGAGGACAATTGGCTCATGGGCGATGAGGTCTTTGTAACCCTTCCCGGCGACGCCGACGGCGACCGGGACGTGGACATCTTTGATATCGTGCGTATGGCAGGCGCCTACGGGATAAATATGCCAGATTCGCGTTACGACCCTAACAGTGACTGGGAAGGCGATGGAGATGTCGACATCTTCGACATTGTCACCGCCACGACCCATTACGGAGAAAATTGGTAGCTTTTCTCGCTCTTCAGAATCGTGGTCAGATCTGTGAGATGAGCGCACGCCACAATCCCAAACTACTCTGCCTTATTGAACCGTGGGGTCTTGTTCCAGACGGGCTTTTTAGTAATCATCTTCACGGACGCTATGGCGATGCAGGGAACCCAGTGGTAAGTGTAGACGGTCCCTATTAGGGACAGAGGTATTATCTGCCAAGCAGGATAGTCTGCTTTTTCTTTCCACAAACCAATGAAAATGAGCGGCAAGAAGGAGAAACCGTTAGCCAACGTCAGAACCCACGGGAAGACATTGGATACCTTAACAATCCCAAGCAGGCTCAACCCTGATAAGACCCAACAGACCAGTACCAGAAAAGGCACAACAATATTGATCAGATAAACCGATGTGTCCAGCTTCTTTCTCAGACTTATGTCCGCTCTCCAGACTCTGAAGCTAAATATGTGAATACGCAACGCTTGGAGTGCCCCCCATGCCCATCTGGTCCTCTGGTGGATAAGACTTGAAAGGTTCTCAACACCCTCTTGATGCACCGCTGTAGATTCAATGTAGCGGTTTTCCCATTTGTTCGTCATCAAACGTACGCTAATATCCAAATCCTCGGTTAGTGAATCACGGTTCCAATACTCCTCGAGATCAGTTAGGGCAGTAGTGTCGAGCGCGGTAGCCCTAATGAATTGCCCGGTGCCGCCTAGGGCCACGGAGCCACCGAAGACTGTGCGTGAAAACTGAAGAAGCCGCGCGAACGCTACGAACTCCATGTCCTGCAACTTTGCCAAAAAAGACCTTTTGCGATTGCTGATTCGAACAAGCGCTTGGACTCCGCCGACACGAGGATTTCTGAACTCGAAGGAGACTCTTTTAAGCATATTTGGGTCTGGTCTCGCATCGGAGTCAAAAACCCCAATGATCCAACGATGCCTAGGCTCAATCTCGAGCCCCCTCCAAGTTAACAGAAAGTCCCCGAAGCCCCGGTTTAGGGCAGATCCTTTTCCATAACCAGCCCGAGCCTCTGAAACATTGATCAATTTCAGATTCGGATGACTTTTCTGTTCATCTCTGACCAGAATCTCTGTGTTGTCCGTCGAACCGTCGTTGATCACAACCACTTCAAAGAGTTCTGAAGGATAGTCAAACGCAAAGACACGCTTTAGAGTCTCCTTGATGACCAATTCCTCGTTGCGAGCGGGGATGATGATGCTAAAAAAGTGAGCAACATCGTCACCATCTTCTAGGCTACCCAAACCAACAATGGACAATGTCAGAATGTTGTAGAGCGTACACGCTATCAGAAAATAAAGCGTCATACAGGTCGTATCAATGACAAGACTAGGAATGGCGAAGCTGATTCCCACGGCAGCCACGGCGAAAAGCACTGGAGCGAGGAGACTGAAACCTATTGTCACTGAAAAGAATGTTAAAGAAGCTACTGCTTTTTCGACAAGAGAATCAGACATGATGCCCCCAGCTTAGGGCCTTAACACGCTTTTTGTCGCATTGATAGCGCCGAAAACCTGAGCAGATTTGCTTAGGATAATTGACAATTTGGAACTAAGGTTCTTCTTGACGATTACGTTCTCGCCAATTTCGATGTCTCCTTCAGACTCAATTGAACCATTCACGACGCAGTTTGAGTTCACAGTGACCCTTCCGCCGCTTAGTAGGGTTCCTTCAACCGTCGAGTCTTCGCCAATTTCGATACCCTTCAGAGCTTTCACATTTTTCAGCAATCTACAGCACTCACACGATCGGAAGTTGCCCTTGACAACCAGAGTCTCGTCCACCGTCGTTCCAGGAGGGATCTCTACGTCTCCCACGATCGATGTAACACCATCGCCCACATAGAAAGACTCTCCGACAACCTTCATCGGGAACCCAACGTGCTTGTTTGTCCCTTCTCCCGCAGTAGCTTCGGAACGTAAGGGAATCTTTTCGGTGGACTGCGCCAGAGGAGTTGCATCACCGGCTTCAGAAGGAGGGCTGTCAACGATGGTCTGAGGGGCGATTGCTTCTACAGCCATGGATACTGCGTCACTTTGTCGTGGTGCATCTGATTCTGTTGGTGGAACCAGAACCGCTTCTCCTTGATAGCCCGAGCCGTCTTCGGCACACATTTTTTGCGTTGCGGCCTCTGGGGTTTGCAGAGCAGGTTCTTCGGGGGCCGGATAGCATTCGCTTAGAATCTTGTTGAAAGCATTCACGAACTCTCTGAACTCTTGAACCGACAATTTCTCTCTATACAAGTTGCCGATCGCCTGGTTTGTCGTCTGCACGCTGGCATCCAACTTCTCGTCCAACTTAATAATCGTCTCACTGACCGTCCGCATGCCACCCTCCAATTTTGAATCTAGCCTGCTGAGGGCCTCGTTTGTCGTATGCACACTGCCATCCAGTTTCTCGTCCAGCTTGCCGAGCGTCTCACTCACTATATGCGTGTGACATTCTGATTTCGCGTCTAACTTGATAATGCGCCCGTTTAGTTCCGTCAGATATCTCTTCAATAACGTGGCAGGATGAGACATTTCGTCACCTCAGCGTCTCAGTCGTTGTCCGAATATAATATGGCTTGTTACTTCGAAATCCTGATAAGCAATCCGTTTTCGGAGCATACAGCTCACTAACACATACTCGAAATACGTAGAGAAAGAGAAGGAGCGGGACGAAGGGCAACGGTGGGTCAGTTCAAGCCCACCTACCTCTCTTCGAATTTCCACGCAATCTTACGCACGCCAGCGCGGATCCCCGGCGTGTGTTGCGCACGTATGAAACGCCCCTTCACCGTGTGGTCGGTGCAAGTCGGCAATAAGGTCTTTGACCGTGATGTTGTTCACGATTATTGTCTGTGCTTCATAAGTCAATGATGTCCCTAACATAGGGTGTCTTCAAGGCGAACGCGAGCGTCCGCGTCGTGAACCTGATCTGTCGAAAAGCGGAGGTGAGAGAGAATGCTGAAATTACCAAGGAAATCACTATAAGTCGTTGTCCTCTTGCTTTGCATCGCGGGAGCTAGCTTCGTAGCGTATGGCCCGTTCTGGGCTACTAGCAACGTACAGCCTGTGAATGTGCGATACGCAGTTGCCCTGTTGTTCTCAGTTGCAGATAGTACTGTAACATTGACTGCCGCAGTCACGAATAACGGCAACCCAGTTCGAGCGCGCCCGCGTAGAGTGTTCTTTCCCGAAGCTTCTAATATCGGCAGGGTGTCTCTATGTATAATCAAATAGATGGTACGTCGATTATACACTGGTGATGTGAAGTGCAGAAGCTGAAGGGCATTGACTGTAGGATTCTTGCGGCGTTGATGAGGAACTCCAAGATGAGTGACAGGCAACTGGCAAAAGAGATTGGCGTATCTCAGCCCACGGTGACGAGAAGAAGAGCGAAATTGGAGAAGGAGGCTCTTGATGGTTACACGGCTGTGCCCAAGTGGACAGCGTTGGGGTTTGAGATCTTAGCCATCACGATGGTCAAGAGCCATGCCGCTGTGGGATTACGAGAGAACGTCAAGGCTAACATCGATGCAGCAGTCAGGTGGATGATGAAGCAGCCCAATGTCATTCTGTGCAGTGGCAGCCGAGGGATGGGCAAGAACGGGGTCATGATTTCAGTTCACAAGAGCTACGCTGACTTTGACAAGTTCATGTCTGAACACAAAAGAGAACTGGGCGACCTGTTCTTAGATGTCGAAAGTGCCATCGTGAACCTAGCAGGGGGAGAAATCATCAAACCGCTGCACCTGAAATACGTGGCAGAAGCAATTTAGACGCTTTACTCGCCTGCTCTAGGACTTGGTCCCGATTGCGCGCGCTGTCTTGTCTAAGGCAGGTCTCAGATCAGTAGTGGGTTGAAGCAAAGCGGGCGGGGTGGGATTTGAACCCACGACCACAAGCTTAGGAGGCTTGCGCCCT
>CAYNAW010000006.1:0-47769 GCA_964395545.1 uncultured Candidatus Bathyarchaeia archaeon | reverse complement strand
CTATCTGAAGCCGAAGTGGAGGCCCTCAATAAGTCCATAAGATCCGTGCTGAACGAAAGCATCAAGCTGTGCGGACTAGCTTACGAGAAAGATTTTTACGGAAACAAGGGAGGCTACGGTGCTGAGCAGTTCAAAATTGCCTACAAACCTGGCAAATCCTGTCCTAACTGCGGTACGATCATACAGAAGATTAAGACCGGCTCGACCAGCAGCTTCATCTGTCCAACTTGTCAACCCTTAGGCAAATAACCAGCGCGCACTCCTGAGCGAAACCCCTCGGGATGTCTACCGACGACTGTCAATTTGCGCTCTTTCACTAATTCGGCTGTCGCCAGCTGAAAATTGACCAAGGTTTTCTGTACCAAGGTTGTGCTATTTTCAAGGCCTCTCCACTGAACGACTCAAGCTTTCATCATCCAACATGCTAGAAGAGGCGCCGCTTCTTTCGCCGAAGAATATTCTCGCTCCAACACCGATGTTCGGGTTCTCTGAAACGGTTCGAACTTTTCCGTTCACGGTTTCTATGGTTCGGATCACAGTTCCTTTTCCTTTCGTTTCCGCGAAGCTTGCTCCTAGCTTCAACGCGTGTCCAACCGAGAGCTTTGCTCATCAATTCCTCGGTCTGTTAGTCAATGTGCATCACAACGAATTCCTATTCCCTCACGCTACAACTTGAGCCTGCTCTCCACGAGTCTAAGGCAGTGGAACGAAAAGCTAAAAAGCATGGAACTCCATGTATTATACTGGTAGAGAGGAATGTTCAACTTCGACCCCATTAGGTTAGCTTCTTTCAAGTACAGGGATCGAGTCACGATTTTCATGGACGTTTTAACTACCATCAAACGCGCCGAAGAAGGAAGAAAGTACACGATCATGCGGAAAGCCAGTCTGAGCTACGACCAGCTGAACAAGTACCTAGTCTTCCTCACGAACATGGGTTATATAAAAGAAACCGCCGAGCCTGACGGGAGAATATACGAGGTAACTGAAAAAGGGTCAATGTTCCTTAAGAGCCTCGAAGACCTACGTACACACATAAAAACCAGGTAACACCTCTTAGGACTCGCACGCCAATTAGCTCACCCGATTCCCTTCTAGAAATCATGCTTTAGCTGTCACAACCGAACTCATTTCTTGGTAGCAAAGTAAACTATGAAGCTGGCAACAGCAAAGGACGCCAACCCGACGATTATCAGGGTCTGTTCGTACGAGAGGACAGGTGTGTCTGAAGACGGCTTCTCTCCCGCATGCACTTCAAGCACGATCTCTTCTTTGTAGAAGACCGTTGCAGTCCGAAGAGGGTTATATGTTATGTCCCAGTTATCTTCGATTACTAACTCGATGCGCCATGTCCCGTTCTTCGCAAACGTGTGAGTCACACTCTTCCCCGAATATTCGTAGACAGAGGTTGACGCTCCCGGCTCATAAAGCCGCCATGTATAGTTCCGAATCTCGAGGTTAGGGTCTTCAGTGAGAATTTCAACTGCACTCAGAATCACAGTCTCGTTTTCATAGGCCTTATCTGTCGAGCTACTGACGCTCAGGGACGGAGAGCTGATTAGAATGAAATTGACCGCGAATGAATCGACAAGCTCAGTCTGTTCGTGCAAAATGCTAGCTCTTGACTCAACAGTGTGCAACCCAATCGCCCAGCCCTCAGTCGAAAATGTGAAGTTGTAAAACCGATTTTCACCCGAGTCCAGACTCTCGTTCATCCAACTGGTCAGGGGAACGCCATCTCTGTAGAGAGTCACGTTAAAATGATCCACACAGTGTCCCATATTCTCCATCGTAAAACGTACAGACGCGTTTTCACCTAAGATTACAGGGTTGTAGAGCCAAGTGTCCACAAGTGTGCCGACCTCCACGGTGGCTATCCGAGTAGCACTATCGGCAAAAAAGACTCCCGGATTTAGTGCCAGAAAGGGTATTGTGTGGAAGTCGACAACTAACGCAGGATCAGGTATGAGCTCCACGTTGTCCAACTGCAAGTAGGAAAAGCCCACTCGCTTGACTCTAAAAGTTAAAACAAACACTGTTGCGTTGCTGTCAGGGCAGTCGAAGGCTGACACAGGGTAGAAATACGAACTCTGAGCAACCGAGTAGGTTCCAGCAGTCTGGTTCAACTCATCTTGAGTCACGAGAATTGGACCGTGAAGAGCACCTTCAGGATAATCTTCGACGGGAGTCTTGACCACGCGGCTGACATATTCAAGCACCCGCGGATCCCAGCTAAACCGCATCTTGAAACCGTACAGGTTGCCCAGAGAATAGTTCCATCGAGTACCGGGAGGTGGAAGTTGTGGGTCCCCTGGCTCCCAACGCTCGTCTGTCGTATAGATATTGTTCGTCAGGTTGAAGATTTTCACGCTTACATTGAAGAGCGTTCCCTCGGGTGCTGAAGGCGCCTGAGGGTCAACGTAGACGATTGGCATGCCACTTTGAAGTTCTCCTGAGGACGGCGAGACATGCACGGCTAGAATCGACGCTGTCACAAGAAATAGCATAAGGAACAATCTTAGCATCGTCGACCTACTCATCCTTCATCGACCTATCTATGACGCTGAACCGCGCTCTGTTACTTCCAACTCTCTTAAATACTTATATGAATTCTCAAACCTTTAAATGTAATTGTTACACTAGTATTTTATGTGACATAGATGCCCTCGGTTAGAATCGACAAGATGTACGAAAAACTTGTCGAGATTTACCGTGAGAGGGGATACAAGAACCCAGAATTGTCGCTGAACTATGACGTGGAGAAGTTGAGGAATGAGGGTCTAAGCAGAGAGAAGGCAATCTCAACCCTTTATAAGAAGGAGAAGGAGGAGTTCCTGCTCCGCGAAAAAGCCGAAGTCTTCGCAGAACGACGCATCAAAGAACTAGAGAAAGAACTGAAAGACCTGAGGATGACCCAGCTGAACCGTGCAGAAGAGATCGAAAGCATCAAGAAATACTTGGCTTACACTCATCGGCTGACCACCAGTCAAGTCGTCGCAAGAGTCTGCTTCTACGTCATCGGAGCAGCCCTAGTCATATTGTCTTTCATGCAGTACAATTCACTCAACGTGTACGCACGTGTTCAGAGCGGCTTCGAGTGGGTTCTCCTCCTAGACTGCTTCGTTACCTTCAGCCTAGGCATAGCAACAATTGCGTTAGCTTGGGTTTTAGAGAGTATGGCTCGCGTGAGACCTGTAATATAGCGCGAAACACCTCTTTCCAAGCATACGTAAGTCGTCTGCAAATCAACTCAGCGGTGATAACAGATCGTGCACTATTCTGATGTCTTGGACAAGCTGTCCAGAGTTTTGAAGCCGGTTTCAGAGGCGCAGAATGCTGATGCGGCAGTGGTTGTCCTGTTAAAACTCGCCAGCGATGCGAGTCTCGAGATTCTCTTGGTGAAAAGGGCTGAAAACCCCTTGGACCCATGGTCGGGGCAAATGGCTCTTCCGGGCGGCAAACGTGACGCGAAGGACTTTAGTATAATGCAAACTGTTGTGAGAGAAACGCTTGAAGAGACAAGTATTAACCTTGGTCATGATTGCCGTTTTCTGGGAATGTTGGAAAGCATGAGGTCGGGGAGGAAGCCGAACTTGCTTGTGGCTCCTTTCATCGTCCTCGTAGAGTACGAGCCCGTGATAGTTTTGAGTAGAGAACTGGAGGGTTATGTGTGGGCTTCCTTGGAGAACATCCGCAAATCCAAGGGATTTGCCGAATTTCCCTCTCGAAAAGTCTCGGCTTATGCTGTTGGAGAGAACTATGTTTGGGGTTTGACATACAGGATTCTAGAGAGACTGTTCAGTGTTTTAAATGACAGCGCCTCAACCAGGAATTCCGTTGGCTAAGATGTGAACCTCAAGGCTGCTGCGACAGCCCCGTAGAGACCAACGTCTTGACGTAGAGGAGTCACCATTATCTCGGGCAGTCTATTGAGCACGTGGTCTTTGATTTTGTCTCTTATCGGAGACAAAACGAGCCTCTCGTTTTCCAGAGTAACCGAGCCACCGACTGTGATTAGGGAAGGGTCATAGGCGTTCACCACGTTCGCCAAGCCGACGGCGTTTAGTTTTCCCAACTCCTCAACAAGCTTGAGGGACAGCTTGTCGCCACTCTTTGCGGCTGCGAACAGGTCTTCAGAGGTCAGCCTCTTAGGTTTTTCGCCGCTCTTAAAGAGCGAGCTTCGCTTGGCCTCTTTCTCGCCGATTTCCTCGAGTCTCATCTTGACGAAATTGGAGATATTTCTCCCAGAACAGTAGGCTTCCCAATGGCCTCGTTTTCCGCAGCCACACATCAGCTTTCCCTGGATGTCTATGGTGATGTGCCCGATTTCAACGGCGTTTCCGTCTTTTCCCAAGAGTAAATGCCCATCAACAATCGCACCACCCCCAATTCCAGTTCCAATTGTTATAAAGACTAGATCATCATGCTTCTTGCCCGCGCCGAACTCCTTCTCGCCTAAAACGCCGGCAGTGCAATCATTGATCAGACAGGTTGGGACGTCTAAAAGCTCCCGTACGGGCGCGGTAATTGGCACATGCTCAAAAGGCAAGTTTGTCGGTTTAATTAAGACGCCTGCTTTCATGTCTAATGGACCTGCAGAAGCCACGCCTACTCCCTGCAAGTTTGTTGAGACCATGTCTCTTTTGCGAATCGTCTTTTGAATCAATCGCACTATCTGGCTGCTTAGGGCGTTTTCACTTGTTTTATCGACTTTTTCCTGCACTTTCTCGAGAAATCGGCCTTTCTCGGTGGAAAGCGCGACTCTCACCCACGTTCCTCCCAAGTCAACCCCGATTACGTATTTTCTGCGCGACAAATCTTCCCACTTCAGTATACCTGACTTCCATTATTCTCTGAAGAACTCTCTTATCTCTTTATGTTCACCGCATAGAGAACGGCTTTGAAAGCCGTCTTTTGGATTCAGATTCTCCCTTCATACTTCTTTTCACGTTGAAGGCCACAGTCTCTCGTAGATGAGTTTAGATGGTCAAGTACAGAGTCAGCCGACTTATCGTTGTTGCGGCTGCAAGCATGTTTCTCCTTTTAGTGCTTCCGGAGCTTTGCAATGCACAATATTATGAGCGGCGATACTTCCTCCTTAAAGATGGATCTACCTATCGGCTTAATCTCTCCATGACAGAATCATTGTACGAGTATTATCAGCAGAAGAACCATCAGCTGACGAGGGATAATTTTGCCACCTTTGTGACTCCGTATTCGATGGCGCTTGTAGCCGAGGACATCAGGAGCCTCTTCTCAAATGATGAGGATTTTGTAAACGCCGTGCTCATGCTTGTCCACCAGATTCCATACGAAGTAGTCGAAGAGGGCAGATACCCGGTTGAGACCATCGGTGATAATCGGGGAGACTGTGATCTGCTGTCGTTTGTCGCCGCATCGTTGCTCCACGCGCAGGATATGGACACGGTTCTGTTGTACTACGAGCATGAGAGTCACATGAACATCGGCGTAAGCTTGCCCAATCCGCCAGAAGACGCTCGGACGAGGGTAACGTATGTTGACTATGGAGGAACACGATATTATACGGCTGAGTGCACTGGCGACGACTGGCGGAATGGCTGGAGAGTAGGCGAATGTCCTCCAGAGCTTGAAGATGCTACAGTAGGGGTAGTCACCCTGGAGAACCATGAGCAAATATCTCCGGGACAGGTTTCCTCAAGCTTCGGTATTATGAAATCCGCAGCCATATCATTAGACGTGTCTTCGGGTTTCGTGTTAGAGGGAAGCACAGTGATCATCAAGGGTCAAATTACTGCTCTAAGCGCCAGTGGCACCGTGACTGTGTACGCTGCTACTGCGAACGGGTTGTGGACAGTCGTCGGAGAAGCCACCATGGACTCGGAAAGACGCTACATGCTCTCATGGAGCCCGACGGTGTCGGGGCACTATCGCCTAAAAGCAAGTTGGCCCGGAACTGATGAATATGCCGGAGCCGATAGTGGAGTCATCCCAGTCTACGTGATTCCAAAGTATCTAGCTTTCGCCGGCGCCGGCCTCATCATGATCATCATCATTACTGTTGTGCTTTCCCTGATGCGTAGAACCTCTCGGATGGAAAAACCGCAGAACTTCGGAGATCCACCTCAATCCCTAGCCATGTGGAAGAGGAGCAGTCGGCCTGAACCCCTTTGCGCATAGGACAACATCTATCTGGGAATTGGACCACAATACTGCTCTAGGAACAGAAAGAACTCGAACGGTTGAAGACTTTGGACTCGCCGGAAGGGAGACAAAAGAAGAGGATAGTTCTACACGTTGACATGGATCAGTTCTACGCCGCGGTTGAGGAACACAGAAACCCCGAGTTAAAGGGGAAGCCTGTAATCGTCGGTGCTGACCCAAAAGGTGGCAAGGGACGGGGTGTTGTAAGCACAAGCAACTATGAGGCGAGGAAATGCGGCATACATTCGGGCATGCCCATAACAAGGGCTTGGGAGCTCTGTCCAGATGCGGTGTACTTGAAGCCTGACTACGAGCTCTACATCGAAACTTCGAGTCGAATCATGACGATTCTGCGAAGGTATGCGGCCATGTCGGAGCAGTGGGGCTTAGACGAGGTCTTCTTAGACGTAAGCCATCGAGTAGACAGTCTTAGTGACGCAAGAAGACTGGCTGAAGCAATAAAGCGCGAAGTTTACGAGAAAGAGGGCCTGACTTGCTCGATCGGCATCGCCTCTAACAAGCTTGTGGCGAAAATCGCGAGCGATTACAGGAAGCCAGACGGCTTGACCGTGGTTCAAGACGATACGGTAGAGAGGTTTCTGGCTCCGCTGCCCGTAAGGAAGCTGCTGTGGGTAGGCAAGAAAACAGAACGCAAGTTGAACGAAATGGGCATAAAGACCATCGGAGACTTGGCAGCGTTCGACGTCTCGACCTTAACCGAGAGATTCGGCGTTATGGGTACTCAGTACCACCTTTTCGCCCATGGCATAGACAACAGCGAAGTCGCCGAAAGAGGCACAATTAAGTCGGTGAGCAGAGAGACCACCTTCGAGGAAGACACCGACGATCGAAGCGCAGTTCTTGAAACCTTGGATAAGCTTGCCCGAGAGATCCACGTGGAGCTCGTTGAGAGCAAACTGCTGTTCAAGACGGTCACAGTCAAGATACGCTATGAGAACTTTGAAACGCATACTCATGGAAGGACGCTGCCACTCTTCACGAACGGCCTTCAGAACCTGCAAAAGACTGCGACAGAATTGATCCAACCTCGCCTAGCAGAGAACCGAAAGGTGCGGCTCGTGGGCTTGAGAGCGTCGAACTTTGCCTCGAGCAGAAAGCAGACGACTCTGGTCTAGCCGAGGTTTGTGTGGATTCATGCAGAAAGGGTACCAATCACCGTTCTGCTCTTTCCACATTGGACGACTCTCCCGACACTCCTCAGCAGAACTGCAAAGGTGCGCACCCAGCGCGGTGCATGCACGCTGAGCAGTTGCCTTGTCACGTCAAAGGTGGAATCCTCGAAGCTATACACGTTGACGCCGATCCCTGCCAGATCCTCTCACGAGGAATATGATTGTACCTGCTCATCTTGACCTCTTGCATACAGGTGAAACACGGCTGAGACATACACGTAATCAGAGGGTTACACGACGTAGTAGTCGACGACTTTCTTCATACGCTTCGGCGCCATCCCTTCACTCAGCTTCTTGAGGAGGCGAATCATCTGGGGCTGAAAGCGGGCAATATCAGTCAGCGTCACCAGCCCCAGCAGTTTTCCACTCCTGACTACTGGGAGTTTCTTTATCTTAAGCTTGAACATGAGTTTAGCTGCCTCCTCGAGCTCCATGTCGGGCTCCACGACTATTAGAGGCTTAGACATTACTCCTGCGACTTTCGTCTTCAGCGGGTCCCTTGCTTCACTCACCACTCTCTTAAGCAGATCTCGCTCAGTAAGGATGCCGACGGCTTTGCCCTTCGTGGTAACGATAAGGCAGCCTATCTCGAACCTGTTCATGGTGTCCGCAGCTGCCTTTATCGTTGACTTTTCGTCAACGGTGATGACTTCCTTAATCATGACATCTTCAACTTTCAACGACATACTTCACAACTCAGGTAGCTGACAGAGAATTGCCACGTCTGCTTTTTAGGCTTTGCCTTTTCTCACAGGAATTGGGACAGACCACGGCAAATCTGTCGTATTTGCCGTAGAAGAAACCGCAGAACTTCGGATGGAAACCACGATGGGGGCGCGACTGTGCGCAACCATTTTTAGGGGCGCCTGCTAGTAAGAAGCCAGTGGTTGGCTTATGCCATCTAAAACAGTGGAAATATGTCCAGATGTCTTCTGGGTGGGCGTTGAAGATTGGAACCGCAGAGTTTTCGACGCGTTCATCCCCCTGCCCTACGGAACATCCTACAATTCCTATCTAGTTGTGGGCAAAGAGAAGACAGCCCTTATAGACACGGTTAACCCGGGCTTCGAAAGCGTCCTCATAGACAAGGTCAGCCAGATATTGCCGCCAGAAAAAATCGATTACGTAATCATGAACCATGCTGAACCTGACCACGCAGGCGGAATTCCGACCATCATGAAAAAAGCCAAGAACGCGAAACTCGCAGCGACTAAACTCGGCGTGAACATGGCTGAAATATACTTCGACGTGGCGGCGGAGAGGAGCTTTGGAGTGAAGGAGGGTGACACGCTGGAGCTAGGCGGCAAGACGTTGAGGTTCATCGAAGCGCCTTGGCTGCATTGGCCCGAGACCATGTTCACCTTTGATGTGGAAGACAGCGCGTTATTCTCGTGCGATTTCTTCGGATCCCACTTGACGTCGGACAAGCTTTACGCCGACGAAGTTGGAGCGCTGCTGTTGTCTGAAGCTAAGAGATATTACGCGGAGATTATGATGCCGTTTGCTCACTCAGCAAGAGGAGCCTTAACTAAGGTGAAGCCGCTGAACCCCAAGATAATTGCTCCAAGTCATGGGCCAGTATACCGTGACCCTGCACCCATCGTTGAGGCTTACGAAAAGTGGACAAACGGTCCCTTGAAAAGAAAAGTTGTGATCATTTATGTTTCCATGTGGGGGAGCACGCAGGCTTTGGAGAGGACGATTACTGAGACTATTTCCTCTGAGGGTGTGGAGGCAGTGCCTTACAACTTAACCGTCGCTGATGTCTCCCACATTCTGAGGGACTTGGTGGATGCGAGCGCCGTGGTCATCGGCACTCCTACCGTCATGGGCGGGGCGCATCCGTTGGCGTTGTATGCAACAGAACTTGTCGCTTCCTTCGGCGTGAGGGGTAAGATTGCAGCAGTCTTCGGCTCCTTCGGCTGGGGCGGCGGAGCGGCGAGGCGAATAAAAACCCGTCTCGAACAAGGGGGCTTCCAAGTGGTTGACGTTCTGGAGATTCGAGGACCACCGAAACCCGAGCATGTGGAAAGAGCGGTAGCCTTGGGCAGAGCAATCGCAAGAAAAGTCAACGAATCAACATAGCATCCGCGGAACACGAAGCGCCACAGCATCTGCTTCTTCGATGCTCTCGCCAACTGCTCTATGGGCGCACATCAACGTGGACGACCAAGTCTTTTCTCGATCCCATGAAGAAAGCCACGTAGACTTATATCTTAACGCTCTCTCCTTCTCGGCTGTCCTGTTCCACCTTGCTTATGGTGGTAACTCGTTCGAAGAGCTTTATGAGGGCTGGAGTTGCCTCAGTCTCACTGATGGTCCTCAGATGCACTGACACTAGGCCTATTTTGCCTGTTTTGGAGACTAGGCGTTCCGCCAGCATGCGTACGACTGCGGTGTTTCTGTCTCCCAGAAGGACGGAAGAGACCACCGTCTGAGGGAGTATCTCGGTGGCTGGAGGAACGGATGCGGCTAGGGTGCCGAGCTGGTCTTCACTCTCGCTGAGAAAAACCAATACCGAGTTCTTGGTCTCGATGTAGATGGCTAATAATCTCACGTTGTTCGCGGTGAGCTCGTCTTTCACTATCGTGGCTCGGGACATCAGGACGCCTTCATGACATATAAATTCTACACAGTCAATACTAATGCTAGTCAGACAACCACTACGCTTACTCCAGCCTCTTTATCACGTGGTATCCGTACTTCGTCTTCACGAGGGGCGATAGCTGTCCTTTCTGTAGAGCGAAGGCAGCCTTCTCGAACTCTTTCACCATGACCCCTCTGCTGAAAGTGCCAAGGTCTCCTCCGCGTTTTCCAGAGGGGCAGAGGGAGAGTTCTTTGGCGATGTTGGCGAACTTCTCTCCCTTCGTCAGTCTCTCCATCACAGAGTTTGCTTCTTTCTCAGTCTTCACAAGGACGTGGGCGCAATGAACTTTGTCTGGCATAGCAGCTACTTGTGTGTGACTGTTTATAAGGCTCTCTAATGTGTCGATTCTTCCGAGCGGGGCTTAGGGATGGCTGAGGATAGAGCGAACAAGATCTTGGAGGTGCTCCGAAGAGAGTTCAAGCTGCCTGATTGGTGGAGGGACACACAAGACCCCTTCGAGACGCTGATTAGGACTGTGATTTCCCAGAGCACAAACAGCAGAAATACGGCTAGAGCCTTCGAAAATCTTTCGAAGCGATTCAGAATTAGCCCCGAAGTACTCTCGAAGGTTGACGTGAAGGAGGTTGAAGAAGCGCTTAGGGTTGCTGGCTTGCACCGAAACAAGGCGAGAATCATCAAGAAGTTGTCAAATGTGATTCTGGAGAGATTTGAAGGCAGGCTCGACTTCGTCTTCAACGTGCCCCTCGAAAAGGCCCGCCAAATATTGCTGGAACTCCCAGGTGTGGGTCCTAAGACTTCTGATGTGGTGTTGCTTTTCAGCGCCCGCAAGCCGACAATGCCCGTCGATACGCACGTCGACCGTGTCTCGAAGAGGCTGGCATTAGTGGGTGCCAGAGTTGACTACGAGGGCGTTCGGAGGAGCCTGCAACAGCTATTCAGTCCTGAAGACTATTTTGCTGTTCACGTTCTGTTCATCTCACTTGGGAGAAGGTTCTGCAAGGCGAGAAAACCACTGTGCTGCGAATGTCCTGTTAACGCATCGTGCCCTTCTAGGCGGGCTTATGCCTAGTTCCACAGACTGGTCGTTCCGACTTCTCTGCACTCGTCGTCCAGCCGCACGTTGCCCAGCCGTATTGTGGCGGCTTTCTGACTTACGGGGGTCAAGACTTTGAGCACTTTTCTCCGATAGTCGATGTCAGATATTACCCCTAGGCCCAAGTAATTGTTCTCGGAATCGTGCAGCCCTACGATTATGCCTTTCTCGTCGCCTTTCCAAGCAACCTTGACTTTCTTCTTGAGATTCTCTTCGGCACTCTGCAGCTGCTCAAAATCAAGCCTCTGGCTTCGCTTCAGGACTAGCCAGATGGCTTCCACGGTTTCATCGCAGAAGAGGGGATGGATTCCTAGAGCTTCCTCTATCTTCCTCAGGCGTTCGTTAGTGAGAAACAGGCTTGGGGAGGAGTGGATGCCCTCTATTTTGACCCAGCTGAGGGGAAACGCTTCCACCTTGGAGTTCTTCAGGTACTTCCTGTAACTCAGCTCTCGGACTGCCTTCCGTTTGTCTCTGTCACGCTTCTTTACTGCTGAAGAGGGCTCCACACTTAAGACCGAAGACCCTTGGAGACTGGTCAGCAGTTGTCCAAGTTCTTCTCCGAGTCTTATAGTGACTATCATATTTGGCAACAGCCTTTCTGAGAGCATAGCCTTGTATCGAACAGCTTGTTCCCCTTCAACCCAACCGTCCGTATTGATGATTACGAACTCGCTCTTCTCTCTGAAAGCTCGGTGTTTGAAATCGAGAATACCTTGAGCGACCCGTTCTTCAACGCCGCCTGGGCTGGTGAACCCCACAAAAAACACATGGTTAGCCTCAACGCTGAACAGGTCGCTTATCGGTTTTTTCACGTAAGCTATGCCAACTGTCGTGGGTGGTCCCAGGTCCGACTGCCCCAAGTCGGCGTCTATGATGGCTACTCTCAGCTTTTTCCCGCGAGCTTTGTTGGCTAAGAAGGCGCACAGACTCGTCTTTCCCGAGTCGGCGTCGCCCATTATCATAATGACAGTCGGTCTTTCCAAAGAGAGGGCTTCTTCAGCAGCCATATGCCAAGAAGGGGGAACAGTATTTCCCTCAGCCTCCTCAAGCATGTTCTCTTTGCTGTGCATAATGTTAAAAGAAGCGTCCTTCGTCACATAGAAGGGTATGCGCTTTCCATCCCTCACTATGACTGTTTTGCCTATACCTAATGAGGCACCGAGGGTTTCAGCTTCGCCTGAAACAAGCTGCACCGAGGCAGGACCGTTGACTAGAAGGGTTCTCTCTGCCTTAACTTCTCTTATCATCCGTTCCTTTCCTTCTTTGAACTGTTTTTCCCTGTCTTTGACCTATTTTGATGGCTGAGCTTACATCTCTCTTTCCCCTTCTGCGGGAGTCTCCGCCTGTAAGCTTGCTGGTTCCATCCTCTTTCACACTTTCAACGATTACGTTGTCTGGGAGAGCGCTGTCCAGCTCATCTAGAAGTTCTCTCATCAGTAAAGGCGCACCGTTTCCAACTCTGACGGTTACGTGGTTAGCTGGAATACGGTTTGAAGCGTCTTTCAATGAGTTCACGGTGCTGGTCAGGCTGGTGCATTCCTTGGTTTCGAGGATGTTTCCATCTCCGAGGACTGCCACGCCGAAGGTTTGCCCAGGGTCGATTCCAACCACGAGGTTTTCATAGATCCGCTTCCCCGTAATCATCCTAATCGCTTCGTCGACTATTTCAGCTGGGTCTCTGTCAACACTGTACTCTAAGACAGTCTCATGCTTAATCCTTGCCCGCTCGCTTTTTGTTGTTATCACCACTTTCACATCTATGGGCACGTTGTCGTCGGGTATGAGGCTCAAGAATGGCGCGTTCTTCCTCTTAAGCTCGTTTATGAGTAGGTAGTAGGCTTTCCCAGAGACTGTAGCCACGGCGATTTTTGCTTTCATGCCTTGCCCTTTTCACGTTGCGGTATGAACAAGTTTATTATTTTTGCAGTTATTAATTCGTTTTGGCACGTGGCTCCTCTTGCAGAGAATTGTTCCCATAGGCTGCGGCTCGCTGGACGAGCAGCTGAACGGCGGGTTGTTAGAGACCACCCTGACCCTTCTGTATGGGGAGCCGAAAACAGGTAAAACAACGTTGGGCATGCAATGCGCCGTGAACTGTGCGCGGATGGGCTACAAGACCGCTTTCATCGACTGTGACAACACGTTCTCGCCGAATCGCATGATGCAAATAGCCGCGGACGAGTTCGAGAGTGTCGCGCCGCACGTGATATTGATGAAGCCTGAGAACTTCGACCAGCAAGCCAACGTCATAGACAGATTGGACGAATATGTTGGCGAGAGGGTGGGTCTAGTAGTCGTGGACACGGTCACAGGTCTCTACCGCGAAGGGTTTGGAGGTGATAAGAAGAACACGTTTGCTTTGAACCGAGAGTTGAATCGTCAGATGGCCTGTCTCGCCCAATTAACCAAGACCAGAAAAGTGGCTAGTCTGATTATCAGTCAGGTGCGAAGCCTGGTCATGGAAGAGCAGGAAACAGTGCAACCTGTTGCCACGAGAGTTTTAAGATTCTGGGCAGACACGACTATAACGCTGAAACCGACCACAAATTCACGCATAGTGAAAGCCACTGTGGAAACCCGTCTGGAAAAAAAGCCGACTAAGCCTGTTTTCCTCCAAATCGGAGAAAGGGGGCTAGGCGACTACAGAGGATGAGAATGTGTCGCTGGAACTCATCGTCGATTCTCTCATATTCATATTTCCTGCCTATAGTGCCAACGCGGTTCCTGTGATCTTCGGCGGGGGGAAACCCTTGGACATGGGCGTGATTCTTGGAGACGGCCGACCATTGTTTGGGGCTCACAAGACCTTCCGAGGGTTCTTTGCAGGGCTGGTCATCGGATCGCTGGTAGGTTTCGTAGAAAGCCTAATCTTCAACGGCTACAGTCCACTGCTGGGATTCCTGCTTTCGTTAGGCGCCTTAATCGGAGACCTGTTCGGCGCCTTCGTCAAACGTAGACTCGGGCTTGCCCCAGGCGCCTTTTTTCCGGTGGTTGACCAGCTGGACTTTGTTCTGTTCGCGCTTCTTTTCTCTTTTCCTCTGGTGCAGCCTACACTTGCGATGACGCTGATAGTCTTAGCGATGACCGTGCCTGTTCATGTTTTGACAAACCTTCTGGCGTATCTGGCAGGCTTGAAAAAGAGCCCTTGGTGACCTTTGCTCATTGTCACTCAGTGAATGATTTATAGGTACTCGGAAAGAGGTAGAACTCTATGAGGAGCCATCCAATGAGTAAGAGCAGTAGTCCCATCAGTATCATAGTGTATGCTTGCCTTGGGTTGTTGGCGTATTTTGTGCTTTGGTACATGAGCAAGAGGCCTATGACACCGAAGAAATACAGGACCATGGACGCGATACTTTCGCCGAGAAGTTGATCGTTCAGAGCTTGGGGGTAGTAGGGGATTATTCTCCCGCCGCTACTGATGAAGGCGATTATCGGCTGTTCAATAATATCGTAGATTCCCCCGCCGAGTAGGAAAATGGAAGTTGCTATGGCTAGGGCTGCCAGAATGAATGTTGAAGGCTTGAGCGTCACTATTCTCTTATAAGTCTTCTGTAGACCATAGGAAACGTTTGTTGCGCCTCTTTTAGCTTTTCGAGACAACTTCCTTCAGCACTCCTTCAGAGCCTAAGCCAAGTCTCTTACCTATATGCATTTCCACATTCTACTTAAATATTCTCCCGCGAAGACGGTTCTTTGAGCAGGCATGGAATAACTAGGCGACGGCTGTTCTGTGCATCGGCATGGCGCAGAAACATAGAGAAGCCTTAATAAAAAACCCGCTTCCTCCTTTGTCTGAGAGCGGAAAACATGTATAGGTTTGTCGTCTGCTATGGACGGAGTGCCCCATATCAAGACCGAGTGAAGCTGATTGTTAAGGCTTTGGAGGAGATACGACAGAAGTGGAAAATCGAGTTCAACGTTCTCGAGATCGAGGCGATGGAGCCCGTGCAGATTGAGAGGGTGAAGAATGATATTCGAAGCGTCATTCCTCAGGTTCGGGGAAGGATAGTGAGCGCTCAAAGCATTGTTCTTCCGCTCTCGAAAAGCAAGCAGCTCAACACGACAAATACGCCTATCCTCATGCTCTACCGTAACGAAGAGCCCGTAGACGTCTATCCTCACATGCTCGGGACAGCATACTTCGAAATAGAACAGCAGTTGGAGAAAATTCTGGAAAACGGTCCTGAAGCCCACATGACTGCCAAGGGACTTCTTGAAGAACCCATGCAGAAAATCGTGGCAGATGCTCCCCAGATCTTAGAAGGGGGAATGCAGTTTCTGGACGCGAACACGGACGTCGGCTTCGGAGTGGCAGATGTTCTCCTCCAAGACTCAGATGGGCAAACGGTAATCGTGGAGATAGAAACGAAGGCGACCGAAGCCGCTGTGGCCCAGGTCTCCAGACTCGCCGCTGGCTATGCATCTCAAAAACATCTGCCACCAGAAAACGTGCGAAGAATTATCCTGTGTCAGAGTTATGAAGAAAGCGCTGCGAAAGCGTCTAGAGGAACAAACGTTGAGCTTTATAGACTGACTGTAGAGAGGATTTGTTAGCAGAAACCAGAGTGAGAAAAGAGGGAAGAGAAATGAAAGCGGAGAAAATCAGTAGTCACGTCTACGTCGACACAAGCGGCGAGGGAAGAGGAAATATCGGAGCCATAGAACTGCCAAGCTACGCAATCGTGGTCGACTCCACGATGTTTCCAGCAACAGCCCTCGACTTCCGAAGGTCCCTCGAATCGCAAACAAAGTCGCCCACCCGCAAGCTGATCCTCACCCACTGCCACGCAGACCATGTCTTCGGCAACCAAGTTTTCGGAGACTGCGAAATAGTATCGAGCAGCACGTTGAAGAAGCGAATGGAGCAATTGGCGCAGACTGAGTGGATGCCTCACAAGCTTGCGGAATACGAGGAAAAGTTCCCCGAATTCACTGGCAAGCTGCGAGATGTCATGATCACGTTGCCTACGAAAACCTTCGAGAAGGCCATGGAGATAAGCGATGGTGACGTGTCGGTAACGATAACCCATTCAGGGGGACACTCCGAAGACGCGTCCTACCTATACCTCACGAAGGAGAAGACGCTTTTCTCCGGAGACCTGATCTTCGCCGGAACCTTTCCGTGGGGAGCAGACGAGACCTGCAACCCTGAGAAGTGGATGGAAACCTTGAGACGTTTCAAGGAGATGGAGGTGGACGTAATTGTTCCGGGACATGGGTCTATCTGCGGCAAGGAAGAGATCGAGAATTACTTACGGTTCTTCGAGACAACCATCGAAGTCATTAAAGACATGATAGAAAAGGGCTTAGACGAGGGGGAAGTGGCCTCACACAAGGATTTCCCTGAGTTCTACCCACCTCGTCGGCCCGAAACAAGAACTATGTCTCTGGTTAACTGGTATAACTTCTATAAACAGAACCGCGAATGATAATGTCTGGAGAGAGAAGAATGATTAGCACGAAAGAGATTATGAACATGGCGTTGGGACTTGTGGGCTTCAAGTCAGTGCCCGAGGACAGTGCAATATACGTCGCAGGAAAGGACATCAAGAGGGTCTTGTTCGGAATAGATGCAGATGTACCAGAGCTTATGTTCGCAAAACAGGCTGGTTACGATGCCGTAATCTCCCACCACCCGAAGGGTGGCTCAGCAATAGTTGATTTCTACAAGGTCTTTAGGAGGCATATTCAGCAGATGGCAGAAGCCGGTGTTCCTAAGGACGAGGCTGAAAGAGCGGTGCGTCAGAAGCTGAGGGCTTTGGAAGTGGAAAATCACACCAGAAACTATAGTCACGCGGTGGATTTGGCAAAGCTTCTACGGATGCCCTACATGAACATCCACACACCCCTTGACGAGTTGGGGAGAAGAAGGATGGTGCAGAAAATCAGGGAAGGAACCAACCGGGACTCTACCGTGCGAGACGTGATTTCAGCTCTCAAAGAACTGTCAGAGTTTAAGAACGCTTCAACAAACATTGAAACACGCTTAGGCAAACCGGCAAACCCTGCTGGAAAAGTCGTGTTCTCCCACGGAGCGGGAACGAACGGAGGCTACGAAATAGCGAGGACATACTTCAGACACGGAGTAGACACGCTTATCTACATCCACGTAAGCCCAGCCGACTTGGAAAGATTGAGAGCCGACGACAAAGGAAACCTGATTGTCACGGGGCATATTGCCAGCGACTCGGTCGGGATAAATCCGTTCATCAAGGAGCTGGAGGACAGAGGAATCTCTGTCACAACGTTGGGAATCGTTGCTCCATAGAAACACCCCTAAACACGTCTGGTGTGTTGGATGAAGTTAGCCCGCTTCTCACACGCAAAGAACGAGTCATACGGAGTCTTAGACAAAAACACGCTCATTGACCTGCCTCTTCTGGCTAAAAAGCTTGGACACCCGTTTCCGCCCACGCTTGAAGCCTTAATCCAGCTTACGGAAGTCAGAGAGGCGCACATAGAGGGCTTAATTCAGAAGGCAGCGAAAGTGGATGTTCAAGAAGCATCGACACTTGTGAACAACGTGAAGTTAAGAGCGCCAGTGGTAGCTCCTCCAAAAATAATCTGCTTGGGACTAAACTATAGAGACCACGCGGCAGAACAAGAAAAGACGCCTCCAGACGAGCCTGTGATCTTCATGAAACCACGCACGGCCATAATAAGCCACGAAGAGAGCATCATAAAACCCTCCTTCGTGAGACAACTAGACTACGAGGCAGAACTGGCCGTCGTGATCGGCAAGAGGGCAAAGAACGTTTCTGTTCAGGAGGCAGAGAGTTGCATCTTCGGATACACAATCTTCAACGACGTCTCGGCGCGGGACGTCCAGTTCAAAGACAAACAGTGGACTAGAGGAAAGGGTTTCGATACTTTCGCCCCCATGGGTCCATGCATAGTCGCTGCAGAACAGCTGGAAAACTCAACCGATCTCCGAATCCGCACAAGGGTCAACGGCGAGTTAAGGCAAGACTCTACCACTCGAAACATGGTGTTCAACGTCTATGAAGTCGTGCACAGCCTCAGTCGAGTTATGACGCTGGAGCCCTGCGATATCATCGCCACAGGCACTCCTGCGGGCGTCGGGTTCGCGATAAAGCCTCAGCCAAAGTTCCTTAGAGGAGGCGACGTTGTAGAGGTGGAGGTTGAGGGCATAGGTGTCCTGCGGAACCCAGTAGTGGAGGAACGGATGGCTTATGTATAAGTTTAAGGCTCTAGGCATGTAGTAATCATTGCTTCGAATCAAGAGGAAAACGACAGTGTCATTCAAGCTGACTCCAGGGGAAGGCGAATCGCTCGTCAGGCTTGCGCGAAGAGCCGTAGAGGAATATCTGAAGACGGGTAGAGTGATCGAAATCCCCAAGGACACGCCAGCTAATCTTATGCAACGTTGCGGAGTCTTCGTCACCATAAACAGCCTCGAACACGGCAGAGAAGAACTTAGGGGATGCATAGGCTATCCCTTCCCCACCACCATGCTAGTCCAAGCAGTCATAGAATGTGCGATTAGCTCCGCGACGCAAGACCCACGCTTCTGCGTCCTCTCAGAAGAAGAGCTGGACAACGTCGTTTTTGAAGTCAGCGTTCTCACGCCCCCGGAGGAAGTGAGGGTGCAAAGCCCGAGGGATTTTCCGTCGAAGATTAAGGTGGGCGAAGACGGTCTCATCGTGGAAAGAGGGTTTTACAAGGGCCTTTTACTGCCTCAGGTGGCCGTCGAGTACTGCTGGGATGAAGAAGCATTCCTGTGTCAATGCTGCGTAAAGGCGGGTTTGCCCCCAGACGAATGGTTGACTAAGACGGCTAGGGTCCACAAATTCCAAGCGTTGGTCTTTGAGGAGAAGACGCCCAGGGGCAACATAGAGCGTAAGAAGCTCGGCGGAGGGTAAGTTCATGCGTGTCGAGTTTGCCCCTAGCGGTGTCGGTCTCGGGCATGCTGGTCGCTGCATTCCTATAGCACGAGGGCTGCAGAAGAGGAACCCGGGGGTGAAAGTGTTCTTCTCCACATATCTGGAAGCGGTGAATTATGTCCGCCGCGAAGGATATGTGACTGTTGAGGTTCCTTCAATGGATTTTAAGACCAAGCCGGATGGAACCGTGGATTTCAAGAGGACAGTGATGAACCCTGGTCCATTCCTCGCTCCCTTCAACTTCTTGGAGCAAGTGGGGAAGGAGATTGAGATCATGGAGACTTTCGAGCCCGACGTGGTCGTGTCAGATTCGAGAGCGTCTCCCCTAGTCGCAGCATTCATGCTAAGCATACCGTCAATCTGCATACTGAACCAGTTTCAAGTTGTAATCCCCAGAAAGACTCGTTACCTGCGTCTTGCCAAATTTGCAGACGCCATGAGTCTTACACTCATCGGAAGAATATGGACAAGCGGCACCAGAGTGCTCATCCCGGACTTCCCTCAGCCCTACACGATCTGTACAGACAATCTCTGCATCCCGAAAGCCTACGAGAAGAAAACCCAGTTCATCGGTCCCATACTGCCAGTCCACCCGAAAGAGCTGCCGAGCAAGAAGGAGCTACGCGAAAAACTTGGAGTCGAGGACGGAAAAGTTCTGGTCTTTGTGCCCATCAGCGGACCACGGAAGGAACGAGCTTACCTCCAGAACGTCCTTCAAGAAATCTTCGCGGAGTTCTCAGACAACTACCGAGTTGTCATGTCCCTTGGACACCCGACCTCCCACGCAGCTCCCTTGCAACGTGGAAACTTGACGGTCTTCAGATGGGTTCCTAACCGGTTCGAGTATTTGAAGGCATGCGACGTTGTTGTTTCACGGGCTGGGCATGGAACCGTAGTCCAAACAATGTGTTATGGCAAGCCGGCAGTCTTAATCCCGACACCAAGCCACACCGAGCAGCTTAACAACGCGAGAAGAGCCACGAGCTTCGGCGTCGCGTCGATGGTGGAACAGGAAAACCTCACAGGCGATAGACTTGCAGCAGAAGTTGAAAAAATCACGAAGGACAGCTTCGTGGAGAGGGTTGCTGGTCTGCAAAAGGAAGTCGATTTTATGGACGGGTTGGGAACTGCCATAGACATGACTTTAGAAATCGCCGAGGGAGACAAGACGTATGTTCATGCCTAAGCGACTCTTGGAGGAGAAACTGCGTAGATTTCTTGAGGAGGACATCGGTCAAGGCGACATAACGACGCACCTTATTATCCCAGAGAAAACGATGGTTGAGGCTGACATCGTCGTCAAAGAGAGGGGAGTAGTGGCTGGAATAGAAGAGGCTCTGGTCATATGCGAAGGCCTTAAGCTGAAGGCGAAGGCGTTGGTCTCTGACGGCACCCAAGTGAAGCCCAAAACTCCCATACTGCGCATTCTAGGAAACGCTAGGACCGTGCTCTGTGCAGAGCGAACGCTCCTTAACATGCTCTCCAGAATGAGCGGCATTGCCACCGCGACCAGCAGCTTAGCCCGTAACATTGCTGCCCACAAGAGTCGTGTAGCCTGTTCCAGAAAAACGGCTCCCGGCCTTGGTTATTTTGACAAGAAAGCAGTCCTTATAGCAGGCGGTGATACTCACCGACTGCATCTTGACGACTTGGTCTTGATCAAAGACAACCACATAAGAGTCGTCGGCAACGTCGGTGATGCTGTAAGGAAAGCTCGCGATTCAGTTTCTTTTTCGAAGAAGATAGAGGTTGAAGTCGCGTCTGCCAGAGAGGCTTTGGAGTCGGCTAGAGCCGGTGCCGACATAGTGATGCTGGACAACTTCTCTCCTAAGAAGGTACGGGATGCTGTCCTACTCCTGAAGAAGGAAGGGTTCAGAGACACAGTATTGCTTGAGGCTAGTGGAAGAATAACCGCTGAAAATATTGTAGAGTATGCTAGAGCGGGGGTTGACGTCATAAGCGTCGGAGAAATCACCCACAGCCCCAAAGCTTTAGACATGAATCTCGAAGTCGTCCGAGTCACTGCGGGAAAATAGGCTTTTTCAAGCAGGCGCGCGCAGAAGGATGTAGGCAGCCAGCACGATAAGATTCATGAATGAGTGGGCCAAGGCTGGAACAACGTATGATTGCCAACGGTGGTAAACGTAGCCTAACATCAGTCCCATCAGGAGAGCAGAGACGGTATAGACGAACTGCGGGTCGAAGTGGAAGAGCCCGAACGCCAGCGAGGAGATGAAAAGGGCGGCGCCCAGCGGATACCGCTGGATTATCGACGTCTGCAGGAAACCCCTGAAGGTGAATTCTTCGCACACTCCAGCCAAGAACAGGGCAACCGTCCACGACAACAACCCCACGGGAGATGCAACATCCTCCAGAATACGCCTGTTAGACTCTTCTACGAGTTCACTTGTCCCGAAGACTGAAGTCAACACACCGGTCACGAATACGTTGAAGAGAAAGAGGAGAACCGCGAGAGCTATTCCCAACAGAGTATTCCGAGGGGTCAAGTGCAAGCCTATGAACCCTTTTACGTCAACTTTCTTGTGAAGCATGTAACCTAAAGGAATCACAAGTATCAACAATTCCACGATAATCGCCACAATGGAATCGTCGAGCAGAAGGAGGAAAGCTGAACCGAGAAACATGGATATGAAAAAGGTGGCCGCCACGCCCAAGACAGCTTCAAGCGGAGAAATTGTCCCGCCATTGCCCTTCACGCGGGCACACCTCCAAGCGAATTACGCTGTGGTATTCAGAATCATCTCCTCGGGCCTATTCTCAACGCTCGAAAACCACGAGCGCACGGGTTCAGAGTTTCTCTGACCTGCACCATCTCGAGGAGTCCTCCGGAGTCTTCGGCATGTCCCGCGACGTCATGTTCAGCAGCGATGAGTGACTGCAGAGTAACCCGATTCTGTGTGCACAGAGCATAGCACTTCGAGGGCAGACCTAAAACTCTTTCCTCATCTTCCTTCAAGACTTTTTCACATGTATAGAGAACAGCGTGAGCTCCTGTGGTCAACTCGGCGATACGCACGGGAATACTTTCCTTTCCTATGGCTAGAACGTCTATACCGTGAACCCTCTTGATATCCGTCGCGAGCTTCCTAATCTTGGGCAGAATCTTCAGGACGCTGCTGCGGGCTCTCCCTCTAAGCTGCAACGGCGAAATCTCTTCCACAGGTACTCCGCCCATGGACATGTCCAAGTGGACAACGTCAGCCTTGACCTCTTTGAGCAGCATTTGGCAAAGTTCAAGCTCATGGACAATCAGGATATGGCCGTTCTCCACTGGCGCGAAAATGGGTTTAGCAGAGACGAGGCTGGCTTCTCTGTAAGGCGGCTCCACGAGCACGGCTGCTGAGGCGACGATTTTCATAGGCTCGAAGCGGGGGTCTAAGAGCGCTGCTCCTGAATCCGCTGCTATGACCTTCAACAAGTTCACCACTCTAGAGTGTCGTGTTCGACATTTAACCCTTAACAGAACCCGACGATTCGCTTGAAATCTCTCTTTTTCCACGAAGTCCCATCCCTAAAACAAAGACTTCGGCGCTCTTCGACCTGCTCGCTCCTGGTTTGACCACTTCCACTCTCACAAAATTCTTCCGCATCTCCTCCACGAAGTCGCGGAACATGTCACCCTGGAAAACCTTCACGAAAAAACTCCCGCGCTTCGTGAGAACCCTGAGTGCGATGTTCAAGGAGACGCGTGCCAAGTCCACCTGTCGTGCGTGGTCGATTTCCCAGACTCCAGAGATGTTTGGCGAAACATCAGAGACGACCGCGTCTGCCAAGGAGGGCAAAACCTCTTCGACATGCTTCTGTGTCTCAGGATCAGCTATGTCGCCGATGAGTGTGAGAACGTTGGACGCGTCAAAGGGTTCGATGTACTTCATGTCGACTCCTAAAACGAAGCCCTGCGTGCCAACGATTTTTCGGGCTGCCTGCAGCCAACCACCCGGCGCGGCGCCCAAGTCGACGACAACGTCGCCCTTCTGTAGGAAGCGATACTTCTCCGCTGCTTGGAGGAGCTTGTAGGTCGCCCGAGAACGGTATTTCTCTTCTTTGGCTCGTCTATAATAATAGTCCCGTTTCCTTTCTCTCACCCAAGCTTCGGGCAAAACTAGCTGTCACCTTGCACGTCGGCCTCTTCTTTGGTCAAGCCGACGAGCCAGTGGGTGAGGCTTTCGCAATTGTGAGGCGAAATGTACCCGTAGGCGCCGCATCTCGTGCTTTCTGAACAGCTTAAGCAGGGGCAGTCTATTATCGAGTTAATCGAAGCAGGCTTCCTCTTCGGGTATAGCCGGTAGGTCCATCGGCCTTCGAAGAGTTCTCGTTGACGCTTTATCAGCCCCTTGTTCTCTAGTTTGAGGGCTATTCGAGAGCCTTCTCTGCTGCTGGCGTCCAGTTGGTGCCAAAGGTCTGACTGAAGCACACCTTGGTCGCTGGTGTTGGAGATGTGCTGTAATGCCTTGTGTTCCAAGTCGTTGCGTTTAGGCATACGTCGTATTCCTCGAGTTCTCCATATATAGTGGGCTCTTTTAGGATAAAAGGATGTATGTAGAATAACGGATTTCGCCATGTTCAGCAGAACTGAGAAGTGTTTAACTTGTGGGCTGTATACTGCACTAGAGCGTGAGGATTGTAGCGTTGCGGAGGACTTGTCTGGGCATAGAGGCAACCGCCGACGACTTCAGCGTCGGGATAGTCGACTTCGAAGGGCGAGTCCTAGCCAACGTCATCGACGCCTTCATGCCAGAAACAGGCGGAATCCACCCTCGAGAGGCTGCTAGGCACCATGCTGAAGTCGCTGGCAAGGTCGTGTCGAAAGCCTTCCAAGAGGCGAAGGCGACTCCTAAAGACGTAACCATTATAGCCTTCTCGCAAGGACCAGGCTTGGGACCATGTTTGCGCACGGGCGCAACTGCTGCCCGAACTTTGGCTTCTTATCTTAACATTCCCCTGGTAGGTGTCAACCATTGTGTGGCTCACATTGAGATTGGCAAGCTGACGACGGGTGCTCGCGACCCGGTTACGCTGTATGTTTCTGGCGGAAACTCGATTGTCTCAGCCTTTGACGCTGGACGCTACCGGGTGTTCGGCGAAACTTTGGATATAGCGGTGGGCAACTGTCTAGATGTCTTCGCACGAGAGGCAGGACTTCAACAGAAGGCGGGATTGCCCTTCGGCGCTTTGGTGGAGAAGCTCGCAAGCAGAGGAAGAACGTTAGTTGACTTGCCCTACAGCGTTAAAGGCATGGACGTGTCTTTCAGCGGCCTCCTCACCGCCACTGTCAACCTTCTTAAGAGTGGAAACCATAAGCTTGAAGACCTCTGCTATAGCCTGCAGGAAGTAGCCTTTTCCATGCTCACCGAGGTCACTGAGCGCGCCCTGGCGCATACGGAGAAGCGTGAAATTCTGCTCACGGGCGGTGTCGGAGCCAACGAGCGGCTCCAAACCATGCTGAACGCCGTTGCGGAGGAACATAACAGTCGTTTCAATGTGGTCCCGAAGCAGTATGCCCTGGACAACGGCGCGATGATCGCCTGGACAGGTATACTTGCCTACGAGCAGGGATTAACCACGTCGGTCGAGAAGAGCCTTGTGCGGTTGAAGTGGAGACTCGAAGACGTAAACGCACCGTGGGTTAAGGGATAGGATGCTAATCAAGAAAGGAGCAGAAGCCAGCCTGTTCCTCGAAGACTGGCAGGGACGCCGAGTAATCATGAAACGGCGGCTTCCAAAGAAGTATAGACTTCCAGAGATTGATGAGAGAATACGAACGTACCGCACTGTCCATGAGGCTCAGTTGTTACACTACGCGAAGGAGGCAGGAGTTCCAACACCCACGATTTTCATGGTGGACTTGGCAGACTTCAACATAATTATGGAGTTCGTCGAAGGCAAACAGGTTAAGCAAGCATTAAACAACATGGCTCCCGAAAAACGGAAAAATCTAAGCAGACAAATAGGCAGACTCATCGGATGCCTTCACCGCAGCAACATTATACACGGGGACCTCACGACCTCCAACATGATACTGACACCCAGCAACAGAATCGTATTCGTAGACTTCGGCCTTGGAGAAAAAACCTCCGAGCTTGAGCTGAAAGGAGTAGATCTGCACCTCATGAAACGTGCTTTCCAGAGCGTCCACTTCAGACATGCTGAAGAGTGCTTCCAATCCGTCTTGGAAGGCTACGCCCAGGTGGCAGGGGAAGAAATGAAGAGCAAGGTTTATGACAAGATAAACGAGATTGAGAAACGGGGGCGGTACGTCTCCGAAAGAAAGAGACTCGTAACGCCCGGAATAGGAGGACGATAAGAAGGCTGACCATTTGAGCGACGTCCCAAAAAACAGAGTCGTGTTCCTCGTGACGGGCAACTTGCACAAGTTTAACGAAGCCCGCCGAGTCTTAAGCAGGTACAAGATCGCGACAGCCATGCTGAAAAAAGTCGAGGCAATCGAAATGCAAGACGACAGCATAGAGAAGGTTGCAGAGGCAAGCGTCCTAGATGCTGCTGAGAAGTGTAACTTACCCGTCCTGGTTGAGGACGCAGGCATGTTCATCGATGCCTTAAACGGCTTTCCAGGTCCCTACGCCTCCTATGTTTATCGAACGATAGGCAACGATGGAGTCTTGAAGCTCATGGAAGGCGTCGCCAACAGAAGAGCCGCATTCAAATCCGCCATCGCCTTCGCATGCCCCGGAACAGACAAGCCCACGTTATTCAGCTGCGAGGTTGAGGGCCAGATCATAAAGCAGAAGAAGGGCAACTTGGGCTTCGGCTTCGACCCCGTATTCAAGCCTTCAGCGTCGCGGAAAACCTTCGCGGAGATGAGTGTCGAGGAGAAGAACAAGTTCTCCCATAGGGCCTCAGCCCTCCGTAAGTTCGCCCAATGGTATACGGCAAGTTTTTAGGGCTGAGAAGTTTTAAATATACGCGTTGTATCGTTAAATGAGCCTTCGGAGGACACCTGTTGCCAAAGCAGGAAAAAGGAAAGACTCGTTCAGTGCGCCCAGTTAGCAAGCGTCAGCCTTCATGGTGCAAGTACGAGACCGAGGAAGTGGAGTCAATAGTCATAAGACTCGCGAGAGAAGGCAACTCCCCTAGCAGAATAGGCACAATACTGCGTGATCAGCACGGCATTCCCTTGACGAAACCCATCACGGGAAAATCGATAAGTCACATTCTGGCAGATGCAGATATGACGCCGTCGATCCCAGAGGACCTTGAGATGCTACTGAAGAAGGCGTCGCGGCTTTCCACGCACTTGGAGAAGAATAGGATGGACCTCATCAACAAGAGGTCCCTGCAGACAATCGAGGCGAAGGTGCACAAACTGTCCAAGTATTACAAGAAGAAAGGCATCCTACCCTCCGACTGGAAGTATGAACCAAAGGCTGCCTCCCTCGTTTAGCATGGAGTGGACATGGCGATAGAGGAAACCGCCATCAAAGCCTTCGCAGACGACGCTTCCGAGGCTGCTTCGCTCATATCCAAAATCGCTGAGGCAGACGAGTTCATCCATGTAGTTTCTCACTTGGACGCCGATGGCTTGGCAGCAGCAGGAATCATTGGAAAAGCCCTCTGGAGACTCGGCGCCCGTTTTCGCTTAAGGATACAACAATGGGTCGACGAGAAAATCGTCAGCGAGATAACCTCTGATAAGCCTGCACTAACGATCCTGACTGACTTGGGCAGCGGCTACCTTGGCGTGCTGAGCGAAAGCCTTGCGGATCACCGAATAGTCGTCCTAGACCATCACCAGCCAATAGGTGAAGCTGCCGCAAACATTCTTCAGGTGAACCCCCACACACACGGCGTTGACGGGTCAAAAGACATCAGCGGAGCCGGCGTCGCGTATTTTGTGGCTAGAGCATTGAACGAGACGAATAAGGATTTGGCGGTCACAGCGGTGGTAGGTGCCTTAGGCGACTTGCAGGATAAGTACGAGCAGAGGGCGTTAGGAGGGCTCAACGAGGAAATAGTAGCTGACGCCGTGGTTGCTGGAGCCTTGAGGGTGGAGAAGGATCTCATATTCTTCGGCAGAGAAACACGTCCAATACACAAAGCCCTGGCCTATACCACGAGTCCCTTTCTCCCAGGAATCAGTGGCGAGGAGGATAAGAGCTTGGCTCTCCTTGGCAGCTTGGGGATAAAGCCTAAAGAGGGAGACAGGTGGCGGGCTCTTAGAGACCTTTCGGAAGAGGAGAAGAGGCAGCTGTGTTCGGCACTTTCTGACCATTTAGTGTCCAGAGGGTATGCAGGCAACGTTTTGAACTTGGTGGGTTCCGTGTACACGGTTATCAAAGAGGAGCCGTGGACTCCTCTGAGGGACGCACGCGAGTTCTCGGTCCTGCTTAACGGAACTGGACGGATGGACAAAGCAGGGTTAGGCGTCGCAGTATGCATGGGGGACCGAGGCTCAGCCTTGGAGCAGGCCGAAAGGGTCTTGGAAGAGTATAGGCGGACCATTACAAAGTACTTAAGCTGGCTCATGGAGGAGCCCAACCGCATCGACGAGCTAGAGAGCATCTACGTTGTTCGAGGAGGGGACTTCATAAACGAGAAGATAATCGGCACCCTCTCGTCCATACTCTCGACCAGCCTGTCAAACCCAGAGAAGCCCATAATCGCCTACGCAACCGTCGCCGAGGAAGACGTGGTGAAAGTTTCTGCCCGAACCTTGGACATGCTCACGAGCAAAGGGCTAAACTTGGGCGAAATCATGCGAGTAGCCTCCGAGAAGTTCGGAGGCACGGGCGGGGGGCATGACATCGCCGCAGGAGCTCAGGTTCCGACAAAAGATGTTGATGCCTTCGCTAAGCTTGTGGATGAACTGGTGAAAAGGTGGAAGATGCGGGAGGGCGTGTGATGAAACTGGAAGCAACACTCTCCTTTGTCTACGGCAGCGAGCTTGAGGCTGAGGCAATCGTCAAAGCCGTCTCCCCAGACAACCGCAAAGCCCCGCGCGGCTTGAAAGTAGAAACAGCCAAGAGCGGCACCCGTCTTTCAGCGTTGGTGCTCTGCCGCAAATCGTTAGAAACTTTCATAGCGACCCTTGACGACTTGTTAGCGTGCGTTTCTGTGGCGGAGAAAACCCTCGAAACCGTGAAACCAAGTAGACAGTGAACAGTTGCTTGATTTGAAAGGCTAAATATTAGATTTCTCCCTTCTTAGAAGCGTTGGATAGCCCTTGCTGGACATCAAGCTCATCCGTGACAACCCAGATGTTGTGAGGAACAACCTGAGCAGGCGAGGAGATCCTGAGAAACTTCGAATGCTGGACGAGCTTATCAACAATGACATTGAATGGCGTCGCCTCTTGACTGCGGCCAATAATCTTCGCCATGAAAGACGAGAGATTACCCACGAAGTAGCTGCCTTGAAGAAAACGGGGAAAAATGCTCAGAAACTCATCGAAAAGGGGCGCAGGGTGGATGACGGAATTGTGAGCTTAGAGCAGCAGGTGGAACAACACAAGAACAAGGTCAGCAGCATCCTCATGAGGCTCCCAAACCTGTTGCACGAGTCGGTGCCCTTCGGAAAGGACGAAAACGACAACGTGGAAGTCAAGACATGGGGCATGCCTCCGAGGTTCGATTTCGAACCCAGGAATCACCTTGAGATTGCCCAGATGTTGGGCTTGATTGAAGAGGAGAGAGGCGCCAAAGTTGCAGGACACGGTTTCTTCTACCTGAAGGGCAACTTGGCATTACTTGATTTGGCACTGCAGCGATTCGCCATCGACACATTGCTTAAGAAGGGCTACTGCCTCGTTGAGCCGCCGCTTATGATGAGGCGTGAACCCTACGAAGGCGTTACAGACTTGGCGGACTTCGAAAACGTCATGTACAAAGTGGAGAACGAGGACCTGTACATGATTGCCACAGCGGAGCATCCTTTAGCGGCCATGTTCATGGACGAAGTTCTGGTCAAAGACGACTTGCCCACGAAGCTAGTGGGAGTTAGCTCGTGCTTTAGGAGAGAGGTGGGAACCCACGGCAAGTACACGAAGGGATTGTTTAGGACACACCAGTTCAACAAAGTGGAGCAGTTTATCTTCTGCCTTCCAGAAGACTCTTGGACGTTCCATGAGGAGCTGCAGCAAAACGCTGAGGAGCTCTACCAAGCACTTGGGCTCCACTACAAAGTGGTGAATTCCTGCACGGGTGACATCGGAACCGTGTCCGCGAAGAAGTATGATATCAACGTCTGGATGGCTGACGGAGTTTACAGAGAAGCCGGCTCGAACTCCAACTGCACTGATTATCAAGCCAGACGGCTGAACGTTCGTTTCAGGGAGAAGGAGGGTCAGGCGCCTAAGGGCTTCGTCCACACGTTGAACAACACCGCCCTCGCGACGAGTAGGACTATGTTGGCAATTCTGGAGCAGCACCAACAGAAGAACGGTTCAGTCATCATTCCAAAAGCGTTGACAAAGTACATGAACGGCTTGGCAAAACTCGAGCCTGCATAAACTCGGGGATCTCTCTAATGCCATGGAGCCATGATTGAAATTCCGAGCACATGGTTGTCGGAAGACATGGTTTGAACTGTCATACCGTATGAGTCTTACAGCCTACGTTGTTCCAATAGGCATCTCCTCTCTTCAAGTTTTGATACAAGATAGATTCAGATGCACCCTGGCTTGTAGACTACCTAAAAAAGGCTTTAATACTCGAATGATGAATTTTCCAGACGCAACGAGGGTTGAAACTTGTCCAAGTCTGCTAAACGTGTACGTGACAAGTGGCGTAGCAAGGACTGGTACTTGGTTACGGCGCCAGCTTACTTCGGAAACGTTGAGCTGGGCGCCGTGCCTGCAGAGGGCGCTGAAGCGATAATGGGCAGAGTGCTTGCCGCCACCCTTTACGACATCACAAATGACTTTTCACACCAGTACCTCAAGATGTACTTTCAAGTCATCGAAGTGGATGATAAGAACGCTAAGACCGTGTTCAAGGGGCATGAGTACAGTCGAGACTACCTCAGAAGTCTAGTTCGTCGACGAACCACTCGAATCGAGATGATTATTAACCTCAAGACCAAGGATGGTTACGGACTCAGGGTGGCCGTGTCTGCGTTCACGTTGAACCGAGTGAAAACCTCTCAAGAGACGTCGATAAGAAGCTTGATGAAACGCATCGTCGAAGAGAAAGCGACGTCTCTATCGTATGACCAATATGCCCAGGAGATGGTGCTAGGCAAGATAGCCTCGGATATCTACAACGAAGCCAAGAAAGTCGCACCCCTCCGTCACGTGGGAATTAGGAAGTCCAAGCTCACGCTCAAGCCCTCGGAGTCTGTTGCAGCTGCAGCGTAGCCAGTTTTGCCCGCAGAGCAGGAGTGAGAGTGGGTTCCGAGCACAGAGTGAGTCAACGGCGGCGAGTTGCTCAAGAAGCCGCAACCATGCTCTACACGGGACAAGAAAAAGAGTACAAGCAGGCTAAGCTTCGCGCTGCGAAAAACCTAGGCATCCGCGCTGTCCCAAGCAACGCCGAAGTGGCTGTTGAGCTTGACAGCATCGCCGAGGAGAGAGAAGGACACGAAAAGCAGCTGAGACTCATCGAGAAGAGACGTGCAGCCTTCAGATTGATGCAAACCCTCGAGGCTTTTCATCCTCTCTTGGTTGGGAGCGTTTGGCGTGGAACGGCTCACCGAAGTAGCGACATAGACGTCATCACGTACACGGGAAACCCCCAAAAACTCTTGGTGATCCTCAAAGGAAGCGGCTATACGATAGATTTGGCTGAGGAACGACAAGTCACGAAAGAAGGAAGAAAGGAGCATTCTCTCCATGTTCATTCGACCCTACCCTCCGGCGAAGAGGCAGAGATAATCGTTCGGAGCCCCGAAGAAATCGGTCGACGTGTCAAGTGTGAAATCTACGGCGACCAAGTGACGGGCTTGACTTTGAAGCAGCTGGAGAAAGTTCTGGAAGAGGATCCGAGACGGAAGTTCGTGTCCACGTGTGGAGGGAGGCGGAGGACTGGAAACTGAAATGTTAAATAAACACCGCTTGCTTGAAGAGTTGTATTGAAGGTTTCCTCGTGAAGATACGTATAGACCATGACAAGTGCAGGGGAGATGGCCTGTGCGTTGAGCTATGTCCGGTTCAGGTTTTTGCGGTCCGAGTCGTTTCTACGCGGCCTAAGAAGACAAGAACAGTCGTAGCGAACGACGAAGCCTGCGTCTTATGCAGAATCTGCGAGGTGAACTGCCCAAACCAGGCCATCGAAGTATTGCAGGCAATGCTATAGGGCTGCCACTAGCCTTCCTTGGCTGTCTTTCACTTCGACTCTCAGCCAGCGGCCCGTCTCCACAGTTCTAGACGCGCATTTGATGCAAGGGTCGTAGGCTCTCACGATCATCTCGATCTTGTTGAGGAGACCTGGTTTGACTTCCGCGCGTTGGATGAACTTCGCTGCGGCGCTTTTCACGCTCATGTTAATTGCTGCGTTGTTGATTTGCGTAGGGATTATGAGACGTATATCCTTCAGTCGTCCATGAGAGTCGAGTGAGTAACGGTGCATGAGTGTTCCTCTTGGGGCTTCTACGACGCCTATTCCTGAGGCTTCTTTAGGCGTTAGCGTTACCCTCGTATCGAGTTTGCATATTGATGCGTCTTTCAGCAGTTCCCGGGCTTTTTCACAGGCATAGAGTAGTTCTATCAGTCTTGCATAGTCAAAAAGGAGGGTCTCATGTGCCGGCGAGCCGTACATCTTCTTGAATTCTTGGAACGCCTGCCTTGCGAGGGATGTGTCGATGTCTTCTACTACGTTCATCCTTGCAGTCGAGCTGACTCTTGTTACGCCTTTCGGCCATCCTTGTTTCTTGAGGTAGGCGAATTTTGCATACGTCCATTCGAGAGCTTTCTCTTCCACGTAGTTCATGTATTCTTGAGGCGGGAACTCCGCGACGGTCTTGCCTGCAGCATCTTTCACTTGCACGTTTCCGTCATAGAAGTTGAGGTTTCCATTATCCGTCAGGCTCATGTAGTTAGTCTTTATGGCGGCCACTTGCCTGAAGTCTTCCCACCTCTCCTCGAACAGCTTCTTGCCCAAGGCTAAAGCTTCTTGTGCCAAAGTCACACCTGTCTTGGCTTCTTTCAGCAGCAGGGTTCTCTGAGCTTCCGTGAGAGGTCTAATGACGCCGCCTGGGATAACAGAGACAATGTGTATGTGCCTGCCACCTACGATTGAGAGGAGGCGCGTGCCGAACATCTTCAGGTCCAAGGCCTTCTTCCCGATTTCCGGGTCCTCCCGCATTATTTGGAAGATATTCCTCTTCCCCGGTGTTGCTTCTTCTTTGAACCAGAAGTCAGGCAACGTTAGGAAAAAGAAAACGAGAGAGTGGTTGGTTATCACTTGAGCCATCAGCAACAGCTCCCGAATCTTCCGGCCAGTTTCGGGAACCTCCACTTGATAGGCATCTTCAATGGCTTTCACGGACGCTACTATGTGGGCTGTGGAGCAGACCCCGCAGATCCGTGAAATGATGAAGGGCAGGCGGTCGGATTCCATGCCGCGGAGGAACTGCTCGAACCCCCTAATCTCAGTGGCGTGGAAGTGAGCATCAGACACGTCGCCGAACTCGTCCAGCAGGACAGTAACCTTGCCGTGGCCCTCTATCCGCGTTGTGGGCGTAATCGTTATTTGGCGAGGCGTGTCAGTCATATGACTCGCTCCATGGCTTTAAACCGCTCCAGCGTCTTGGAAAAGATGAAGGCATGGAAGACGAATGGATTGGCGTACAACTCGTTTCTCACTTCTTCCTCGGGAATTCCCGTCCTCCTCGAAGTAACATTTACGAGCAGTTCAAACAGATCTCTGGAGCGGTAGAGCAGCGGGTCAGGTGGTCCTCGGCAGCCGAAACACGTGAAACCCACCGTGGGACATGGAGCGCCACAGCCACGGCGCGTGAGGGAGCCCAGACAGATGAAACCTTGGCTCAATAAACAGACGTTCGGGTCAGCTTCCTTCTCGTAAGTGCCATAGAGCCTCCCAGGCTTGACCGGAAGAATCTTTCTGGGGCATTCAACACAGACTACTTCCTTCACGCGTTCCGGCTTCTCGCCCCTAACGATGCTTCTCAAGGTCTTTATGATGCGGTCTGGCATAGGTGGACAGCCAGGCACGTAATAGTCTACGTCGACGAACGTGCAAATGGGGTACACCATGTCCCTTATCTGTGGGAGCATGGTTGACTGGATTTTTGGGAATCTTTCTTCCAGGAATTTCTTAAGGGAGACGCGGTTGCCGAGGCTTGTCACTCCGCCGTGGGTGGCGCAGATGCCTAACGCGACGAGGGTGGTTGACTTGGCTCTTATCTCGCGCAAGAGTTCCTCGTCGGCCTCGGCCTTGACACCGCCCTCCACAATCGCAAGGTCAACCCTTGGAATCTCTTTGGTATCCACGAACGTAGGGGAGAAGACGACTTCGACGTCTTTGGTCAGAAAGTTGTACAGGTCGTCGCCACCGCTTAGGAACGAGAGGAAGCACCCGGCACAGCATGTCAAGGACACCATGCAAACCTTCACGTGACGTTACTTCCTCCGATTATTGCGTTTGTCTCCATCCCAACCATTTCGGTCTTCCCTCCAAGTATTCGGTTAAGAACCTTGCAAATTCTCGGTTCCGTGAATAAGTGAGGAGGATTTCCTCGTTAACCCGTACTTTGAACCGTCTAGCGACAGATTGGGAAACAAGCTCTGCCACACCGGCTTTTCTTCCCCCATCCTTCAACGTGTCTTCCAACAGCGCAACAACGTCCTCATACCTGCGTCTGATGTAGACTACCCATCGTCCTCCTTCCAACCGAGGCCCAGATAACGCTTGGGCTGAGAAGGAATGTTTCTCGAGAAATCTCTCACATTCTTCTCTCCTCTCTAAGGGCGGTCCCAAGTGCTTCTTAAGAGTGGGCACGAATCGGTCTTCCACTTCCAAGATTGAAATGTTAAGGTTCTTCTCGTCGCTCCATACGGCATCTCTGACCATCGCAAAGTCATGCTGCTCGACAAGTTTCCGAAGTGACCGCTGCGACTTGTAGAGCTGCCCCCACAAAATGTCGGGAACCGTCTTTACTTCTCCAAACTGCGTGAAGACTATATTCGTGCCCCTGCCTTTCATCGTCTCTATCAAGACTTGGGGGCTCAGAGGCTTTGTCCTCGGCGGGTAGAAGAAGGTCATGCTGGCACTGTTTAGGAAGGCTCTAGAGGCAGCGATGAACTCATCAAGTCGTTCACGCCTCACCGCAGAAGCCGCGTTCCTACCTTCGTCAACTGGATCAACCATGACTAGGGGTTCTTCAAAGGCAATGCCTAGCTCTCTCTCCCGTCCTTTAAAGTACCCCTCAAGGTCGATGAACGTCCTAGCCTTCCACTCTCCCACACTCTTCAACGTCTGGAGGAAAGAGCCGTAATGCAGGATTAGGAGTTCGCAGAGGTAGCCGCTGAAGCCGCCTACCTTTATCTCTGCACCGTAGACGTCTATGCCTTTCAGGAAACGCTTCAACAATCGAACCTCGCCGCGAAGTCTCTCGTCGAGCAGTGGCTTGACATAGTCTGTATGGAAGGGAGTGCGGTCGGTGGCGCTCTTCCATCTACCTTTCTTCACGCGGTAGCATGGGACGATGTTTACGCGGGTCCCATTGATAATGGCCTCCAAGTAGGGATGTTCTGCGAAGCGTTCTACCTGTTTGGCGCCCGCCATTGCCTTCTTGGCAACGTCCAAGTACTTGGTGCCGAAGTGCTCTTTGCGCACTTTGGATGGAACGCGGACGAAGATGTCGATGTCGGGCGCCTCCCGCAGCCATGTGTCCTTAGCCACCGAGCCCTCTAAACGCACTTCTACGTCTAACTCGGCCTCGCAGGCTACGTGCTGCACTTTTGCCTTGAGCTTCTCAGCCAATCTTAGAATACGATCTCTCTCTGCGCCGTTGGGCGTAGTCTTCTTCAAGACTTTAGACAGGAAAGCTTCGAGTTGCGAAGACATCGTTAACTCCTTATCTTGGGCAGACTTCCTTAAGGGTAGAGTAGACTGGACCTTTCGGTGTCAAGACGCTTCTCTTTAACTTCAGGCAATCGGCCTTCATCGTTCCGAACCTTGTGTTCTCGAGCCCTTTGATCACAAAGGCGAGTTCAGTCTTGCTGCGTCCCGACCTCACTCGAGCTATTGTTATGTGAGGGCTGAAGCCCTTAGCGTCTGGGTTGAAGCCTAAGCTCTTCAGGCGTGGCTCCAACTGCGTGAAGACTCTGAGCAGTTCGTCAGCGCCTTCCTGGATGCCTGCCCACACCACTCGGGCATATTTGGCAGTAGGGAAGGCGCCTACTCCTTGGATTTCCACGTCAAACGGTGAAAAGGCTATCTGGTCCATCTCGCCACAAACCTTGTCGACCATGCTGGACGGAATGTCGCCCAAAAATCGCATGGTCACATGTATGTTCTTGGGTTCTACGAGTTTCAGGTCGGCACCCGACGTGGCAAGCCGCTGTTGAGTATCAAGCAGTTGTTTCAGGATTTCTTCGTTGTTTATGTCGAAGGCGATGAAACTGCGAATCAGTTCTGGCATCTCAGGTCCCTCTCCATAGTTTCAGTGTGCACCATTTATAAGAACTTTTAAACCGAGAATGCTACATATACCGAAGGATGCGTTGACTATGCGAAATAAGGTTGTTATCGGCGTCGCAGGGATGCCTGGGGCGGGCAAGGCAATGGTGGTAGAGGTTGCGAGAAAGCTGGGCTATGGAATCGTCGTCATGGGAGATGAGGTAAGGGAAGAGACGAAGCGGCGAAACTTGGAGCCGACACCTGAGAACGTTGGCAAGGTCATGCTGCAAATGCGCCAGGAGGAGGGCGCCGCGGCAGTTGCCAAGCGCTGCACGCCCAAGATTGAAAAGTCGGGGAATCGTGTCGTCGTTGTAGACGGCATTCGAAGTCTATACGAAGCGGATGCCTTCAAGAAGCACTTTCCGCGGTTCAAACTGTTGGCCATTCACGCCTCTCCAGAGACGCGGTTTAGGCGGCTTTTTAAGCGCAAGAGAAGCGACGACCCGGAGAAGTGGGAAACTTTCCTAGAGCGGGACTGGCGTGAACTCCGCGTCGGACATGGAAGCGTAATCGCGTCGGCCGACGTAATGATAGTGAACGAAGGCAAGAGGGATGAGCTTAGGAAAGAAGTGGAAGGGTTCTTGGAGAACGTGAAGAAAAGTGGACGCCGCACGCGTGAAGGTTGAAGTTGAAGTTAACATCACCGAAGACCCCGCTAAAGTCAAATGCGCAGCAGAGAACATCTTTGGAAGCTTGGAGTTCGAGGAGATACCGCAGAAAAGAGGTAGTCTACTGGTAGGTCAAGCCAGAGGCATAGAGAGCTTGTCGCAGTTTGGCAACCTGCTTCGACGAGAGCGCATCCGAGCCGCTGCACGGAAGGTATTGCTCCAAGGGTTAAAAGGCGACACTGTGACGTTTTTCTTGAACAAGCAAGTCGCCTACGTGGGACATGTCTCTTTCTGTGAGCCCGACGCGGAAAGTCCATTAGGACCCATCAAAGTGGAAATCAGAGACGACAAGCCGTCGAAGCTCATCGATTTTCTTGTGCCCCGAACGACTTAAGCGAAGAAACACAAACCTCAATAGTCTTCTCTCCTTATCCTCCTTCAAAAGAGGGCTACCGGTTTGGAGAGATGGACATAGTGAACATCGGGCTATCGATGCTGTATTGCTTGGGGGAACCTTTCAAGAGCCTCTGTGAAAGGCTTAGGGAAGTGTCTGTAGAACATGTGGAGCTTGTCAACGATGGATGGCACACACTCGACCGAGAAAGAGTCGCAAAGCTCAAGAAAATAGGCGAGTCAAGAGGCCTTGCATACACCATGCATGCACCCTTCGCAGACATAAACATCGCTGCTCCGGTTCCGAACGTGCGTCGTTTCGTTTTTAAACGACTGGAAGAATCCCTGAAGCATGCGCGAGAACTCGAGTGTCGCCTGATGATCTTTCATCCAGGCATGCGAACGGGAATAAGCAGTTTCTACCCGGGTGCTGACTGGAAGACGAACGTCGATTCTGTGAAAAAACTACTTGAGCTCTCCAGAGATTACGGCGTCGACGTTGCCATCGAGAACTGCCCCGAGCCCTTCGGATTTCTGCTGAAGAATGTCGAGCAGTTTTCCGGCTTTTTCCATGAGTTGGACGAGAACATTGGCTTGGTCTTAGATGTTGGACACTCCAACATAAGCGGTCAAACCCACGCTTTCATAGAAGCCTTCAGCAGCAGAATCGTCCACATTCACGCCCACGACAACGATGGAAAACAAGACCTGCACCTAGGTGTTGGCCAGGGCACTATCGATTGGAATCGTTTCGCAGACGCCGTCGAGAAGGCAGAGCTTAGGGGCACTGTGGTGGTGGAATCATGCAGCAACATAGAGCAGAGTGTTGAAGCCGCGCGGAAGCTTTTCTGTTAACTTCGGGGCAAGGGCAAGTCGATTCTCATGAAATCTTCGGCAACGTCAACTTTGGAAAAACGCTTCTTTGCTTGCTTCAGCAACAGACCCGGTGTCCTATAGCGCGCGCTGATGTGTGTCAGAATCAGGTACTTCGCCCCAGCGTTCTTCGCAGTCTCAGCAGCCTGACTCGGTGTAGAATGCCCATCCTCCATCGCTCTCTCAGCGAGTTCATCATCAAAAGTGGAATCGTGAATGAGCAGGTCGGCGTTCTCAGCCAGCCTCGTCAAAGCCTCGGAAGACCTGCTATCGCCGGTGTAAGTTACCTTCCGCCCAGGTCTGGTCGGACCAACCACCTCCTCTGGCTTCACGGCTCTTCCGTTGGATAGCTTCACGGCTGACCCGTGTTGGAGTTTTGACCACAGCAAGCCCTCAGGAACCCCCAGCATTCTGGCTCTTTCCGGATAGAACCGTCCAGGGCGGGGCTTCTCGACAAAGCTGTAAGCTAGAGCGCGGGTAGAATGGGCTGCCCAAGACGCATGCACCTCGTATTCTTTTTCCTCACACACTAGTCCTTCAGCTTCGATTTCAGCAATCTCGAGAGGAAACGTGAGCGTAAAATGCACGGTCTTCTCGACCGCTTCGATGAAGTCCTCCAGGCCCAGTGGACCGTAAATCTCCAGCGTCCTCGTGCGATCCAGCAACGACATGGTTTGAATCAACCCAGGCAACCCGAGAACGTGGTCACCGTGCATGTGGGTGACGAACACTTTCATCTTCTTGTTGAACCCCAATCCAGCCTTCACCATCTGGCGTTGAACACCTTCGCCGCAGTCGAAGAGAATCAGTTCGCCCTTTCTCTGCAGGGCAACTGCCGGTAGAGATCGTCTTTCAGTGGGCACGCTTCCAGCCGTTCCCAAGAAGACAACGTGCAAACTCATCTAAGCCCTCTCCAAGACTGCCACTTCTCTGGTGAGGCTGCGGTGCACGTAGACCATGTGGGACTCGACGTGTCTAAACCCTACGGCCTCAGCCATTCCACCCACTCCGATTGTTCTTGGAGCAGCCAAACACACGCGTTGTCCCTTAGCTAACACATCCACCGAGTCGGCTAAAAAGTCTTCAACTATCCTTCCCGTCGTATATCCCATCGTCGAGGCTGAGCGTCCGTAGGGTGGGTCGGTGACGATGCAGTCAGCTGTGGATACGGGGAGGTGCATGGCGTCCGCAGCGCCTAAGCCCTCCCACGCGACGCCGAGGAGCTTGAGGTTTCGCCTGCACCCCTTGACCATATACCTTTTAGCGTCAAGACCCACTACTCGACAGCCCAGAAGCCCGGCTTCGATGAGAAAGCTCCCTGTACCGCAGAAAGGGTCCAGCAGCACCTCTCCTAGCCTAGCCTTCGCTAGGTTAACCATGCATCTAGCCAGTTTCGGCGGCATCGCTGAAGGGTGAAAGAAGGGACGTTTGCGTGGACGCCGCTGCATGAAAGGCGTGGGTAGTATCTCTGCCAGCTTCAGCCCGAAGAGAAAGGTGTTACCCGTCACGGTTCCGAAGAAGATCTTCTGGGGTTTTCTGAGGTCAACTTTGGCGTTCCTCACGCTTTCGAGTATTAGTTTCCCGAGCTTTCGCTCTAGGTCGACGCTCGTCAGGTCATTCGTCCTTTCGCCTATTCGGCGTACTCGCACGGCGAAGGTTTCGCCCGATTGTAAGAGCGTGTCAATAGGTTGGGATCTGACTGCCGCGGCGATTTCCATGTGTGTGGGGGCGCAGACAGCAATTTCTCGGCAGCAGACTCGGGTTAGGGCTGCTCTTCTTTTCAGAGCCTCGACGGCGTCGATGCTTGTGGTGAGGCGCAGGACTTGCGGCAGTTTCTGCAGTTTCTTGTAGGCTATCGTCTCAGCTTCTAAATTCGCTTTCAGTTCAGCAATGGGTAACGTGGGATGCTCTCCCGAGAGTATGAAGAAGAGGCGGGGCACTGAGGTTTTAGGCTCCTTTTTCCATGAGAGCCTCGGCGACTAAAGGTGCCACGGAGACGACGCTCACAGGGCTTGGCACGCTGTCCGTGCCTACGATTCCGTCGGCTCCGCTCTGGGCAATCTTCTCTCTTGCATCCGCCATCAAAAGGGGGTGCACGCAAGCGGCGTACACTTTCGTAGCGCCCTGCTTCTTCGTGTGGGCGACGGCTTTTATCATCGTTCCTCCGCTGCTTATAATGTCGTCGAAGATGATGGCGACTTTGCCATTCACTTCTAGGGGTTTCTCCTCGATTGTCACTTTTCCGGTGTGGCGGTCTCTCTGAGTGGGGATGCAGTCTGCAGGTCCTTCGAGCACGTTGGCTGCTTCTTGGGCAGTGGCTAAGCCTTTCTTTCCCATCGACAGCGAGACTGCGCCCGCGTATCCCTTGTTCTTGAAATGCTGGGCCAGCGTGGAGATCGCTGACAGGTCCTTCACGGGAACTTCGAAATGCTTGAAGACTGTGGGGTTGTGAGCGTTCATGGTGATTATTCTTGTTACTCCGCACGTGCTGAGCAGTTTAACGACAGTTCGGGCACTGAACGCTTCGCCTGGGAGGAATATCTTGTCTTGGCGGCTGTAAGCGAAGTATGGAACTACGGCAGTAATACTTCGCGCTCCATTGCTCCTAGCTGCAGAGGCCAGCAGAAAAAGTTGCATTATCCTTTCGTCTTGGGGGGGACTCGTAGTCTGGACGATTGCGGCGTCTTCGTCTTTCACATCGCCTTCGATGCGTAGGTAGCTTTCACCGTCTGGGAACTTCTTGAAGAATACGGGTATGAGTTTGGCTTCGAGCTCGGCTGCAACGTGGCTTGCCAAGCGGGGGCTTGCGGGTCCCGGAAGGACTATCATTACCCGGTCTTCCTGTGCTGTGCGATGATTTCTTTGGCTCTGTCCATGCGTATCTTACGTTCTTTGACCATCTGTTCGCTCACTATGTCGATGAGTTTGTCTGTGGCGCCTGCTGCGATGGCGATGTTCCTCGCGTGCAGGTTCATGTGCCCTCGTTGGATGCCTTCGTTGGCGAGCGCCCTGAGAGCGCCCAAGTTCTGTGCCAAGCCGACTGCGGTTATGACTTCGGCGAGTTCGTTGGCTGACTGGACGCCTAGGATTTTGAGGGCGACCTTAGCAGTTGGGTGAGTGCGTACGGCGCCGCCGATGGTGCCCACAGCCATAGGCATTTCGAGCGAGCCGACGAGGTCTCCTTTCTCGTTCTTCTCCCAAGTCGACAGTGATGTGTAGTGACCTGTCCGTGCGGCGTAGGCGTGGGCGCCTGCCTCGATAGCCCGGTGGTCGTTACACGTGACGATGACAACCGCGATCGCCCCGTTCAAGATGCCCTTGTTATGCGTCGCCGCTCGGAAAGGGTCAGCAGCTGCGAAGTGATAAGCCTGAACTATGCCGTCCACGACCTCTTCGCCGCCGACTGCCTCTTTGGGCACGATTACATGGGCTCTGGCCAAGCGCCTTGTGGCAAGGTTGCTGATGATGCGTAAGTAGACTCGACCGCCGGTGATTCGCTCTATGAGGGGCGCCACGGCTTCGGCCATCGTGTTGACGGCGTTGGCTCCCATAGCATCGCGACAGTCGACGTGCAGTTCCGTTATGACCATGGGCCCGGTGGGGGTTTGTATGACTTTGGCCTCCAAGTCTTTCGCACCGCCGCCCACGGAAACAAGAACGGGGTCCTGCTCGTTGGCTTTCTTGAGGATTTCCTCTTTGTGAGCGTATACCTCGGCTCTGGCGTGATATGGGTCTTTCATGCCTGCTGCTTGAATCTGGCCGATCATGATAGGTGGTGTGCTGCTTGTGTGGAAGCCTCCGCCGTCGCGTGCCATCTTTGCGGCATAGCTCGCCGCGGCCACGACTGAAGGTTCTTCTATAGCCATCGGTATGAGGTAGTCCCGTTTGTTGATGAGGAAATTGACGGCTATGCCTAGCGGAATGGCGAAAGCGCCTACCACGTTTTCTATCATGCGGTCGGCAAGTTCGACGGGTAACGCACCCGTGTTCTTCAGGATGCTGATCTCTTCGTCGGTCAGGTCTGCAAATTCCTTTATGACTCGGAGTCGTTCTTCAACGGGCAGCTTGTAAAAGCCCGTGAACGTTGAAGCCTTGTCCATGTTTTGTACTCCCAGAGACTAAGTAGCATCTGTGAAGACATATGAATTTAACTCAAACAGGGCTAGAATTCGCTTGCGTGACAATGGATGGGTTCAAAGTGGATGAAAGCTGTGGAGCAATACGCGCAGAAGCAGACGCGCACGCAAAAATGGGAAAAAGTCGAACTCTAGTAAACCGCTCAGCCACGCGCAACGATATAGAACTGGCAAGTCTACGTCAAAGCGCACTCGTCTAGCTAACTTTTCCCAAGATCAAGCCCAAAAGAGCCATTCTCGTGACAATACCATTATAGACCTGTTGGAAGTACCGTGCGTGGGCAGTCCCGTCAACCTCAGACGCGATCTCGTCAACCCGAGGCAGAGGATGCAAAACAATCATATCACCTTTCGCCCTGCTCAGCAACCCCAAATCCACCCTGTAAGACCCCTTAACCTTCGCGTACTCCGCCGGATCTGGAAACCGCTCCTTTTGAATACGCGTCACATACAAGACGTCGATATCGCCGATAATATCCTCCAAATTCCTTTTCTCCACAACCTTAATCTTCTCTTTTATAGCGTCCAAAACCTCCCTCTGCAAGCGCAAAACGTCAGGTGACACCAAGAATAACCTCACATCATACAATGACAACGCATAAGCCAGCGAATGCACCGTCCGCCCATAACGCAGATCACCAGCCAGAGCTACATTCAGCCCGTCAATCTTGCCCTTCTCCTTCACCATAGTGTAAAGGTCCAACAATGCCTGCGTCGGATGCTCCTCTGCTCCAGAACCAGCATTGATTACGGGAATCTCAGCAAACTCTGCCGCCAATCTGGCCGCGCCCTCCAACGGGTGGCGGACCACGATGACGTCAGCATAGCTTTCCACAACCCGCATAGTATCAGCCAGATTCTCTCCCTTCTTCACCGACGCGATTTCAGCTTCGGCAAAACCGATGGCTGAACCTCCAAGTCTGTGCATCGCCGACTCAAAACTCAAACGAGTACGCGTACTCGGCTCAAAAAACAGCGTAGCTAGGATTTTGCCCAGCAGCATGTCAGAACCAGTCTTCGCAACGGGCTCCATAGTCCGCGTCACTCCCAAAATATAATCGATCTCCTCTCGAGAAAAATCTTTTAGAGAGATAATGTCACGTCCCTCAAACTTCAAGTCCAGACACCACAGACACAAAAGAATATGTCGTAAATAACCTCTTTGCTGGGAAAGCCATATAGCCTCCCTCTATGAATCTGTCTAAGGGGCAGAACCGCCATGGCAGAAACGACTCTACTGGTCTCGAAGATAAGAGACGGCACTGTTATAGACCACATAACAGGCGGACACGCATTAGATGTGGTCAAAATCCTCGGGATAACTGGACGAACAAACGGGCTCGTGCTCATCGCAATGCACGTATCTAGCAAGCAGCTAGGTGCAAAAGACATAGTTAAGGTAGAGGGAAGAGAACTGCAACCTAAGGAAGTCGACAAGATAGCTCTACTGGCTCCCCACGCCTCGATAAACATCGTCCGCAACTACAAAGTAGTCGACAAAAAACGCGTAAAACTACCGGCAACCATAACTGGAACGGTGAAGTGCAACAACCCAGCCTGCATATCCAACAGCAACGAGCCGGTGCAACCGAAGTTCTACGCGGAATCCCACGAACCCCTTATCCTACGATGCCACTACTGCAGCCGCGTTATGGAAAAACAGGACATCTTAAAACAGTTCTGAGCTACTTGGTCTGCAAGAGAAGAATAGCCTTCGCGAGGTCTCCGCCGCTTTCCTCCAACGCCTGTTTCGCTTCTTCCATGCTTCGCCCAGTCTGGTCAGCAACCAGCCTCACGTCTTCCTCGGCAATGACCAACTTCTTTTCCTCTACAGCGAACGCTCTTTCAGAAATCTTCCCACCAGTGACTTGAAACACCTTTTGCCCCTTAAGGTTCAGAACGGCCACCTCCGGCGCCTCGACGACAATTTCCTTTGTACTAGTTTTCAGAATGACCTCTTGAACGTCTGGCAGAGCATCCATACTCAGACCCATACGCTGCATCATTCGCCTGGTTTCCCGCGGGTTTATCCCCCTGCGCATTCTCAGTCCACTCCCATAATATTCTCCTAGCTTCCCCTTCTTAACTTTCCCTCTGCCTTCTCCAGCACGCCCCACCTTACACGGACGGCGACGCCGTGCATAAAGGCCTTCATCTCTCGCCCGGTTAAAACCGCTCTGCCAACAGCCAAGACTTCGCCGCGACCATCAACGACCACAACTTCTTCTTCAGGTTTGATATCTTCATGGCAATCCACGACGTGCTTGGCGAAAACGCTTCGTCCTTCAGCGACGACGTCTGACACATCGTCTTGAACCTTAACCCAATACCTAAGAGGCTTGACCAGCATAAGTCGACGGGCACCCTCCACAGTCAGCGAAAAAAGCCCGTCATTGGGACGCAGAGTACCCAAGAGCTTGCCTTCTAGATATACATGCCTGATTCTGCCCGTCCTCTTAGAGAAGGCAATCTCAACATCGTTAGGGAAAAGCGACTTCCCAACGCCTCGTCCAAACTGGTAGTCTGCGATTATACGAATTTTCTGTAAAGGGTTATTTAGCATACCTACGTCACTTTCTAATACGACAACTATAAAGAAACGATTATAGGTAAAACAGTTTAGGTGAATGACGTGCAGTGTGAAGTCTGCGGTCGCAGCATACCTGGCAAACCTTACAAAGCCATAATCGAAGGAGCACGACTCGTAGTGTGCAGTGACTGCGCGACACTTGGTTCGATAAGTTGGGAGTTCAAGACGCCGAGACCACATGTATCAGTAGCCAAAAGCCAAAGACCACTGAAACCAAAAGTCAGACCCGCCCCCAAGCCTACCTCACCATTAGAGTCTCCGTTAGAACTCGCCCAGGATTTTGGCACACGCATAAGACAAGCTAGAGAGAAGCTTGGACTCAACCATGAAGATTTGGGCAGAAAGATTAACGAGAAAATCTCCGTGCTCAAAAAGCTCGAAAGCCAAAAAATGACACCCAATAACAAGCTGGCGGAAAAGCTTCAGTATGCGCTGAAGATAAAGCTGCTTGTCCCGGTGAAAGAGGAAAAACCTCCAAAAGGACTCTTAGCTGCAACGCCGTCCAAGGCAGTCACGTTGGGGGATTTGATGAAGAGTAAGGAGAAGTGATGGAGGCAAAGGAGAAATGAAAGCTATCATTGTGCAACGACGACTGGAAAACGAGCCCAATAGTCTAAAGGAACTTCGAAGCCTCGCTGAGGCTGCAGGATACAACGTCGTTGAAGCTGTAGAACAGGTTCGATGGGCAGATCCCCGGTTTCAAATAGGAAGAGGCAAGGTGGAAGAACTTGAGCAACTCGTCAAGGAGCACAATGCAGAGAGAGTAATCTTCGACAACGACCTCAAACCCGTTCAAGCCTACAACATCGCTAAGAAGACAAATGTTGAGGCAATAGACCGATTTCAACTGATTCTCGAGATATTTACCCATCGCGCCTCCACGGCGGAAGCCAACCATCAAATCCAACTGGCGAAGCTCAGGTACGAACTAGCTCATGCAAAGGAGAGAGTCCGGCTTGCAAAGATGGAAGAACAACCAGGCTTCATGGGACTGGGCGCCTATGAAGTGGACGTGTACTATGAAGCCGTGAAGAAGCAAGTGCACAAGATCCAAGAAAGACTGAAAAAGATCAAAAGGAAGAGAGGACTCCACAGAACACACAGACGAGGACTTGGCTTTTCATCGATTTCGCTCGCAGGATATACATACGCTGGAAAGAGCACCCTCTTCAATGCCCTCGTCAAAGAATCAGCTGCCACCGGAGAAGGACTCTTCACCACACTTTCAACAACCACACGGTCCCTTGACCTCTTTGGACGGCGCGTCCTTCTGACCGACACGGTGGGATTCATCGATCGGCTACCGATCACACTCACCGAAGCTTTTCGCTCAACTCTGGAAGAAACCATCTTCTCGGACCTCATCCTTCTGGCGATAGATGCGAGTGACCCTTTGACTGAGATCCAAAGGAAGTTCAAAACGAGTCTTGAGACTATCGAGAAAATTGGAGCACACGGTATCCCTATAGTGACAGCGCTGAATAAGATCGATCTGCTTCCAGAGTCAGAGGACCAACGATTGGTGGAGGCTCTGAAAGGCCCAGTTCCTAACCTCGTTCCGATTTCTGCCCTCAAGGAGTTGAACATTAATCTTCTCAAGCGAGAATTGGTCGAGCATTTGACACGGCATGTTAAAGCAGGTTTCTCTATGCCGCTCTCGAACGAGACCTCTGCCTTCATCTCATGGCTCTTCAATCACGCCGACGTCAAAAACGTGGAGTACAAAAATGATACGGCAAATGTTGTCTTTGAAGCAGACCCAGACTTCGCCGACAAAGTCCTTGGACGCGTCAGGTCCCACGGTGGAATCGTCAGAGAACTGATGGAGATATGACCATGGTGCTGGAAGTGGTGATTATGAGGTGGGGTCATAGACTCAGAGATACAAGGGTAACCACCCATGTAGCATTGACAGCAAGGGCGTTCAACGCATCAGGAATAATACTTACCGACGTTAGTGATGAGAGAATCAGAGACACAGTCGAGAAAGTAACTGATAACTGGGGCGGTACTTTCTTTTTTCAAATGGGTATTCCCTGGAGAGAAGCGCTTGAGGATTGGAAGGCGTCTGGCGGAATTGTTGTCCACCTGACTGCCTATGGCGAGAACATTCAGACCAGCGATGTTCTCAGACGAATTAAAGCTACGGGAAAAAGCATTATGGTTATTGTGGGCAGCCAAAAAGTCCCGGGTGAATTCTTCACCGACAAAATCTCAGATTTCAACGTCGCTGTCGGAAATCAGCCGCACTCAGAATGTTCGAGCCTGGCCGTATTCTTAGATCGGCTTTTTGAGGGAAAGGAATTATCCGCGAAGTTTAAAGATGCCAAGCTTCAGATAGTTCCACAGAAACATGGAAAAAACGTGGTCGCACGAGGGAAAAGCTAAAATCAAAGCTTGGACTCGATAAAGAGATTTATGCGCCCTTCAGATATTATATTATTAGGAGATGCAGAGGTACATTTCGTTGGCTTACATAGATGATGAGACGCTGATGAAAGTGGCGGAAGTGCTGGGACAGGAAGAGGCCGTTAAGGTCATCTACACCTTGAAGGATACGGGTGAGATTACGGATGATCAGATAGCTAATAAGACAGGGGTACGGTTGAATTCTGTCCGGAAGATACTCTATAGGCTGTATGACCATTCACTTGTCTCGCTGAGGAGATCGAGGGACGAGAACACTGGTTGGTTCATTTTCCACTGGAAGTTGCAGCCTGACCAGCTTGAAGGTTTCATAACGAATCAGAAAAGGCATGTTTTGCAGAAGTTGGACACCCGGCTGAATTATGAGAAGAACCACGATTTCTACTACTGTGGTACGCCCGGATGCCGGAGACTTGCCTTCGAGGAGGCAGTGGAGCTGGTTTTCCGGTGCCCAACATGTAACAAGCCTATGATGCATTTTGATAATGGAAAGCTCGTTGATGTGTTGTCGAGAAAAGTTGACCAGTTGAGGAAGGAGCTGGGTGAGTAAGCGCCTGCCGTCTGAAGAGGCGGCGAAGAGTCTCTTAGAACAGGCTGGATGCTCAAGGAAAGTCGTTAATCATTGCGTAGCCGTGGCGGATTTTGCAGCTGAAATAGCAGAGGCATGTAGGAAGAAGGGGCTGAAGGTTGACGTTGAGTTGGTGCGAATAGGTGCCCTTCTTCATGATATTGGACGGGCGAAAACTCACGGAGTTGACCATGGTGTTGTTGGAGGACAGATTGCGAGGGAGTTCAACCTCCCAGACGAGCTAGTCTTCATCGTGGAACGCCATGTGGGCAGCGGGATTACTGAACGGGAGGCTAAGAGGCTGGGGTTTCCTGCTAGGAGTTATGTTCCCAAATCTTTGGAAGAGCGTATTGTTGCTTATGCCGACAAGTTGATTGAAGGTTCCAGACGGTTGCCAGTTGAGGCGGTTGTTAAGAAGTTTCGCCGGGATAAGAGCATCCCTGAGGCGGCGGTTGAGCGGTTGCTGCGGTGGCATGAAGAACTTGTCCTCTGTCTAAGCTAGGGGAGGTGTTCCTTTGTGCAGGAGGTTGTGTTGCTCCAGAAGGTCTACAACGAGGTTTCGCTGAAGGCGTTT